>JARLHO010000112.1 GCA_031292215.1 Syntrophobacteraceae bacterium | reverse complement strand
GTCCCGTACGGTGTGGCTTGGACTTTGTCGATCGTCCACGCGAAAGCCTTTCCTTTTGTAAACTTTGAGCGGTTCACAAGAGGGAGGCTTTCGCATACTCCCGGAAATGTCAAACTCTGAGAGTCTCCCCGGCAAAGCCGGGGGTTTACCCAGTTTAAATTATTCTATCAAACGGGTATGGCAAGGATTTTGCCCACAGTTTAGCGCTCCGAACCAGGGGATCGCTCCGGCGCAACGGTGGAAACATTTGCAACCGTTAAGCTCGTAATCGAAAACTGGCGTTGGGCAGTTGCCCCTTACCGTGACAGAGTTCCTGGTCGAGTACAAGCGTCCGCCCCGGGAGACCTTCGGGGAGATCGTGCCGGTCGCCTCCAGCCGGACATCACCATGTCGATGGGGATGCGGGTTAAAAAACCGGGAGAGCGGATGGCCGGTCAAGACGTTGAGCTGACCTTTGTGCGCCAGGCAGCAGATGACATGCGAGACGCCATGCAGGGCTCTTCCGAGCTTTTTGCCCGCCAGGACAGCATCGAAGCCCAGTGGCGGGTTGTGGACGCGGTCCCGGGAAACGTTACGCCCCTGTATTCTTACCGGCCGGGGAGCTGGGGGCCCGAAAAAGCCTACCAGCTCATCGGAAAACACGGCCCCCTGGCATAACCCCCTCCCCCCCGGAAGGCAAACCATGACCAAAACCCGTTACATCGTGTTCCTGTTCGACGTAGACAATATACTTCTGGATAATGACCGCGTAGAACAAGATATGCGCAGCCATCTTGGCAGTTTCTTAAGCCCCGGGGCCTGGGACCGGTTTTTTGGGATCTTTGAAGAACTGCGAAGTGAGCTTGGCTATGCCGATTACCTCGGGGCCCATTCGAACTCTCATTGGTTTAACGAAGAGAATCCTTTTGCCAATTGAACCTATCTGGAAGATGTCTTATAATGAATGTTCACTTTATCCTTGAGCGAATATGCTAAAACATCGACATGGGACACTTGCCAAAACCCTTGGTTTCATCGCCAGCCACGCTCCCGGAGAATACGGCCTTTTTTGGGATCCTGACTCCACTATGCCCTGGAAGGAATTCTACTGGGCGCTCCAAGAGGATGGTGCGCTAAGGTTTGTTCGCGAATCAACGATCCGCGAACTGGCGCTTCTGGGCCTGGAGCTTCCTTTCCTACTGGAGGGCGGCCTCTTGCGGCTTCGCCCTGAAGCCGGCCCGGCGGTTTATTTACCCGCGCCTCTCGTTCCCAAAAGGCTCTATTTCGGACTTAAGCCCAAACATCTGGCTTCCGCTCAAGAATTCGGTCTTAGGCCCACCCGCCGCCGGTTTCTGCCTCTTTGCGACGAAAAGGAATTTGCCCTGCGGATCGCGAAAAGAACCGATACGTCACCAATTTTGATTGAAATTCTTGCCGAAGAGGCCACAAGGAGCAGGCTTTCGATACTTGCCGCAGGACCTCATCTTTTCCTTGTCGAGTCGATTCCGGCAAAGTTTATCGTCTTTCCGGCTATCCGACAGGAACTGGCCGAAAAAATCTCACATCCCGCCCGGAAATCCAAGCCTTCGCCCCCCTCTTTTGCTTCTGCGGGCTCATTTATCGTCCAACCGCATCATCTGGGAATACCCGGCGCAAAGGCCTCGAACAGGGAGGCTAAAACCGGATGGAAAAAGACCGGTCGAAAAGAAAGACACAAAAGAGATGTCTGACAGGGAAAGCAGGATTCGCCATACGGGCTATCGCCTCTACGATTTGATGGAGAGCGAAACCGAGTCACTATTTAGCAGAGACCACTGGGCAGGGAAACTTTTTGAATGGTGCATGAACAATGAGCCATTTAAAGTCCGGATGTTTCGCTTTATCGATGTATTCCCCTCCCTTGGGGACACGAGTGAGGTAATAAGCCACCTGCAGCAGTATTTTTCGGACCCCGAACTCCATTTCCCCTCCGCTCTTAACTGGGGGATCAAATATGTGGCGCCAACCTGGATGACTTCCAGGATAGTTGCCCGGGCCATTGGCAGAAATATCAGAAAAACTGCCGCCCGGTTCATCGCCGGGACTTCGCCCGAAGAGGCCCTTCCCGTGCTGGAGGGTCTTCGTTCCGAGGGATTTGCATTTTCGATAGACCTTCTTGGCGAAGCGGTGGTATCCGAGAGGGAAGCCGAGGACTATCTCGAGCGCTATCTCCATTTGTTCGAGTATCTGGGTGGCATACAGGAAAAACTTCCGCCACCGGGCGCGGCATCGGCGCGGCCATCGGAAGTTAAAACCCCGGGGGCCGCGTTGAGAACGGATTGGCGACACTCTCCCCGGCTAAACGTTTCGCTAAAAACCTCCGCCATGTACTCACAGATGAGCAGTTGCGCTTTCGACCACTCGATCGAAAAAGCAAAAGAGCGTCTGCGGCCTATTTTGCGCAGGGCGATAAAGGCCGGTGCTTTCATCAATTTCGACATGGAACACCATGGCATAAAAGACCTTACGTTCGCCCTCTACCGAAGCCTTATGGAAGAGGCCGAATTCGGCCGCTATCCGCACACAGGGATAGTTATCCAGGCCTACCTGCGCGAGAGCCAAAGAGATCTGGAGCACATGATTCGATGGGCGGATGGTGGTGATTTCAGTTTTACTGTCCGGCTGGTCAAAGGGGCTTACTGGGACCAGGAAGTCATCGGTTCAAAGCAAAAGAACTGGCCTGTGCCTGTTTTTACGGACAAGGCCGAAACGGACGCAAACTTCGAGCGGCTTGCCGGGATAATTCTTGAAAACAGGGACTGCTTAAAGCTTGCGTGCGCTTCGCACAACATCCGGTCGATAGCCGCAGTTTCCGAGACGGCAAAGGAACTGGGCGCAACCGATGAGCACGTGGAATTTCAGGTCTTATACGGAATGGGTCAGCCCGTTCGAAACGCTCTTCGAAAGGCGGGTCTCCCTGTTCGGGTTTATTGCCCCGTTGGCGAGATGTTGCAGGGGATGTCCTACCTGGTGAGAAGGCTTCTGGAAAATACCGCGAACCAGTCCTTCCTAAGGCTTGCCTTTTCTCAGGGGCTCTCAAGGGCCGAACTGCTGCAAAACCCGGCAGAAAAGCTTCCGTCGCATAAGGCCGGGGATGCCGGCGCCGAGCGGTTCTCAAAAAAGGTCGTTTTCACAAACGAACCTGTCTTTGATTGGTCGCACCCGGAAAATCGCGTGCGGTTTACGCAAGCTCTACAGAAGAGGCGCGCGAGCTTTCCGATACGGGTCCCCGTAAAAATCGGCGGGAAAAAGATTCAAACTGCGTCCCGTTTTCTGTCTGTAAACCCTGCCCGAAACGATGAAACGGCGGGGATAATATCTTCTGCCGGAATCGATGATGCCCAATCGGCAATCGCTGCTGCAAAGTCGGCCTTTCCTGCGTGGCGGGACACCCCGGCAAAGGAGAGGGCCGAGTACCTGCTAAAGGCTGCTGCTTGCGCCAGGCGAAGGCGATTTGAGCTTGCCGCCATCGAGGTCATCGAGGTCGGTAAATCGTGGAGTGAATCGGATGCGGATGTCTGCGAAGCAATCGATTACCTCGAATATTACGCTCGGGAAATGGTGCGCTACGGCGTCCCGCGCGAAATGGCGCGAACGCCCGGGGAAACTAGCCGGCTTTTCTATGAACCGCGCGGGGTAGCGGTCGTTATCGCTCCCTGGAACTTCCCGCTCGCAATTTCTACCGGCATGAGTTCGGCTGCGATAGTCACGGGCAATACGGTTGTTTATAAGCCCGCGTCCCAGTCACCGGTTACAGGGTATATGCTTAACACCCTCTTTGAGGAAGCGGGGCTACCTCCGGGGGTTTTTAATTTTCTTCCGGGCCCCGGCGGCGTTTTGGGAGATGTTCTTACCACCCATCCGGATGTGGCCATGATCGCTTTTACCGGCAGCCGGGACGTTGGCGCCGAGATTATTTCCAAAGCCCATCAAATCACACCCAAAGCGATGTGCGTAAAAAATGTCGTTCTCGAAATGGGGGGTAAAAACGCTATTATCATAGATTCGGATGGTGATCTGGATGAAGCCGTGGTCTACGTCGTGCAATCGGCCTTCGGGTACCAGGGGCAGAAATGTTCGGCCTGTTCGCGGTTGATAGTACACGAGAAGATATACGACCGGTACCTCGAAAGGCTCGAAGCTGCTGCGGCAAGCCTTTCCATCGGCCCGGTGGAATTTCCTCAAAACTTTCTGGGGGCTGTGATAGACGAGGCGGCGCGCGAGAAGATAACAAAATTTATCGAAATGGGGAAAACCGCCGGATACCCGCTGTTTGAGCGTACAATCCAAACAGGCGGCGGCTGTTTTGTTCCCTTGTGCATTTTTAAAAACGTAGATCCCGAGGACCCGCTTGCACAGGAGGAGATCTTCGGGCCCGTGCTGGCGGCCATAAAAGTGCGCGATTTTGACGAAGCGCTTCGCGTGGCGAACGGAACGCGATACGCGTTGACAGGGGGGGTGTTTTCGAGGAGTCCGGCAAATATCGAAAAGGCCCGTAAAAATTTCAGGACGGGAAATCTTTACATAAACCGGGGATGCACCGGCGCGATAGTTGGGCGCCATCCGTTCGGGGGGTTCAAGATGTCCGGGTTGGGCTCCAAGGCGGGAGGCCCCGATTATCTTGCGCACTTCATGGTTTCCCGAAACATTGTCGAAAACACGGTAAGACGTGGCTTTGCGCCTGTCGAGTGAACCCGGGGAAAAACCCCAAGCCCCCCCTGCCCCTCCCCGGTGGTCGAACCGGTAACGGACGCTCCGCTGTCAAAAAACATTTCGAAACCACCCACGCCTCACGGACTCCGTTTTGCCGGTATCCGCAGCCATGGCCCTCGTTGTCTATTTTCTTCCCACCAATAGGCTCATAAAGCCAAATCCCTCTCATTCTCCGCTTTTTTCCCTGGTGCGCATTCCTTACGCGCTAATGGCGCTTTTAGGCGAATTTTTAAAAGGCGAAATAAAGGGGCTGGAAGCCCCCGGGGAACCCCAGGGGCAGTAGAGCCCTTGTGGCTTAACTTTTCTGGACCGGCAGGTTGGCTACCATGCGCGGAAGGCGATGGCCATTGCACTGTTTAACATTTATATTGACGTGTATACATTCACTCTGTATGTTTATCGCTACATTTTAGCTTTTATAAAATATATGCGAGCTTCACTGCGGGACAGAGATGGAAACGATCGGTGCGCCGTAAAACGAGAAACGCTCCGCTCGGAGTAAACCGAGGGGCCGGCGCATCCGGGCTTTTATGAAATTGCGAGCCAAAACACCTTAGGGCACGGGCAACCCTTCGATTGAGGCTTTTAGCTCCCCGGAAAACTTTCCAAAGACTACAAAATCCGCACATCTTCAGTAGAAGCTTAACAGGTTGCCTGCGGCGGGGACCGCCATCGCTTCGTAAGGATAATTGGACGTCGATTATCCAGCCATCGAATCCGATGATGGAGTGTTTGCTATCCTTACGAGATAAATAAACGTCGCCGTGAACAAGGGTTTTTGTCCTGGAGGGGGCAAAAGCTTGAGTCTTGTCTTGCGGTGGTGAAGCGCAGGATTGCGGAGTACAGGGGTGCCCCGGGTTTAACCGATCCGGCTTTAGTCGGGACGTGGCGGACCGTGGGATGGCAGGAGCCCTGCGCAGCTAATCGGGCAAGTTTTGAACCGAAATTCCTATCGCTCGATTTCGGGAGGAATCGAGTGAGGCGCGCCATTGGTGGTTCGGGGCCGGGGGGGGGGGATTTTTTCCCCGGGGCGGCGGTTATAGGCCTTGGACTCGTTAAGTAGCGCGCAGGTGCAAGCGGATCCAAACAGGAAAAAGAGGAGAAGGAGAGAGAAATGATGAGCGGAAGACTAAGCAAAGTGAGATGGTTGTGGATTTCAGCGGTGTTGGTCACCGGGTTGTGCTTTGCGGGAACAGGCATGCCTTGGGAGGCTTATGCGGGTCCTGCGGATACTGTCGCCTCCCCGGCGGGGGCTACGGCTAAGGGGCAGGCGAGTTCAAAAACCCGGTCGAAGAAGAAGGCAAAGCGGACGGCAAAAAAGAAGGCCCGTACAAGGAAAGCAAAACGAAGAGCTAAGACCAAAGCCCATTCAAAGAAGGCAAGGCGAAGGGCAAAATACAAGGCCAGATCGAAGAGAGCAAGGCGTGGCGCAAGAGCCGGGGCACAATCGAATAAAGCGGTGCAGCCAACGGCAACCAGGGCCCAAACCAGTGAGACCGGACAGGCGTCAGAGAGACCCGAGGCGAAAACCGCCCCTCCGGAGACGAAAAACGTACCTGTCACCACGGTAACCGTCAAGGCGCCCAAGCCGGGCAGTGCGGAAGCGGGATACATTGTGGACACCATCAAGAACGTCGGCCCCTGGCCGGACCTAAAACTGCAGGACACACCCTACTCCATCAGCGTCATGTCTTCGGATCTCATGGACAATCTACAGGTGACATCGATAAATGACGTCTGGAAATACGACCCTTACACGCAGCTTTACATCCCATCTTCCCGGCTGGGCGACAACTTTTACATGCGGGGCTACTACAACAACCTGGTATTGCAGGACGGCCTGCCGATGTACGGGTCGTTTCAGCCAATCGAGGACAAAGAAGCTGTCCAGATCATGACCGGCGTTGTCGGTTTCATGTATGGGATCGGCTCCCCGGCGGGGGTGGTCAACTATGTCACAAAGCGTGCTCCGGACCAGCCTCTGGCCAATATAACCGTGGGCTATACAGAGGATACGGACAGATACATTCACGGGGATTTCGGCGGCCCGCTCGACAAAAGCGGGAATCTCGGCTTTCGCTTTAACGCTGTCGCGGAAGACGGCCAAACTTATTTGCAGGACTCGACCCTAAACAAGTGGCTCCTGAGCGGCTCGCTCGACTGGGCGCCCACCGATCGGCTAAAACTGGACCTGGACCTTTCAAGCTACTATAACGACCAAAAGGGGATGCAGGTCTCTTTCGCCGCCACCAACAACGGGCCGCTCAATTCGCTAAACGCCTCATTGATCGACCCGTATAAGCTCTACGGACAGCAGTGGTCATTTGAAAAGGACCAGTACACGCAGGGCGGCGCAATACTCAAGTGGAATATCAACGATACCTTTACTCTCCGCGCCGCGGTCCGGGAGCAATATTCTTCGGATAACCGGCTCAATGTGAACGCAAACACCTTCAACTGGAGCAATGGGACCTATAAGGAAAGCATTTATCAGATCGGCGATGCCGATTTCCACAACACCTCTACCTATGGCTACCTGGACAGCAGTTTTTGCACCGGGCCTATTTCCCACAAATTGACGACGGGGGTCTCCTATGCGAGGGAGGTTGTGTTCGCCAATCCCGATCACACCGCCACCTTGAACATACCGGGAACGTTTTATATCAACAACCCCGCTCAGGTCCCTGAACCGTTTTTCGCTATCGACACGCTGCCCATGACCAAATACTACTCTTTCGACTACACGAATCTGGTCGCCGGTGACGAAATCAAATTCACCGACAAATGGTCTCTGCTCGTCGGCGTGAACGAAGCGAACCTGGATGAAACAATCCTGAACCTCAACACGGGGGGAATAAGCTCGCAATATGACAAGTCGAAGCCCACTCCGGCGGCAGCGATCATGTTTAAGCCCATACCGTTCGTAACGACCTATTTTAGTTACCTGCAAGCGCTCGAGCCGGGCGGGTCCGCGCCGGACACCTACAACGGGTTACCCGTCAAAAACGCTGGGGTTATAATGCCCCCAAGCGTTGACGATCAATATGAAGCGGGCGCTAAAGCGACATTGTTTGACAGGCTGTTCCTCACGGTCGCATGGTTTGATCTCCAACAGGCAAATTCCTACGTCGACCCGGCAACGCTCTATTACGTACAGTCCGGACAGACCGACACCAAGGGGGTCGAACTCACGGCGACCGGAAAAATCCTGCCGAATCTTAGAATTTTCGGCGGGGCCACCTTTCAACACGCTCAGATCGCAGATGACGCCAACGCTCCGCAACTGGTGGGAACATGGCCGACCGGCGTGGCCGACCAGATCATCAAAGCGTCGTTGGAATACGACATTCCCAAAGTGCCTGGCTTGACACTCACCTTTGGCACTTATCATACGGGGTCCTGGTGGTCTTACTACAGTACCCGTACGCGCGCGAATATGTACCTTTTGCCGCCGGTCACAACCTTCGACCTGGGCGCGCGGTATGAGACAAGGGTCTACGACCATGTAACGATCTTCCGCCTGAATGTCTCAAACATTACCGACAACCATTACTGGATGCCCGGCGGCTGGATCGGTGACCCCCTGGTCGCGCATTTTTCGGTGACGCTCAAATACTTCTAACTCAAGACCATTTAGTTGTGAGCCTTTGAAGGAGGGGGAAGGACAGATGGATGAATCCTTCCCTCGATAGTTCCCGATAGCTCCCGAGAAGTTCTGGGAAGGCTCGGGAAGGCTTCGTTTTTTATCGAGTAAGGGCGGAGTATGACCTTCGGCTACCGCACGGGCGAACATGGAATCGAGGCCTGACTGAATATGGATATAAATCTCCACGCCACCGGCCGCGAACGTTTTACACGCGGTTTTAACGCCGCGCTCGGAAAGGATGCCGGTGCCAAAGACCATTGAACACACTGTTGGACAACTCACTTGGCTTGGGCCTTTCCTGTGCATCGGTTTCGTGATTCTGGCCCTGATTCGGCCAAGCCCTAAATTCCCGATTCCGAACCACTATAGGAGAGTAGTAGACGCTTCCGGCGCACCGGTGCGCGTCGCGCTGCCGTTTCGCGGCGCAGCCCTCACCTGGGGTATCAGCGCACCGGAATACATCGAGGATACCCGCGCACCCGGCGTGCTGATTCACGGAGGCGGCGCCGCAGCGCGCAAATGGTTCGCCAGGCAGGTGATAAGCTGGATATATCCGAAAGTGCTAAAGGACGATAAAGTTTGGGACCCGAAGCCGACTGCGTATGCGCACGGCCCGTACGCCGAAGTCGAAAAACTGATGGCGTTTAATCCTGGCGCATACCTGGGCATAGGCGGCGGCCCGGCCACGCTCCTTAAACGCGCCGGGCTCCCGGCTCTGTGCGTACGCTGCGGACGCGGCAAAAACTGGGACGACGAGATCTTTGCCACAGCCCGCGTTATGACCGCGCTCCTTGGCGACCCGCAGCAGGGCGAGCGGTTGATCGCCGACTATCTCCAGACTTTCAAAGACCTGGAAAATGAGCTTCGCCCTTCGACAATACCCGAGTGGCCCGGGGTCCTCATAATGGGAAGCATGACTCGCAACAGGAACCATCTGTATGTCAAGTCGGTATTGAATAGTTATCGAATCTATTTGCCCCCGGCCGCAGTGAGGAATGCATCGAAGGGCTGGACCGGTGAGCGCCAGGACGCCGAGCGCATACTGGCCATGGATCCTGACTATATCTTCCTTGTCGGAGTGAAGGAGCCCCCATTTGCAACGCAGGGGCCCAAAGAATTCATGAAAGACCCGCGTTGGCGCGGTTTAAAGGCTGTCCGGGAAAAGCGCGTCTACAGGATGCCCGGTTCGGGGCCGGGGGGACTCGCCGGATTGATATTTCAGCCGATGTGGGTGCGCTGGATGGCGGAAATCGTCCATCCGGACCGGTTGCAGCCAAAAGTTCGAAAAATGCTTCGGGACCGCCTCCTGCACCAATTCGGCTACCACATCACCGATGATCGGATCGATGCGCAACTGCATCTGGATGAAAACAGGGACTCGGCCGGCTACAAGCGTTTCACCAGGGACTACCGGCCCGTTGAGAAAAAGGAACCAGCGAAATGACCGATCTTGCCTTGGCTGAAAATGGAGCGACCGAAGAGGCGAAGTCCGAAACGGTTTCCTCCGCGAGAAAGCATGGGTGGGCTGTCCCCGTACTTTTGGGAGTGGGAGTGCTGCTCGCAATGATTGCATCGCTTTGCTTGGGGGCTTATCCCATGTCTTTCGGGCGGGCGGCGGACATTCTTTTTCATCTTGCCCTGCCCGTGCCCTTGCCCGCTCACCCGCCATGGAACATCAAGGAGCTGACCGTCGTTCAGATCGTCCGGTTGCCGCGTGTCCTCCTGGCAACGCTTGCCGGCATGGGACTGGGAATGTCAGGGACCGCGCTCCAGGGTATGATGCGCAACCCCCTTGTCGGTCCCGATATAGTCGGGGTGAGTTCGGGCGCAGCTTTTGGCGGAGTCATGGCGATGCTGTTCGACTTGCCGCCGATAGGCGTCATCGCTCTTGCCTTCGCCGGTGGTTTTGCGGCCATGGTCTGCACATACTTTCTTTCCAGGCTGGCGAACAGGACAAGCGGCATGGCCCTGGTGCTGGCCGGAGTGTTTATCGGCGCCTTTTTCATCGCCCTGGTCGGACTGATCGAGTTTGTCGCGCCGGATTCACAATTGCCGAGCATGGTCTACTGGCTGCTTGGAACGTTCGTCGGGGCCGATACGAAGAAAGTGCTCATGATCGCCATCCCCACCCTGAGCGGCGGGGCCGTTTTGATGCTGCTGCGCTGGCGCATCAATCTGCTGTCGCTAGGAGATCTCGATGCCGAAACGCTCGGTATCAACGTGGGCGTGCTTCGGTGGGCCGTTATAGCGCTGGTGTCGCTGATAGTGGCATCTCAGGTTGCGGTAAGCGGGGTGATAGGCTGGATTGGACTGGTCGTACCCCACTGCGCGCGGATGCTGGTAGGACCCGACCACCGCCGCCTGCTTCCGGCCGCCGCGCTACTCGGCGCCCTGTTTGTCCTGGGCCTCGATGACGTAACGCGCTCCATCGTTCAAGCGGAGCTGCCCGTGGGTATTCTCACGGCGCTCGTCGGAACGCCGGTGGTCTGCTTTCTTTTCTGGAAGACACAGGGAAAGGGGTGGGAACATGAGTGATATCGCTGTCAGATTCTACGAACTTGGTCACCGGTATAGCCTTTCCCGCTGGGTCTTCCAGGACTACAGGGCCGAGGTCGCACGCGGTTCGACTTTCGCTCTCCTCGGGCCAAACGGCTGCGGGAAGACCACACTACTCAAGGTCTTGCTCGGGGCCTTGCGGCCGGCAGCCGGATCAATCGAAGTCCATGGCAGGACGGCCTTCGTCCCCCAGCTCTTCCAGGTAACTTTCGACTATAGCGTGCTGGATATGGTGGTTATGGGAAGGGCCAGGCGGGTCGGCCTTTTCTCCCAGCCCTCCATGAAGGATGAAAAAGCCTGTCTTATCGCCCTCGACCGGTTCGGCATCGCCGATCTCGCACACAGGCCTTTCCACGAATTATCCGGCGGGCAGCGGCAACTGGTGATATTTGCCCGGGCTCTGGTGTCGGAGGCCGATATCCTTATCCTCGACGAACCGACCTCCGCGCTGGACTTGAGGAATCAGGGCGTCATCCTCGACTGGATACACCGTCTTTCCCGTGAGGAGGGACTGACCGTGGTTTTCACAACGCATCATCCGCATCACGCCCGGGCGGTGGCCGATATGACCATGCTCATGCTTGGGGAGCGCCGATATCTCTTTGGCCACACGGCCGAGGTGATGACCGAGAAGCATCTTCACGAACTCTACGGCGTTACGCTCAAGCGATTGCAATTCGAACATGACGGACGGATGGTTGAGACCTTCGTGCCGGTCCATGCGCTAGGCAGCACCGGCGTTGCAGTTGAGACGGCCGGAACTTTATTGAAATAACGGTCAAAAATGAAGAAGCCCTACGTAAAAGCGGCCCTGTTGGCCCTGTTACTTCATATGGCTGTGCTCGGTCTTGCCGGGCTGGTCGCGGGGCGGATTGCGCCTCCGCCGGCGCCGCCTCCGATTGCGATCGAGATCGAGCCGCCAAAGATTCTTAGCATGGGGAGCGGACTGCAACCGGCATCCGGGGGGGCTGCGCCGGCGGGCCCCAAGGCCGAAGAAAAACCTAAGGCCGCGGCTAAAAAAAAAGAGCTTTCGCCCATTCCTGTCGCAAAAAAGCCCGAAGTTAAGCCAAAGGTAAAACCCCGGCCGCAGGTGCTAAAGCGAGAGGTAAAAAAGCGGCCGAGTCGTCCCAAGCCCGCTCCGGAGCGGATGCGAACCGTCGAGCCACTCCCCCCGGCTTTACCCGCAGAAACGACTCCGACTTCTGTGGCATTGCCCGCGCGGGGAGATAGCGAGACGGAAGCAAAAAGCCAGGCGCCGGGCGCAAATGGGCCACAAGGGAGCAATGACGGAGGCGCCGCGGGTGGGAGAAGCGCTCTCTACGGAGGCGGAGGCCAAGGCGGCACGGGGGGGGGCGGGGCTTATACGGGTGCAGGATATCGGTCCGGGCCCCTGCCCGTCTATCCGGCTTCCGAAAGAAGCTCCGGGCGCGAAGGGGTTGTCACTGTCCGTATTCTCATCGGGACCGACGGTGTCCCCGTATCGGTTTCGGTACGCAATACCAGCGGCAGTGAGGATTTCGACGGCGCGGCCGTTGCGGCTGTCAAAAAGTGGAGATTTTCCCCGGCTAAGAAGGACGGCGCCCCCGTTTCGAGTTTTTTCGATGTACGGGTGAGGTTTCGCCTCAATGATGCCCGTTAGTTTGTTTCCACGAGGATGACCGAGGCAGGATAGCCACTCTTTTTCAGACCTCGCGACCTCGATATTCTTAAGAACATGGACGGAGTTTTATCTGTTCTGTACGAACAGACTCTAAATCCCCCCTGCCCCCCTTTTGCAAAGGGGGGTGATTGAGCCTGGCCCTATTGCGGGTTATTGCAAAAGGGGGGTGATTGAGCCACGTCCCTTCTTGCGGTTCTCCGCTAAGGGGTAAGTGGACTCGTGTGAAGGGAATTACAAGAATTATCGTGTCCACCGATAAATTTCCGGATGGATACCAGGCAAGAGCAAAGATTACGGGAGGAAAGTGAAATGTTGGAGGCGCTTATAAAGGGGGGATGGATGATGGTCCCCCTTGCGGTCTGCTCGCTTATATCGGTGACCATCATAATCGAGAGGATTTTCCTGTTTTATCGAATGGAGAGACCCCACCGGGCAGAAGAGGTCATAACGCTTATCCGCGCGCGCCGGACCGAGGAGGCGATGGAGATCGCGGACAAAGACACGTCTCCTGTCATGCGCGTGCTGAAAACGGGGATGACCCACATCCTGGAGCCCTCGGGGGCCATGGAGTCCGCCGGGGTGTCGGAACTCTCCCTCATGCGACGCGGTCTTCCGGCCCTTGACACCATCATAACTCTTTCCCCGCTCCTGGGGCTTCTCGGAACGATCATCGGCATGATCAACTCCTTCCATGTCATGGCGTGCTCGGGCCTTGGCCAACCCGTTGCAGTGACCGGCGGGGTGGCGGAGGCGCTCGTGTGCACGGCCACCGGCATTACCGTGGCCGTTATCACCCTCATCCCGTACAACTATTTCCTGGCGCGCATCGAGCGGGAGGCCGAGGCGATCGAAACCTACGCCACCCGCTTTGAGATAGCCCTTGCCGGATCGAAAGGTTAAGCCGTGAGACTGCCCCGAACCCTCAGGAAAAAACCTCGCATCGAGATCATCCCGATGATCGACACGATGTTTTTCCTGCTTGTCTTTTTCATGGTGGCGACCCTTTCGATGACCGTGGAAAAGGGACTGCCGGTAAACCTTCCTCACGCGGCAAGCGCAACAGACGAGATAAAGGAACTGGCGACCCTTAGTGTGACGAAAACGGGCGAGCTTTATTTCGATAAGGACAAGGTAGACTCCGCGGCCGACATCGCCCTTCGCCTGGCGGCAAAAGCCAAGGCGGGCGAAGAGGTCTCCGTGGTCATAAATGCGGACCGCGCGGTCGAATACGGCAAGGTGATCGACCTCATGGACGCGGTGAGGCAGGCCGGAGTGTCCCGGATAGCGGTGGCGGTAACGCCGTAAAGGAGGCGCTCGACGATTTTAAAAAAAAGGCGACTGGCGCATCGGCCTCTTATTTTTCGGTCCACTTCCAGGAGGTCAATTCATAGGGGTTTGGTTTTCTCCACGGCTGTAACCAAACGACAGCCTCGGCTCGCTTGTACCTGCCGTTTACCTTCACCCCGAGCTCAAGCCGGAAATTCATTCCGGAAACGACTTGTTTTTCGGCTGCGAGGATTTTTACAAGTTTTAGCGTGGTTGCAGCTCCTTTCTCCTGGCCGCGCATAGCCTTGGCTTGGGCCTGGACGGCAAAAGCCGCCGCCTTTCGCACGTCCTTATCGGCAACGGATACTTTGCTAAATCCTCCCACCTTCATGGGGTTGGCCCGCAAAGTGGCGGCGCCGCCACCGAGCATGGCCAATAACAGCACTGCAAGAACTGCGATACCCTTCATGGTTTTCTCCTTCATTTTTTAGAAAGGCAGGCCGAACGGAAGACGCAATCGTTTTGATCGCAGAAGTCCCCGGCGCTTCCAAAGCAGTCGAAATTGCCCTGCTTGCGCTGAACCTCCCTTATAAGCGCCGCTTTGCTTTTGCCGAACGTCTTTATGTCAAGATTTTTGGCCATAGAGCGCACGTCGTTCATTTTCATGGAAAAAACTCCCCCTTTCCCCGATATTTACTTTCCGAAATCGTGTCTCCAGAAGACATCGACCCCCGTCTGCTCCCCGCCGACCTGAGAGCTAAAAGACATGGACTTGTTCACCCGGTATTCGACCTGGACCTCATTGCCGTTGCCTTGCGCGTTCTCCACCTCCCGCCCATAGACCACATGAAGGTTTGGAGTGACGTCTTTACCCATCTCGACGATTCCGGTCTCCTTGCCCGCATTGACCTGGGTCTGATCGAAGCTGAAGATGTGATTGTAATCGTCGTTGAAGCTGCGGTAGCCGATTGTGTCCGGGGCGATAACGGAATTTCCCAGAACGCTTTTTACAATATTTGACCCCTGGGAGCCAAGAAGCGCGGAAGCCCCGCTTTGCAACTGGGAACTCTGGGCCGAGCTAAGATCTCCCGCCGGACGTCCAAACAGGAAGTAGGACACGATATCTACCCGGTTCATGGCCGGAATGCTGCTTAGCGTCAGTTTGGGCTGTTTGAGCGGGCCCGAAACCAGCGCCTGCACGGTCACATCCTTAATATCCTTGCGGCAGACAATTCGCAGTCGGGGTTCGGTGTGAATAACGCCGGGGAATATCACCGAGCCCTCGACGATTTTTAGTTCCTTACCATGGAAGGAATAGACCCCTCGTAGAGCATGCAACTCACCGGCGACCAACAAGGGACCTCCCGGCTTTTTGAGGAGTTTGATGCCCCCGTTTATTTCAGCCTTGAGTCCGTCTCCCGCGACCCAGGAACCGCTTGGCGGCAGATCGATTGCAAGATTTAAGGAGAGTTTGTTTGCCAGCGGATTGGGACCCTGGATGCCTTTTAGCACCAACAAATCGCCCTTTCCACTCGACTCGACGACCTGGATGGTCTTTTCCTGGGTGATATTGGTTTCGAGTCTGGCAAGATCGAGGTGTGCGGCGGCAACATGAAGCACGCCGGTTAACTCCGCGGTCTCGGGCGTCGCCTTAATTTCGGCATGGCCGGTGGCTTTTCCTTCTATTCCGAAAATGTCGGGTACATCCAGGTCTTTTCCCTCGGCCTGGAAAGCGAAGGTCTTAAAGCCCGGGTAATCTATCCGGCCCGCTACCGACACCGTTCCGCCAAGGTGAGATATATTGGCCCCGGTAAAGTATAGGCCCTTTGAGTCCATGCTCCACTGAGCCTCAATGTGCTGGGCGAGGTGCGGCCAGAGCCTTACTTCAAGGGCGCCGTCCTTCCAGGTCCCCGCGCCGTTTACAACCGGCTCTCGCAGTGTTCCCGAGCAGCGGATGTTTCCGTCCAGTTGTCCGCCGGCTTGAGATACGACGGGAGCAAAGGGCAGAATCGATTGAGCCTGCAGGCCGGAAAATTTAATAGTGGAATCGAGTTTCCCCGCGGCTATAAACTCCAGGCGGGGCGGAGCGAGGCTGAGCTCGACGGGGACTTTGCCCGAAATCACCATCGGAGTCGCTACTCCGGCGGCCTTGGCCGTTCCCTGGACGGAGAAGATTTGCTTTGCATAGCCGCCCGTAAGGGTGAGGTTTTCGATCTTTTCCCTGTTGAATAACAGGTTTTTTCCCTGGAGGCTGAGCGTGCATTCGGGATGGTCGGGCCTTCCGCTCACCAGGAGGCGCCCGAAAATCGTTCCGCCAAGGCGGGATTTTAGACCGAGCAGTCCGGAGATCTTTGCGGCATCGATAGAGTCCAGCGACAGAGGAAGTTTTACACTCGTTTGGGATATGGCGCCGCCGGAGGTCGAAATTTTACTGTCGCCGTAGCGAAAAGATGCGGAATCGACTTTTATCCCATGCTGTTCGACCTCAAACCTTGCATCCACCGCGCCGTTTAATTTTTTCCAGCCAAGGCTACCCCGGGTCGAAACCGATAGGTGCGGGAAGTCCCAAATCCTGTCGAGATTTCCGGATAACCTGGCGCTACCCCGGTCGAAAATTCCGTTTGCGCTTACCTTGAAACCGCACGAATTATCGTGCTGGTCAAGATCGAGATTGACGGAGGCAAACTTTTTGCCGTAAACAACCAGGTTTTGGGCGCTCACCGCGACTTGCCGCCGATCGTTTTTTCCGGCGATACTTGCCTTGCCCTTAATGGAGAGCCTGTCGGCCTGACAATTGCCATAGCTAAATCGGGGCGAGCGAATTTCCCCGTTCCAGAGTAAATCTGGCCATTTTCCGTTAAATGAGCCCTTGGAGACCACCCTGCCCTTCCCCTGCCACTTTGCGAAAAGCACTCCAAGCTTTTGGGCGTCGACAAGGTCCAGGTCATAGACCCCTTTTACCACTCGGTTGTCCAAGGCTACGCTTCCCTTAAGGGATAGAACCCCTGGAACCCCGAGATTTGTATCGATTTTGGCCTGCCAGAGCCCGGGGGTTGTAAAGTTTCCCGGATTGTAATGGGCATCGAGGCCGATCTTTCCGGCCATTTTATAGCGGAGTCTGGGGTCGAGCTTATCCAGGTTGCCCCGAATCAGGCTGATTTGCGCCCGTATCCCGCCCTTGTGGTCGGTATCCGTTAGACCGCGCAAGTCGGCGTTTACCTGGAACTGGAAATCGGCAAGGGAACATCTCGCCTGCGTGGAGACGATGTTTAGAATACCGTTTTCAAATGTCCCGCCAAGGTCACACCGCTCGACCTTCCTGGCGCATACCGTCGAAGGGCCCAGGTGGGCCTTGAAATCGGCTTTAAGCAGGGTTTGTCCCTGCATGAGCGCAGCGATCTTCACCCAACCGTTTAGTCTGGAGTCGGGTAAATCCCGTGAGGCTTGGATTTTAAAATCGGAAAAACGGGAATCGAGGGCTACAGCGTAAGGGCCGACCTTGGTTTTTTCAACCCGCAACACGCCTTTTATGGCCCCGATGTCCGTTGCGACATCGGGCTCGATGGTCCACTTGCCCTGCGACCTCTTGATGGCGATGGTCCCCGAAAGGGACGAAAGGCCACCCAATTGAGGTCCAAGCTCCGGGATATCGCCAGCGGAAAGGTTGGAGATGGAAAGATTTGCTTCCCCATTTTGCGGGTGGTCGATGTTCCAGTTTCCTCGGACCAAAATCCGGCAGTTACTCGGACCGGATAGCACTATTTTTTGAGCCGAAAACTTCTGTCCGTCGAGCAAAGCGGAACCGTCCAAGTCCCATGTGCCGCATTGGCCGGTATAGGCCCGGGCATGAATCCTGCCAAATTCCATCTGGAATTTGGGCCCGCCGGCCCCCCCCAAGGCGCGCAGATTGACCGCGCCCGAAAAATCCTTGATGCTCAAAACGGTGTTTCCCTGCTGGACGGCCTCGATCGTGCCCGCGTGAATCTTTATCCGTGGAAGTTGAAAGCGAGTCCAGGCAGGCGGTCGGCCGGGCGGCTCTTCTGTCTTATCGCTTTTCGCCGCGGAAAAGCTCGGAACGAGCCATTGGCCGTCGGCGCCTCTTTCGATTTTAAGAAAGGGCCTTTTGAGGTCAACTTCCTTAATGACAATATAGGGCCGCTCCACCGAGAGCGCGTAGTCAAGGCGGACATCGTCGCAGTCAAGAACCCGTTTGCCCCGGGACTCGATCTTTACGCCGGTAAAACTTACGCTCGAAAGGCTCTCCCATCGGTAGGAAGAGATTTTCACTTCGAGATGAGTGGCCTTTTCTATCCGCTCTATACCCCCCGTAATGATTTTTCTTTGAACCGAGGGGGAATGGAGCGCGACCATTACCGGCAACGCCAGGCAAAGCGCGATTCCAACCACCCACGCGGCAATTTTTACGGGAAACGGGACCCGGCGGGGCCGCGCATCTTTGGCATCGTTTCCGTTGGACAATTGGACTCCCCTTGCATTTCTTGAATTGGGCAATTATGAAGAATTTAAAAAAACAAATCAACCGTATTAGGCCGGTGAATCGGTGAATCGGTGAATGGGTGAATGTGAAATACTATAACCTTTATCCCATGAAAGGAACAGCATGAAAGCGTATTGAATCGGTGAGTGGGTGAGTGGGAAATACTATAACCTTTACCCATGAAAGGAACGTCATGAAAGCGATGGTGCTCGAGGGGTGCGCGTCGGTGGAATCGGCCCCTCTTAAATGGATGGACCTCCCGGACCCGATCCCCGGCCCCGGCGAAGTGAGGGTGCGGGTAAGAACATGCGGTGTGTGCCGCACCGATCTTCACGTTATCGAATGCGAGCTGCCTTTTCAGGGACATTCGATTATTCCGGGCCACCAGGTAGTGGGGGTGATCGACCGTTTGGGGCCGGGGGCAAAAAGGTTTAAGACAGGACAACGGATCGGCATCGCGTGGCTTCGGAAAACGTGCGGAGTATGCGATTTCTGCAGGGCCGGGAAGGAAAATCTTTGCGAGAGCTCCCGGTTTACCGGCTATCACGAACACGGGGGCTACGCCGAGTTGGCCGTAGTAAATGAAGAGTTCGCCTATGCCATCCCCGAGGTGTTTTCCGACGAGCAGGCCTCGCCCCTTTTATGCGCGGGCATAATCGGGTACCGCAGCCTGAAACGGAGCGGACTTAGTCCCCGACAGAGGCTGGCGCTATACGGGTTCGGCTCTTCTGCCCATATCGTCATTCAGATTGCGCTTTCCATGGGGTGTGAGGTCTACGTGTGTACGCGCGGGGCCAAACATAGGGAACTGGCTAAAAGTCTTGGGGCTAACTGGGTGGGCGAAGACCCCGGGGATATGCCCGCTCCCGCCGACAGCGCGATCATCTTTGCGCCGGCCGGAGGCCTGGTCCCCCTGGCGTTGGAGCATCTGAAAAAAGGCGGAACTTTAGCACTTGCCGGCATCTACATGTCGCCGACACCGGAGCTGGATTATGAGAGCCACCTTTTCTACGAGAAAAACATTCACAGCGTAACGGCCAACACTCGCCGGGACGGGGAGGAGCTTTTGCGCATCGCAGCCGAGATCCCTGTTAAGCCGCAGGTTCAGCTTTTCCCGCTGCGGGAAGCGAACCGGGCTCTTTTGTGGCTAAAAGAGGACAGGCTGGAGGGGTCTGGCGTGCTGGTAGTGGATAGCGGCGGGACGAAATAAAGGGTGCAAAAAATCCACCGCTGTCTCACCTGTCACCCTGGAACACCCAAATCAATGAAAAGGTCAGGGTGTTGGGGTTCGCCTGCTCACCCCAACCTACATTTCAGAGCGGTTTTTCATGTCCCCTCGTGACACCCATAAACGATGAAACGGTTCGGGGCGCGGTTCTTCCCGCTCCTCGCTTCCCGCTTCTTTTCGAGGCGGAGCCCGGTCGTGGACGGGGGCCCTGCGCTGGATTTAGGCGAATGATTTTTGTTTTTTTATCGGCCCTCGCGATATCCGAATTCGCGCAGCGCCCTCGGGTCCTTTCGCCAGTTTTTCTGTACCCGCACGAAAAGCCCCAGATATATGTGACAGCCAAGAAAAGTCTCTATTTCCAGGCGGGCCTGTTTACCTATTTCCTTTAGCATCCGGCCGCCCTTGCCTATTATGATGCCTTTCTGAGAGTCTCGCTCGACGTTTATCGCGGCCTCTATCTCGATGAGACTTTTTTCGGGGACTTCAGTGAATTTTTCCACGACGACTGCAACCGCGTAAGGGATCTCCTGGCTTACCAGGCGAAAAATCTGCTCCCGTACGAGTTCTGCTACAAAAAAGCGCTCGGGCTGGTCCGTAACGTAATCTTCGGGATAATAGCGCGGACCTTCGGGCAAAAGGCGAGCGACTTCGGAAATAACATCCGCTGTCCCGTCGCCCTGGATGGCCGAAATCGGGATTATCGCCCGGAATTCGAAGCGATTTCGCCAGGATTCCATCAACGGCAGAAGCATTTCCTTATTTGCAAGGGTATCAATTTTATTTATGAGAAGTATTACGGGGGTGGAAATACCCCGGAGGTTTTCGAGTATGAACTCGTTTATGGACCGGTCGGAGTCGGGTTCGATCATAAACAGCACCGCATCGCTTTCTCTAAGCGATGAAAGCGCTGTTTCCACCAGTCCGCGGTTAAACTCGTCCCTGGCCCTGCAAATTCCGGGGGTGTCGACAAAAATGATCTGGCTGTCGGCCCCGGACAGTATGCCGGTAATTCGGTTCCTTGTCGTTTGGGGCTTTGGCGCCGTAATGGAAATTTTTTGCTCCAGGATCTGGTTGAGCAACGTGGACTTTCCGGCGTTTGGAGCTCCAACTATAGCGATATATCCCGATTTGAACTCTTTGTTTTCCATAAAATTTCAATCCCTGTAAGATCCGCGTCTCCAACCACCTTCGCACTGACGGACCATTTCGATTTCCAGTGCAGCAGATTGGACTTGCGGTGTCCAATAACGTCGCTCACCCGGTTGGGCGCAACACGTATAATCATCTCCTCACCCGAAATCTCGCCAAGCGAGCTGAGATGGCGGTCAATCCTTTCTTGCCACCAGCGCGATTTCACAAGAGAGCCGAAGGCCGGGTGATACGGACCTGCCAATATGACCCCGGGCTTTTCCAGGGCGGGGTCGGCTTGAAGGCCCATTCGTATAATCGGCACACCGGCCCTGAGCGCCAGGTCGTAGGCCGGAGAAATCAACTCCACCGCCTCATCCAAACTCAGGGGAACGTAGAGGCCCTGTCTATAGGCCCTGGCAAGCTCTGTCCCCTCGAGGACAAGTGTTGGGTAGATGCGAAGAAAGTCCGCTCCGAGCGCTATTGCCCTTCGCATCGACTCCATAAATTTGGCCGGGTCATCGCCGGGCAGGCCCGCCATGAGCTGGACCCCCAGTCGCCACCCTTTACGTTTTATCCTTTTGGCCGCGGAAACGACCGCCTCCGCAAGATATCCCCTGCCGCTTTTTTGCAAAACGAGGTCGCTAAGGCTCTGAGCACCGAGTTCGACAGTGCGCACCGGGTATCGCGAGAGCATATCCACGACGGTTATGTCGAGACAATCGGGCCGGGTTGAAAATCTCACGCCGGTAAAGACTCCCCGGTCGACAAAAACCGAGGCGGCGCAAAGTATTTCGTCGACAAGACCAGGCGGGAGTGCTGTGAAGGTGCCGCCGTAGAAAGCGATCTCGCCGGGAATCCCGGAGATTTGGACCTGGCCGGCATAGTCTGCCAGGCGCGAGCGCACAAATTCTGCAAGAGCGCTCCCGCGCTCGGCGCAGGAAACGGTTACCCGCTGATTGCAGTAAACGCACTGAAACGGACACCCGGCGTGAGGAAGGAAGACCGGATAGATCATTTTTTCAGGAAACATCCACGTCAAGCATCTCGGAGTCTTGCTCAATTCTGGCTATGGCTTTTCGGGCCGCTTCCTGCTGGGCCTCTTTTTTGCTTTTACCGGCGCCGAAAGCCAACACCTGCTCGCCTATATCCACCCTCATAAAGAAGGTCTTGTCGTGATCGGGTCCCTTTTCGGATTCGAGGGAATAAACCGGGGTGAGTTTCAACTTTGCCTGCGTGATCTCCTGGAGGTGGGTTTTGTAGTCTTTATCGAGCGTTTTGAGCAGGAATTCTTCCTCTTTATGTTCGAGGTAATCGCTAAAAATCGTTCGCACCAGGCGCAACGCCGCGTCAAGGCCTCCATCGAGGTAAACGGCGGCAAGGACAGCTTCGAGCCCGTTGGCAAGAAGAGAGGGTTTCTGGCGCCCCCCGGAGAGCTCCTCGCCCTTTCCCAGCAGGAGAAACTCTCCCAGGTTCAGGCCGGATGCTATCTGCGCCAACTCCCGCTCGTTTACGATCGAAGAGCGCAACCGGGACAACTCCCCCTCGTCGCAACCGGGGAAAAGATCGAGCAGCAAATGGCTTATCGCCAACCCCAAAACTGAATCTCCAAGGAATTCCAGGGTTTCGTTATCCTCCCGGAGCTCATGGTTTTCATACGCAAAAGATCGATGTACCAGGGCCCGCAAAAGCAGTTCCTGGTTCCGGAACCTGTGACCAAGTGTATCCTGCAGCTTTTCGAGATCGGTTGTGGGCAGCATAGGACGCTAAACGCTTGTTTTGAGTATTCAACATGCTTTCAACTTTTGCCATATCGTTATAATATACACATTTTTTCGTTTCGATCGGAGTTTATTCTTGGATTCCACCCAATGGACGGGTAAAAATGCTCGCATGGCTCAAATCGGCAAAAGCGGAATACGACCGTTTCATACTTTTAGACCGTGACGGCGTGTTGAATGTAAATCGGGCGGATTATGTGAAAACGCTTGCGGAAGTCAGCTTTTACCCGGACGCTCTTAGAGCCTTGGCCCTTCTGGAGCAAAAGGGGGTCGGGGTCATTCTGATCAGCAATCAATCAGGTATCAATCGAGGTCTGATCGGGTGGGAGGACTTCTTTGAAATTCATGAGGCGGTGATTGGCCGGGCCGAGGAATGCGGCGGCGCCATTCAGGCTGCTTTTTACTGCCCCCACCGTCCCGATGAAAAATGCGAATGCCGCAAGCCATCGCCTGCCATGATTTTTGCCGCATGCCGTTTTGCCGGAATTGAGCCCGGACAGACGTTTTTTGTAGGCGACAGTGCGACCGACATATTGGCTGCGGAAAACGCAGGGTGCCGGGGTGTTCGCATCTGCCGCGCCGACTCCCGGGGAACGGGCGCCTTAGCGCCCGTTGAGCCGAGCTTTACGACACTGCTTGACGCCGTGTTATCCATTTACGGGAAAAACTTTTGAGGCCGTGCATGCTTTACTTCATCGCAGACCGGCACTTCACACAGGAAGGACTATCGAATCATGCCAAAGCTTGATCAAAATCACTTCGCACCGCTTCTGAAGAGCAAGATGTCCCCGGAGAGCTATCGCAAACTGACCGACCTCGAAAACGAGGCCCTCTTCAATTTCGTGGGCGAATACACTGAGCTTTGCGAACCCGATTCCGTTTATATGTGTGACGACAGCAACGAGGACGCCGAATACATCCGGGAAAATTCCCTTAAAACCCGGGAAGAAAAACCTCTGACAAAAAAAGGCCACACGATCCACTACGACGGCTATAACGACCAGGGGCGAGCGCCGGGGGCGACCAAAAATCTCGTATCGAAGGAACTCGTTCCCCTTATGGGCGCGCTGCTGGCGAAAGAAAGAGAAGAGGGGCTGGCCGAGGTGCGCGAGATCCTCAAAGGTATCATGAAGGGCAAGGAGGCGATCGTAAAGCTTAGCTGCGAAGGGCCGACGCGGAGCCCCTTTTCGATAGCCTGCGCCCAGATAACCGATTCCTTCTATGTCGGCCACTCGGAAGATCTGCTCTATCGCCGCGGCTATGACCATTTCCGGCTCATGGCGCCGGGAGAGAGATTTTTCCGGTTCGTCCACAGCGCCGGACGGCTGGATGAAAACGGCAACAGCATAGAGCTTGACAAGAGGCGGATTTACCAGGATCTCGACGACTACATCGTGCTTTCGACCAACAACCAGTACGCCGGAAACTCCGTGGGCCTGAAGAAACACTCGATGCGCCTTTCCATTAAACTCGCCGGGACAGAAGGCTGGCTGTGCGAACACATGTTTGTCATGTCCGTTCAAAATGAAAAGAAAGGACGCTCCACCTGCTTTTGCGGCGCATTTCCCTCAGCCTGCGGAAAGACTGCCACGGCGATGCTTCCCGGCGAGAAGATCATCGGAGATGACATCGCCTATTTTCGCAACATAAACGGGGAGTTTAGAGCGGTTAACGTAGAAAACGGCATTTTCGGCATCATAAAGGATGTGAACGCAGTCGATGACCCGCTCATTTTCAAGACCCTGCAGACTCCGGGGCTCGAAATCATTTTTTCAAACGTTCTTACCGGCCCGGACAACGAGCCGTACTGGCAGGGCATGGGAGTGAGCCATCCGAAGAAGGGGTGGAGCTTTTCGGGCGACTGGTTCGAGGGAAAAACCGACGACAAGGGCGTCCCGATTCCCTACGCGCACAGCAACGCACGGTACACGCTGAGACTGGGGTACCTCGAAAACATCGATCCGGCCTTCGACGACAAAAACGGCGTCCCGGTAAAGGGCATAATCTATGGAGGCAGGGACTCCGACACTTCGGTCCCCATAGAGGAGTCCACGGACTGGAAGTCCGGGATCATCCTCAAGGCGTGCACCCTGGAGTCCGAGACGACCTCGGCTGTCATCGGGCAAGAAGGCGTGCTGGCCCCGCAGCCGATGGCCAACCTCGACTTCATCAGCTACCCGATAGGCGCATACATTGCCAACAATATCAAATTTGTGGAAGGTATCGAAAAAGTCCCTCCAATCTATGCGGTCAATTACTTCCTGCGAGACGAAAAGGGACAGTTTCTCACCCATAAGCTCGCCAAGAAGGTCTGGCTACACTGGGCCGAGCAGCGCATTCACAAGGAAGTAGGCGCTTACCGCACCCCTCTTGGATTCATTCCGAAATACGAGGACCTTAAAGCTCTTTTTGCCGAGATCTTCGCAGAGGACTTTTCCGAGGGACTCTACAGGGAACTCTTTAAATTCCGAATAGATCCGTGGATAGCCAAGATCTCGCGCGCCGTTCGCTTTTACTATCACAACGCACCCGATTGTCCGAAAGAATATTTCCAGATTTGGAAATCGACCGTACACAAACTAACGGCCCTAAAAGAGCGCCACGGCAAGTTTATCGAACCAGGCGCCTACAGCGAGTAACCAGCGCGGGGGTAACCATCGGAAGACAGGCCGAACCCTTAAGGAGAGTACATGTTTTTCCCGCCGTTTCTGATTTTTTTTGCGTTCGTTTTTATCTTCCTGCTCTTCACGGCCTTCGGGTTGGTCCAGTTCGGCCTGTTTTCCTGGGCATTCGCCAAAATCGGCATTCCGCCCCATTACCTTTTAACGATACTGTTCCTTTGCATCGTCGGGAGCCTGATCAATATCCCGATCCGCAAGATCCCCATAGAGACCGATCAAGACGAGTGGGAGACGGTTTCTTTTTTTGGAATGCGTTTCCGTCCGCCAAGGGTTGGCAGGCCTCACGAAATGGTGCTTGCCGTAAACGTTGGGGGGGCAGTGATTCCAGCGGCTCTGTCGCTTTATCTCTGGATGCACTCGCCCCACCCCCTGCGAATGCTGCTGGCTCTTGGCGCGGTGGTCTACGTAGTCTATAAATTTGCCCGGCCGGTGGCCGGAATCGGCATTGCTGTCCCGTGGCTGATTCCCCCGATTGTCGCAGCCCTTGCGGCGATGGTCTTCGATTACAGCTACGCGGCCCCTACGGCCTATTTTGCCGGAACGCTCGGAACATTGATCGGGGCCGATATCCTTCACCTCGACAAACTCAAGCAACTGCGGGCCCCGGTGGCCTCCATCGGCGGGGCCGGAACTTTCGACGGCATTTTCCTCGCGGGGATAATCGCCGTTTTGCTTTCGCCGGTGATTCATTAGGGCCGTTCATTTAATCGCCAACCACTGAGGTTCATAATGGCCAGCAAAGTCTATTTTACAAGTTTGCGCACCTCCTACAATAACAGCCTGTTGACCAAGATCGAGCGGCTGGCCCTGGCGGCGGGGCTTGAAGATATCGTTAGAAAAGGCGGGCTTACCGCAGTAAAGCTCCACTTCGGGGAAAGAGGCGGCACGGCCTTCATCCGTCCGGTGCTGGTCCGACCCGTGGTCGATGCCTTGCTGCGGGCGGGCGCAAGGCCATTTCTAACCGATACCTCAACCCTTTATGTCGGATCCCGAGGCAATGCGGTCGACCACTTGAATACGGCCCTTCTAAACGGCTTTGCCTACAGCGTGGCGGGAGCGCCGGTAATTATCGCCGACGGCCTCGATGGAGCCGACGAGGCGGTTGTTCGGGTAAACCTCAAGCACTTTAAGGATGTAATGATCGCTTCGGCGATAGTGCGGGCGGAGTCTTTGGTCTCGCTTGCCCACTTCAAACTCCACGATGCCGCGGGCTTTGGCGGAGCGCTAAAGAACCTGGCGATGGGAGCTGCGTCGAGAAAGGGCAAAATGGCCCAGCACTCCGATGTTGCGCCTAAGATCATCTACAAAAAGTGCATAGGCTGCGGGTTTTGTTTGGAGCAATGCGCCCAGGGGGCCATAAGCATCGTGGAAAGACCTGCCGGCGTTGGGGCGCCAAGCGCTTCGGCCGCCCAAGTGGTCCAGATCGACCGAAAGCTTTGCGTTGGCTGCGCGCAATGCATTCACGCCTGCCGGCAGGGAGCGCTTACTATCGATTGGGGAAAAGACGCCACCCGGCTAATGGAAAAGATAGCCGAGTACGCGGCCGGGGCGATTAAAGGAAAAGAAAAACGCTCACTTTTCATAAATTTTCTCACCCAGATATCTCCGGCATGCGACTGCTACCCCTTCTCCGATGCGCCGATCGTTGCCGACATCGGCATCGCGGCTTCCCGGGACCCGGTAGCCATCGACCAGGCATGCGTGGACCTTTTAAACCGCAGCCCTCACCTGCCATCCTCGTGTCTAAAGGGCGAAGAGCATCATCCCGATAAGATCAGGGCCCTCTACCCGAAGTTGAGCTGGGAGCACCAGTTGATCCACGCAGAAGAGGCAGGGATCGGGACCCGGGAATACGAACTGGTGGAAATTGAAGCGGAAAAACGGTAAAGGGCGATAGGCGGCGATAAAGCGGGGAGCTAAGAGCGGGAAGCAGGAGATAATACCGCCGGCCATCAGGAGCCGATACCGCTTTTGGCTTCCCGTATTCGTGACTTGGACTTTTCCGATTTCCCTTTTCGGCATTCCGGCTGGTTTTAATCCTACGCCTTACGCCGCAGTTAAAGGGTTGCCGTTAACGGGCCGCAGTTAAAGGGATTGTCAAATAGGCCGCGGCAATATATATTAGCAATCTTTGGAAGCGCCAAGCTCACTGGTGGGGCTCCCGGACTTCAAATCCGGTGTGGGGGCGTGAAGGCGTTCCCAGGTGGGTTCGATTCCCATGCGCTTCCGCCATTTATTCAATCCGCAAGCGGCTCTACGGACATAGGTGTCCCCCCCCCCTGCCGCGACTTTTTGGAAGGACCCAGCCCCACCAGGTATCCCCGTGACAGTGCGTTAGCTCGCTTCTTCAAGTGTTATATAGTCAACTTGCGTGGTTGGTTCGGGGATGGGCAGGCCGTCTTCCCTTAACCCCGACAGGTGCATTTCAAGCGCCATTGCAAGCCTTTTCACTGTGATTTCCAATCCTTACTGGAACGGATTATCCGCCAGAGCGCGAACCGAATCCATGAAATCATCGTGGCTCAACTTTGGCTCGTCCCGACGTTCAGCGATTAGGCCACGATCTTCAATGTCTTCGAGGAGTGCTTCATATTCGTCGACAGGAAGCACGACGAAAGCCTTTTTCCCAGCCATTGTCCACTCCCTATTAGGTGTTTGGCCATCCTCGCGTTCTTTAAGATCACCATCGTTTCTCTGCCGCTAGAACCTTATCCTGTCAAGAATTATAATAACTTACCAAACAATGGGCGACAGAAGGTCAGTCACTTTTCCGTGCCCCATCACCGCCTCATCAATCGATTTCACGATCTTAAGGATTGGGCCGGGAATATCTCGGGGAGGCCTCGTCGGGGGATATCCAGCTTGACGTTCCAATCTGTTCCGGGTGAAGGGCGGGACTATGCACCCGGAACCGCTCGCTCTATATCGGGTTGCGTTGCGATTACAATTCCGGCAAAAACGTTTTCAGGAAATTTAATAAGCATAGGCGAAGGAAAGTTCCCGGGGCCAGGAAATTACCGGCCCCGGGAACTTGACAAAATTTTTCGTTTTCGATTTGAAATTCGACCGAGGGTGCTGGCTCGGCGCAACCGGTCCAGGATTTACCTTGTTTGATGGGCAAACATTGCCCGTGGCTTTCCCTTTTGACAAAATAGAGAGAAACAGCAGCCAGGAGCGCACAGACTTGCTAGTCGCTTATGGGCGGCGCCAACGGCCGATCCTCGTGAGCAACGGGAATTACGATCACCGTGGGACCATCGGCGCAAAGAGCGGCGCCGAACGCTTCCTTGATCTCCTCCTTGGTTTTAGTCAAAACACTTGTGCAGCCGAAACCTTTCGCGGCAGATACGATATCCAGGCCGGGAAGGTCAAGGCCGGGGACATTCGGAGTATCCTCCAAAACGGCAAATTCCTTGAGGATGGCGTACTCTTGATTCCAAGGGATAATGAAGATAACTTTGAGCTTGAGTTGTGCCGCGGAATACAAACATTGGATGGAATACTGAAGGGCTCCATCCCCTATGAACGCCACAACCGGACGCCCGCTGCCGGTCTTTTTCTGTGCCAGGGCCATGCCGACCGCCGCGGGTGCGCCCCATCCCAGCCCGCCGCTCGCGAAGGAGAAATAGGACTCCGGTCGTACGATCGGCCAGTACCGAATGACGTCCTCACCGTTGGAAGGAGATTCGTTGACGAGGATCGCCTCGTCCGGGCGCAGTTCGCTCAACGCTGCGAACGCTTCTCTTGCCGTCAACGGGTCATTGGGGGAAGACGGCAGTTTGCTGACGACATGTAACGGTGCGGGCAGGGAGCGTGTCTTTTTCTTGGGAACAAGGTGGATAAGTGCTTCAAGGGCCAGCCGGGCATCACTTAGAAGGCTGTCGCCCACCGCGGCCGCGCCGGCTTCCGCAGGATCCGAGACGATTTGAATTAACTCCGCTCCCGGAGGAAGATAGTCGCCCTCAATGTATGGGTAGTAGCGGAAGACTGGAGCGCCAATGACGATGATCAGATCGTGACCGCGAAGTCGTTTGCTCAAAGGGTCGATAGCAATTGGCAGCACACCTCGGAACTGCGGATGGGTCTGGGGGAAAGAAGCCCGATCCGGCAAGGGAGGAAAGAAAACAGGCGCCTGAAGCTGCTCTGCGAATGTGATGCCCGCATCCCAGCCACCACTTCGATCGATCTCCTGGCCGTATACCAGCGCCGGGTTCTTGCTCTTGTGAATTCTTTGGGCAAACAAAGAGATGCGATCCGGGTCCGGCGCATAGCGAGAGCTAACCGTTCGCGCAACCGCTTCGCCGAGCGACGGCCGATCCCAATCGTCAAGCGGAATGGAGAGGTATACTGGACCCGACGGAGGCTGCACCGCGATCGCATAGGCACGCATGATCGCGGCCGGGACGTCCTGCGCCCTGACTGGCTGGTAAGCCCATTTCACCCAGGGACGCGCAAGCATCGTTTCATCGCGATTAGTTAGCATCGGCTCGAAGAGAATCATTGCCCGCGTCTGCTGACCAGCCGTAATGATCAGCGGCGTTTTGTTCAGATAGGCGGTCATGATGTTGCCCATTGCGTTGCCCGTTCCCGCGGATGTATGCAAGTTCACGAGCACGGGCTTGTTTGTCGCCTGCGAGAACCCATCGGCCATCGCGACAACCGAGGCTTCCTGAAGACCAAGCACATATTGAAAATCTTCAGGAAAATTCTTTAGAAACGGCTCTTCGGTAGACCCCGGGTTTCCGAATATGGTCGTCAATCCGAGCCTGCGCAGGAGGTTGTATGTCGCGCCCTGTACGGTTGGCATATCTGCGGAAAGCCCAGTCGAAGGAACTGCGATTTTCTTTTTTGCTTCTCTCATGGGATACATTCCTTTCATTTCATGATTGGAGGTTTGAGCAGATGCTTATCCGACAAGCCCATAAAGAAACCGTAATCACCTCGATCTGAGCTTTGCAAGCGCCATAACGCTTTATGGCGCTGCCCTCCCCGAGGGGCATGCCTTCTTTCCCGATGCCCAATACCGCTACGACTATCCAATCCCGAAACCGCGCCGGTCGGGCAAAAAGCTGCGGGTGGCGCAACTATATGGATTAGCTTGGGAAGAGGAAGCGCGATATCGAAGCGAAGTCGCTTAAAAGAGAGGGAGGGGGTGAAAATTTCTTGACATTGGATACTGTATACCGTATCCAACTATCGAGCAGTGCGTCGCACACGCATGAAAACGCGGCCCGGTCGTTTCAATCCAAGCAAAAGAGATTGCCATGGACCACTTTAGAAACCTCACCGTCTTATCGCTCGAGCAGGCGCTCGTTTTGCCCTATCTCACATTCCGCCTTGCCCAGGACGGCATGCAGGTAATCCGCCTCGAACACCCGCACGCGGGAGATCCCAATCGCCTGGTCGGCGACAATGTTTTGGGCGAGGAGCGTATGAACGCCTATTACCTGTGCGTCAACGCCGGCAAAAAGGCGCTCACCCTCAACCTGGCCGTGCCCGAAGGCCAAAAGATGCTCCATCGGCTCATTGTGGACTTGAAGGTGGATATTTTTGCCACCAATCAACTGCCTAAAAATTATCCAAAGCTGGGCATCGATTATGAGTCGCTTAAAGCGGTCAAGCCCGATATCATCTGGCTGGGGGTGACAGGCTTTGGCCCGGACAGCAACGAGGCAGCCTATGACCCGATCCTGCAGGCCCGCTCGGGCCTGATGGCTCTTACCGGCGAGCGGAACGGAGACCCGCAGGTGCTGGGCGTTCCCATCCCCGACATGGGCTCAAGCGAACATGCCTACGGGCTTGTGATGAAAGCGCTCTACAGGCGGGAGAGAAGCGGTGAGGGCGCCTGTCTCACTCTTTCCATGTTCGAATCCTGCGCCTCCTGGCTTGCGGTCCCGCTGACGCTTTTCGCCAGTTTTGGCAGGGAAACCACCCGACGGGGCAACACCCACGAGTTCTTCTGTCCGGTCTCGGTGTACAGGACTCTCGACGGCTATGTCTATCTGGCCGTGGGAAACGATAGACAGTGGAAATCGATAGTGTCTCTAGAGCCCTTCGCCCTTCTGGACAAAATAGAATATGAAAGAAACGCCGGACGCATAAACGACGTCGAGGCTCTAAACCGCGCTATCGAATCGGTTACCCGGCAACTCAGTTCCGAACACCTTCTCGAACTCTTCCGCTCCATTTCCGTTCCGATCAGCAGGATCGCAACCGTGCCCGAGGTCGCCGCCGACCCGTTGGTGGAACGAAGACTACTCATCTCACGCGACCCGCTGACCGGAACCACTCTGAGTCTGGCCCCTCCTCCCGCCATGACCCCGTTTCTCGAAGATCAAAACCGCGCACTCTCATTTCCTCCCCGGTTCGGAGAACACAACAGGGAAATTTATGGAAAGGCGCTCGGCCATTCCGAAGACTATATCAAACAACTCGAGCAGGCCGGCGTGATTTGAACCCGCGTCACGCATCAGGGGACATGTTGAGCCCTTTGCGGACAGCGCCTCCGATATCGGTAAAACACGGGAGCCCAACGAATGGACATTGTCGTTTTGATCAAGCAGGTGCCCGATTCCACTGAGGTGAAACTGGACCCAAAAACAGGACACCTGTTGCGGGAAGGCATCGGCAGCATCATGAACCCGGATGACCGGCACGCGCTGGAAGCCGCAGTGCGCCTCAAGGAGGCGCAGGGAGGCAAAGTCGTCGCCTTGTCCATGGGACCGGCCCAGGCGGTCGATATCGTCTCCGAAGCCATCGGCATGGGCGCAGACGAAGGAATCCTGCTTAGCGACTCCGCCTTTGCCGGAGCCGACACATGGGCCACCTCCTCGACCCTTGGCAAGGCCATCGAAAAAATCGCAAAATACGACCTCGTCCTCTGCGGCAGGCAGGCCATAGATGGTGACACGGCGCAGATCGGCCCCCAGGTGGCGGAATACCTCGGCCTGCCCCAGGTCACATACGCCTGTGATATCGAGGCCGCACGGGACGACGGGACCATCATGGTCAAAAAGCGCGGCGAGGGTGGCTATGAAATGGTGCAATGCCCCCTGCCCGCTGTCTTGACGGTCATTGCGGAAATGAACCGGACCCGCTATCCCGCGATCGGCAGGCTGATCGATGCGTGCGCGGAGCGGGCGCCCGTACAAATCTGGAACGCGGCCGACATCGGGGCCAAGACGGGCGAGGTCGGTTTGGCCGGCTCTCTTACCCATGTCATCAGGACCTTTGCCCCGAAGGGCGGGAGGCGCACGGAGATGCTCGAAGGCGACACAGGGACAGTTGTGCGGACCCTGCTTGAAAAACTGCAGGAAAAACACCTGGTCTTGCCCGGGGCTCAGGCCGGCGCTGTGGGGCAGGAAGGAAAAAAATCATGACCGTCTGGGTTGAAGCGGACCTTTGCAACGGGTGCAAACGCTGCCTCAGGGGATGTCCCTACGGGGCGCTCGAGTTTTCCGGGGAAAAGGCCTCGGTGCTGGACCGCTGCACTTCCTGCGGCGCCTGTATCGAGTTGTGCCGCCAGGGCGCCCTCAAGTCCGATATTTTGCCCCGGACCGTGCCGGATTTTAGCGACTGGAAGGGAATCTGGGTATTTGCCGAACGGCGTGACGGCCAACTGAGTCATGGAACGCTCGAATTGCTGGGCAAGGCGCGCCAACTGGCGGAGGTGCTCGACCAGGAGGTCTGCGCGCTGCTTGTTGGCCACGGCGTCTCACACCTTGCGCAAACCCTCATCCGGTACGGCGCCCGAACGGTCTATCTCGCCGAGCATGAAGAACTCGCCCATTACCGCACCCTCCCCTACACCGACGTGCTGGAGGGTATGATCGAAAAATATCGCCCGGGGGTCTTTCTCATGAGCGCCTCTCATCTCGGACGGGATCTGGCCCCGCGAGTGTCCCGGCGCGTGGGGGCGGGGCTCACCGCCGACTGCACCGAACTCGAGGTGGACCCGGACGAAAAAATCCTGCTTCAAACCAGGCCGGCCTTTGGCGGAAACGTGATGGCGACAATTGTGAGCCGTTACTCCCGTCCCCAGATGGCTACCGTGCGGCCCGGTGTCATGGAAGCCGTCGAGCGGCCCGAAAACGCGGGCCGTGTGGTCACAGTCCCCGTTTGGGTGAGCGAAAGGAGTTGCGCCGCCAAGCTGCTGGAGACCGTAAGGGAAAAAAAGGACGCAGTGAAGCTTTGCGAGGCCAAGGTGATCGTTGCCGGCGGCAGGGGGCTGGGGGACGCCGGGGGCTTCAGGTTGCTCGAAGAACTGGCTGAAATCGTAGACGGCGCCGTGGCCGGAACCCGTGTCGCGGTCGAGGAAGGCTGGATACCCGCAGACCGGCAGGTTGGCCAGACAGGCCAGTCGGTTCGGCCCGAACTCTATATCGCCTGCGGCATTTCGGGCGCCATCCAGCACAGGGCCGGAATGTTGAATTCCCGCTACGTGCTCGCCATAAACAAGGACCCTCGGGCGCCGATCTTTCAGGTCGCCGACTGGGGTATCCGGGGAGACCTTCGCGAAGTGATCCCGGAACTCGTCAGGCAGCTAAAAAGAGGCCTGTAGAGGGAGGGTGGAGGAAGTGATGATCAGGTCGAACGCCCAAAACTTAATCAGGGAAAGCATGGCAAGGTTCGTGGATAACGAGGTGGTCCCGAAGGCGCACGAACTCGACGCGACGGGCGAGTTTCCAAGGGAGCTGTTTGAAGAGCTTGGCCGCATGGGGGTCTTCGCGATACGGTATCCGAAGGCCAAGGGGGGCGCGGGGGGAAACTGCGTCCTATTTTGCACCGTCTGCGAGGAACTGGCGCGGGGGCTGATGAGCCTGGCGGCGACTTCGGCCATGCAGGCGCTGATGGGGACCAATTTTTTGTTCCGCTACGGCAGCGAGGAACTCAAGGAGAAGTTTTTCCACCCGGCAATGAGGGGCGAAAAAGTCGCCTGCTTCTGCCTGACCGAACCGGAGGCCGGATCCGACCTCGGCAATGCCTCCACCCAGGCGGTTCCAACCGCGGGCGGTTTTATCATAAACGGAATGAAAACCTGGGTCACCAACGGACCGGTTGCCGATTTTTACACGGTCCTGTGCCAGACCAACCCTGAGAAGAAATTCAAGGGGCTCAATTTTTTCTTTGTCCCGGCAGACACACCGGGGCTTTCCCGCGGAAAACCATTCGACCTTTTAGGGACCAGGAACACAAAAATCTGCGAAATTGCGTTCAAGGATTGTTTTGTTCCGCTCGATCACCTGCTGGGCGCGGAGGGACAGGGCATGACCAACCTGCTCTCGATTTTGGCCGAAATTCGAACCATGACCGCCGCCCTGGCCGTCGGCCTCCAGAGGGCGGCCCTAAACGACTCTATCCGCTATGCCCGCGAGCGGGCCCAGTTCGGGAAAACCATCGGAGAATATCAGCTCATTCAGGCGAAAATCGCCAACATGGCCGTGGACCTGGAAGCCTCCCGCCTGCTCACCTACAAGGCGGCCCGCATGGTCGACGACAAGCTGCCCTGTTTGGCCGAAGCCTCGATGGCCAAGTATTTTGCCACCGAAGCCGCTTGCCGGGCCGCAGACCTTTCTACCCGCATCTTCGGCGCCTATGCGTACTCGATGGAATACTCGCCCCAGAGATATTACCGGGATACCCGGTTTCTGCTCTACGGAGGCGGAACCCATGAAATTCTGCAGACCAACATCGCCAAGTGGGCGGGACTTTAAGATATGAGCAGGCAATCGACGACCGGCGCTGGTCTGCTCGGCGGGCTAAAGTCCTTGCCGCCGAAAAAATCCCTCGGGCAAACCGCCTACGAGAAGCTCAAGCAGGCGGTCGTTAGAGGGGATTTCCCGCCGCAGAGCCATCTCGTTGAAATCAATGTCGCAGCCGCCCTTGGCATCAGTCGCACACCGGTGCGGGAAGCCATTCACAAATTGGAGCGCGAGGGGCTGCTCGAGCGTTTTCCGGGCGGCGGCTTCTTCGTTACCGGGCTGAGACGACAGGACATAGAGGAAACGTTTGGCATTCGAAGCGTACTGGAGAGCTACGCGGCAAGAGTTGCGACCCTGATGCATAAAGAGACGGAACTGCTGCCGCTCGAACAAAAGATCAACCAATACCAGCGCTGCCTCGATGAGGACCGGATCGAGGAATTAACGCTGATCAACACCGAATTTCACGATCTACTCTACGGACTTAGCCGAAGTCCGAAACTGATCCGGTTGATCAACGAACTCCGAGATCCGGTATATCGTTTTCGAAAGGTCTTGCTGAGCCTCGAAGAGATGGCGCGGCTAAGCAACGAAGATCACAAGCTGATGATCGCCCACATCCGAAGACGCGATGCCGACGAGGTCGAGAAGCTGGTTCGCGAACACATCCTCAGAGGCAAAGAGGTGATTTTGCGCCATTTCGATCTCTGTGAGTAACCCCTTTTACCTTTTTACTTTTGCCTTTTCGAAGGAGTCGCCATGGCGGGAAGAAAAATCAGGGTCCTTTTGGCCAAACCAGGCCTCGACGGTCATGACAGGGGCGCGAAGGTAGTGGCCCACGCCATGAAAGAGGCGGGTATGGAGGTTATCTATACGGGTCTGCACCAAACAGTGCAAAGCATCGTAAACCAGGCGGTCCAGGAGGACGTAGACGTCATAGGGCTCTCGATCATGTCCGGCGCCCATGTCCCTATTAGCCGCAAACTGATGGCCATGATCCGGGAGCAGGGGTTGGACGATATCCACGTCGTCGTGGGGGGCGTCATCCCCGCCCGGGACTTTCCGGCCATGAAAGAGTTGGGGGTGGAAGGGATCTTCCCGGGGGGAACTCCTTTTGACGAGATCGTCGATTTCATCAAACGAGCAGTGACTGGTCACCAATCCACCTAAGGAGATCTTATGGGAGTAGCAACCTATATAAAGAATGAAAAGAACGGTGTAGACAAAGTCGTGCTCAATTCCGGCATCGAGATAAAACCGGTCTACACTCCCGAAGACCTGGAGCAGGCGGGCTTTTCTTATGACAACGACTTGGGCGCCCCCGGAGAATTTCCGTTCACTCGCGGCATACATCCTCTTGGATACCGGAGCCGGGATTGGACGACCCGACAGTATACCGGCTTTGGCACTCCCGAGCAGACCAATGAGAGATTTAAACTTATGATCGCCCATGGGCAGACGGGCTTAAACGTCGCCTTCGACCTGCCCACGCAGATGGGATTCGATTCCGATTCCCCGATGGCCGAAGGGGAAGTGGGCCGGGTTGGAATGGCCGTGGACTCTTTGCGCGATTTTGAAATCGCGTTCGAAGACATTCCCCTGGACCGGATCGGCGTGGGGCTGACCATCAACGCCGTGGCCTGCGTCATGCTCGCGATGTACCAGGCGGTGGCGGAAAAATTCGGCTACAGCAGGACCGAAATTTCGGCCACGCCGCAAAACGATATTCTAAAGGAGATGGTGGGAAGAGGGGCCTGGGTCTATCCGGTTGAGCCGGCAGTGCGCCTCATCGGGGACACTATCGAATACGCCATGAAGGAGCTGCCCAAGTGTAATCCGGTCTCGGTGTGCGGCTACCACATCAGGGAATCGGGATGTACGCCGGCCCAGGAAATCTCCTACGCTCTGATGATCGCCTTCGCCTATATCGACAACGTGGTGGCGCGGGGCTATCGGGCCGAGGACTTCGTGGGCAGGTTTTCGTTCAACCTCAATATCTATGGAAACCTGTGGGAAACGGTGGCCAAATTTCGGGCCGCCCGTAAGCTGTGGGCAAAGTTGCTCAAAGAGCGCTACGACGTCCAGGACAAAAAGGCGCTTTTTCTGAGGGGAATTTTCGGCGGGGGCGGTTCGGGCATGACAAAGCAGCAGCCGGAAAACAATATCATGCGAGGGGCCTATTACGCCCTGGCCGCCGCCCTGTCGGGAGCTCAGACGACCGCTCTTTGTTCGTTTGACGAGGCGTACACGATTCCCACCGAACGGGCGGCGCTGCTGTCTTTGCGGACCTTCCAGATCCTGCTCGAAGAAGTCGGGCTCCGGGATACGGTCGATCCTCTGGCCGGCTCCTATTTCATGGAAACCCTGACCCTGCAGATGGAGCAGAAGATTTTGGAAGAAATGGACAAGGTCGCCAAAATCGGCGGAATGGTCCGGGCGGTCTCCTCGGGCTATGTCCAGGCGGAGGTCGCAAGGCAGGCCTATGAATGGGAAAAAAGGCTCCAGAAGGGTCTGGTGACCAAGGTCGGGGTAAACAAATACACCGACGGAGTCGACATGGAGGTCGAGCTCCACCAGTACAATGAAGAATGGCCGCAGATTCAAACAGAACGGTTGCAGGAGTTGCGCAGGACCAGGGACGCCAAGGGTGTAAAGGAAGCGCTAAGGGCCGTGGAGAAGGCGGCCAGGGAAAAGAAAAATGTCATGGCGCCCCTGGTCGAGGCGTGCAAAAGCTACGCAACAGTGGGTGAAATGGCCGATGTGTTTCGCCAGGTCTTCGGCGAACACATTGAACCTTCTATTTTTTAAATACACCCTCACACAAACGAGGCGTAAGCAATGAGAACAAATCGTTTCATGCCCGAATATAAGACGGCGGAAGAGTTGCAAAACCTTCAGCTAAAAGGGCTGCAATGGACCGTTGGCCATGCCTGCAAAGGCTCTGCGCGCTACCAAAAACGACTCCTTGACGCCGGTATCGGCCCGCAGGACATACACTCGCTAGACGACCTGCGCCATCTGCCGTTCACCACTGCCGACGATCTCCAGGAAGGCTACCCTTTCCCTCTTGTCTGCGTGCCCTTTGACAAGGTTGTCCGCATCCATGCCTCATCGGGTACAACCGGCAAGAGGAAGGTACTGTGCTATACGCAAAAAGACATCGACGACTGGGCATACTTTTTCGCCCGCTGCTTTGAGATGGCCGAACTCAGCCGTGAGGACCGGGTCCAGATAGCGGTGGGCTACGGCGTGTGGACAGCAGGCGTTGGCTTTCAACTGGGCTGTGAAAAGTTTGGCGCCATGGCAGTCCCCGTGGGGCCGGGCAACATGGATATGCAGTGCCAGTTCCTGGTCGATTTTGAAAGCACCGTGATGTGCTGCACGGCCTCGATGGGGCTGCTGCTGGCCGAAGAGGTCAACCGCAGGGGAATCGGGGACAAGATAAAACTAAAGAAAATGATCTTTGGCTCCGAGCGGTCGAGCGAAGCCATGCGGGCGCGTATGCGGGAACTGCTGGGGTTGGAGCACATGTTCGATATCCCGGGCATGACCGAACTCTACGGGCCGGGAACGGGCCTTGACTGCGTTCATCACACAGGAATTCACTACTGGGCCGACTACTATATCCTTGAAACGGTCGACCCCGAAACCCTCGCGCCCTCGCCCGAAGGCGAAATAGGCGAAATGGTGGTGACCTCGCTAAGAAAGGAAGGGGTCCCGCTAATCAGGTACCGGACCCGCGACCTGACGCGCCTTCTGCCCGGCGAGTGCCCCTGCGGGTCTCCTCTTCCAAGGCACGACCGGCTGCTTGGCAGAACCGACGACATGATCATCTTTCGGGGCGTGAACATGTATCCTCGCACGATCGATAAAATCCTGTCCGCCACCGAGGGCATCAGTTGCGAATACCAGATCGTGCTCGAAAGGGGATCCGACGGCAAGGAGTATATGACGGTAAAAGCAGAAAGAGACCAGAGCGTGGACGCGTCTCAAAACGAAAACCTTAGCCGCAAAATCGCCTCGCAGATCAAACATTCGATCCTGGTGAGCGCCACCGTGCAGGTCGTCGACTACGGTTCTTTGCCTCGCTCCGAACGTAAGAGCCGGCGGGTCTTGGACAACAGAAACTGAAACATTCGGGGATCGCCCATGAAGAAGTATAATTATCACAGGCCTCAAACCCTTAAGGAAGCCTTCCGGCTGATGGAAAAATATAACGGCCTGGCCCGCTATATCGCAGGCGGCACGGACATCATCGTGCGCATAAAAAAGGGGGTGGCGAGCCCAGAGGCGCTGATCTCGCTAAGGGGGCTGGAGGAGCTGCGGGGAATCGAGGTGGACGGGGCCGGAGCGCTGACTGTAGGAAGCATGACGCTCATTCGGGAACTCGAAAGGGAGCCCGTTTTCACAAAGAATTTGCCCGCTCTTAGCCAAGCCGCCGTGGCGCTGGCAAACCCCCAGGTCCGAAACGTCGCGACCGTGGGGGGAAACCTTGCAAACGCTGCCCCGTCCGCGGACTGCGCTCCCCCTCTTTTGGCCCTTGAAGCCTGGCTCACCCTCGAGGGACCCGGCGGGAAACGAGATGTCCCCATCAGCGAGTTTTTTCAGGGACCGGGCCGAACCTGCTGCGCCCCCCTGGAAATCATCACCCGCATCACCATCCCCTCTTTGCCGGACAAGACGGGGATGGCTTTTCTAAAGTCTGTACGAGTCAACCAGGACATTGCCCTCACCAACGCCGCTGCCTTGTTGGTCATGGAAGACGGGATGTGCCGCAAATGCCGCCTTGCGGTGGGAGCAGTCGCCCCGGTCCCGCTGCGTTTGAAGGCTACCGAATCCGCGATCGAAGGCCAAAAAATCGATAAAGAGCTGCTCGGCAGGGTTGGCGCGATGGTCGAGAGCGAGATAAGCCCCATTACCGACGTGCGCGCCTCCGAGGATTACCGCAGGGTGGTGACCGGGGTGATTGTCGGCCGCGCGATCAAGCAGGCTTTACGGAAAGTGTACCCGGACGGGCAGGAGGTCTTAGGATGAAAAAAAGGATTCAATTCACTGTAAACGGCCACGCCGTAGCGGTTAAAGCCGAGTCCCACCAGATGCTGCTCGAGGTCTTGCGGGACACTTTGCACCTGACCGGGACCAAATACGGCTGCGGAGAAGGGGAATGCGGCGCCTGCACCGTGCTGGTCGACGGGGCGAGCGTTGATTCCTGCCTCTATCCCGCCTTCGAAATCGAGGGGAGGAAAGTGACGACCATCGAAGGGCTAATGGGTGCGAGAAACCAGCTTCACACACTCCAGAAGTCCTTCGTGGAAAACGGCGGGATTCAATGCGGCTACTGCACCCCGGGGATGATCATGTCCGCCAAAGCTCTTCTGGACGAAACCCCCCATCCCGGCGCCGACGAGATCCGGCGGGGAATATCGGGCAATTTGTGCCGTTGCACCGGCTATGTTCAAATAATTGAGAGCATCGCAAAGGCCGCTGAAAAGGAACAGGGAAATGAGTGAATTTCACTACATCGGGAAGACGCACCCGAGGCCCGACGGACCGGACAAGGCGACGGGAAGGGCTCTCTACATTCATGACCTGGTAAGGCCCGGGATGCTGCACGGCAAGATCAAATTCAGCGAATACGCCCACGCCAGGATCAAGCATATCGACACCTCGCGCGCCGAGAAACTCCCCGGGGTCCGGGCGGTCATAACCGGCTACAACACGCCGCAGATACGAATCGGGTTCATAAAGGACAACTTTGCCTTAAAAAAGGACAAGGTGCGGCAGTTTCGAGACGAGGTGGCCGCAGTGGCCGCAGTCGATGCGGAGACGGCGGCCGAAGCCGTGGAGCTGATCGAGGTCGAGTATGAAGAACTGCCCTGTGTGTTCAGCGTCGAGGAGGCGCTGCGCCCCGATGCGACGCTTATCCACGAACTCGACCCCAAAGAAAGGCCGAGGAAGGATAACATTGTCCCCGTGCCGTGGAAGTTCACGGCGGGCGATGTTGACAAAGCCAGGGATGCCTCGGCCGTGGTTGTCGAAGATTATTATGACACCCCCCTGATTCTGCAGTCCTGCATGGGCACGGCAGGGTGCATCGCCGAATTCGATCTGATGAACAACCTGATCATCCACACCAAGACTCAAATCCCGTTTCTTGCGCAAAACGACTTCAATGCCGCCCTCGCGGACATGGGCCTCCAGGGCAGGCGAACCAGGGTGATAGTCCCCGCGGTCGGAGGCTCTTTCGGCACCGGCCTCGATACTCACGCCTATGAATATATCGCCATCCTTCTGGCATACACAACGGGCAAACCGGTCAAGATAGTGTTCGACCGCCACGAGGAATTCACCGCTCTATCGCCGCGACAGTCCACCAGGGCCCATATAATCCAGGGCTGCGATTCGGAGGGCAGGCTCACCTTCAGGCAGATGCGAATGGTCCTCGATAATGGCGCCTATACCTCCTGGGGCGCCACCACGCCAAGTGTCATGATGCTGCCCGTCTCCTCCCTCTACAGGGTCCCCAATATCCATTTCGAAACCACTATCGTCTACACCAACAATACCTATTGCCAGGCGATGCGCGGCTACGGGAACCCTCAGGCCGCCTGGGCGATCGAGAGCAACCTCGATCAGCTTGCCCAAAAGGCGGGGATCGACCCGTACCAATTCCGCATGACAAACGCCAATGTCGCCGATGAGACGACCCCCATGGGCCTAAAGATTACCACTTGCGGCTTCAAGGATTGCCTGGAGTCGGTGGCGCGCGAACTGGACTGGGGGGAGAAGAGGGGAAAAGGCAGAAATCGTGGCCGGGGGGTAGGGATGGCTTCCCTGTTCCATGTCGGCGGGGCGGCGAGAGTGTACCGCTCCGACGGGACAGGCGTTATCATGAAGCTCGACGATTTTGGCCACGTGTCGATTACTTCGGGCGCCGTGGAAATGGGGCAGGGCTTCACCTCGGTGCTCACCGCGGCAACCGCCGAAGCCCTGGGGGTTTCCCCCGACATGGTGACAGTCATAATCGGGGACACCGCCATCTGTCCCTGGGACGTGGGCACACACGCAAGCCGAGGGGCTTTCACCGCCTGCAACGCCGCGATTCTTGCCGCCGACAAGGCAAGACAGAAGGTCTTCGAACTGGCCGCCGAACATTTCATCGCCAGGGTGTCGGCCGCCATGAAGAAACGGGCGAGAAAGGAGCCGGGGTTTGAGGGGCCCGATCTGGATTCTATCGGCACGCTCTCGGTCTCCGATTTCGATCTCAGGCACAACTTCGTCTTCCTAAAAGACCGGCCCGACGACCCGCTTCTGAGGGTCCCCCTGGAAGAACTGCTGCGAGAGGCCCACTACAGGGAACAGGGGACCATTATAGTCACCGAAGCCTTCTATGACCCCTGCCACGAAATGCTGGACCCCAAAACCTGCCGGGGCAATATATCGGCGGCTTACGTCTTCGGGGTGCAGGGCGCCGAGGTGGAAGTGGACGAAGAGACCGGAAAGGTCACCGTCCTAAAGTTTGCGGCCGCCCACGACGTGGGAAAGGTCCTTAACCCGCAGACCCTCAAAGGTCAGCTTTACGGCGCCATAGTCCAGGGTCTTGGCTACGCGCTCTGTGAAGAATACAAAACGGACCGGGGCAGAAGTCTTAACCCCAACTTTCTCGATTACAAGATTTTAGCCGCGCCCGACGTGGACTTTCCCATCCACATCGAGTGCATCGAGACCGACGACCCGAAGGGGCCTTTCGGGGCCAAGGGAGTCGGGGAGCCGGGACTGGTGCCCACCGCCCCGGCGATCGCCAACGCCGTCTTCGATGCTGTCGGAGTGAGGATCAAGTCGTTGCCCATTACGCCGGAGAAGGTGCTCGCGGCTCTTAGAAAACGCAAATCAGGAGGCTCCAATGTCGGATAAGTGCTATCGTCTGGGTTGCGACATAGGGGGGACGTTCACCGACTTCGTCCTTATAAACGACCGCACGGGCGAGATTCACATAAACAAATGCCTGACCACGCCGGCCGACCCCTCCGATGCCGTCGAGCAGGGAATCCTGGAGCTGACCAAAAAGGTCCCCGGCTATGTGCCGATGCTAGACGAAGTCATTCACGGCACCACGCTTGTGATCAATTCGATCATAGAGCGAAAGGGGGCAAAGACCGGCCTTATAACCACGGAAGGCTTTCGCGACGTCCTTGAGCTGGGGCGTGAAATGCGCTACGCGCCCTATGACATTTTCGCCGAATTCCCCAAGCCCCTGGTCCCCAGGAGGTTGCGGGTCGAAGTAAAGGAGCGGGTTCGAAGCGATGGCGTGGTGCTAAGGCCTCTGGATGCCGACGATGCGCGAAGGGTGGTGAGGGAACTGCTCGCCCTCGGGGTCGAGTCGATCGCGGTGTGCCTTCTCAACTCCTTCGAAAATCCGGACCATGAATGGCTTATCAAGAAGATAATCGAGCAAGAGGCCCCCGGTGTCTCCACGTCGATCTCCTTTGAAGTGCTTCCACAGATAAAGGAGTATGAGAGAACCAGCACCACCGTGACCAATGCTTACGTCAAGCCGTTGACCGGAAGATATCTCGCAGGGCTGGAAAGGCGGCTGGAGTCCATCGGGGTCAAAGCCAAACTTTTCATCATGCTCTCAAGCGGGGGCATCACCTCGGTTGACACGGCCTCGCGGTTCCCCGTAAGGATCATCGAATCCGGGCCGACCGCGGCGGTCATCTCCGGGCAGTACTACGGGAAACTCTTCGGCATCCCGGAGATGTTCTGCTTCGACATGGGGGGAACGACCGCAAAATCCTGCCTCATTCAGCGGGGGGTGGTCGGCGTGGTGCCCACCTTTGAAGTGGGCCGCGTGCAAAGGTTCATGAAGGGAAGCGGGTTGACCATCCAGGTGCCGGTGGTCGATTTGATGGAGATTGGCGCGGGGGGCGGCAGCATCGCAAAGGTCAGCCGGCTTGGCACACTTCAGGTGGGGCCTCAGAGTTCCTCCGCCGACCCCGGGCCGATCTGCTACGGAAGAGGCGGTACGGCCCCCACGGTCACCGACGCCGACCTGCTCCTGGGTTACCTCGACGAAAACTATTTTCTCGGCGGGGAGATAAAGCTCGACAGGGAAGCCGCCCGGCGCGGAATCGCCGAGCGCATAGCCGCCCCCCTGGGCATCTCCTTCATTCAGGCGGTCTGGGGTATTCACGACCTGATAAACGAAACCATGGCCGCCGCCGCCAGGACCCATATCGCGGAAAAAGGCGGAAACCCCGGGCTGGCCACCATTGTCGCTTTCGGCGGCGCAGGGCCGGTACATGCCTGCGGACTGGCACAAAAACTCGGGGCCCCCCGGTTGCTTGTGCCGCCCAATGCGGGAGTGGGGTCGGCGCTCGGTTTTTTCACCGCCCCGAGAGCCTTCGATTTGGTGCGCAGCCACAAGGTAGCCCTCGTTGGGGCGGACTTTGAACAGATCGAAAAGCTCTTCGGGCAGATGGAGGAAGAAGGGGCCAAGGCCCTGGCAAAAACCGGCGCCGGGGGGGACATCAGGTTTGAAAGGTCGGTGGATATGCGCTTTATCGGTCAGGGGTCGGAAACCAATGTGGTGATCGCCCAAAATTCGATGGCCGAGGTAAAACCCGAAGAAATTCGAAACTGTTTCGACCGGACCTATGCCGCGCTTTACGGACGGACCTATGCCGAGAGCCCCGTGGAGTTCATAAATTTCAAGGTGCGGGCAGCCCTTCCTGAACGCCTTCTTACTCTTTCCCGGCTGGAACGTGGTTTTTCGTCGCTCTCCGAGGCCGTGAAGGGCCAAAGGCCAGCCTACTGCGCCCGCAGAAAAGACTTTATCCCGCACACCGTCTATGATCGCTACAAACTCTTCGAGGGGGCCAAATTTTCCGGCCCGGCGATAATCGAGGAACGCGAATCGACCGTTATCGTCAGTGAGGATGCCGAGGTTTGCGTAGATGGGTTCGGCTTTTTGTGGATCGATATGCTGGTGGCAAAAAACGATTCTCAGCCGGCAAACGCGAATCGATTCTAACCCGAGAGCACCCGTAAACCACGGGCTATATTTTTGCGGAGGAAACAATGGGCGGCAGGTTCGACCCGGTAACCCTGGAAATACTTTGGCGAAGGCTTATCTCCATTGTCGACGAAGCCGACGGCGCCGTTGCCAGGACGGCCTTTTCCAGTCTGCTACGAGACGCACATGACTATACCTGTATGTTTACCGACCGGAGAGGACGGGAACTGGCGCAGGGCTCCTTCGCCACACCCGGCCAGTCGGGGGCGATGGCCCTGGGGATAAAAAAGCTTGTGGCCGCGCTGGCCGAGGGGGACTGCCGGCCCGCAGACGTATTCATTACAAACGATCCCTGGGCGCTTGCCGGACATCTAAACGACGTGTGCGTGATGAGCCCCATCTTCTACCGGGAGCGCCTGACAGCTTTTACTGCCTGCGTTTTTCATCACTCCGACATCGGCGGGAGGGTCTCCTCCGATAACCATGATGTCTTTGAAGACGGGCTGTTCATTCCTTTTGTCAAGCTCTACGACGGGGGCGTGGCAAATGAGGCCCTGCTCGAGACGATTCGCTGGAACGTTCGAACCCCCGACGAAGTGATCGGAGACATCCGCTCCCAGATAGCCGCAAACCATGTCTGCGCGCAAAAAATCTGCCGGATGCTCGAAGAAAACGAAATGGACGGGCTCGACGACCTGGCCGATGAGATAATCGAGCGCACCGAACAGAGCATGCGGCAGGCAATCGCCAGGGTTCCCGACCTGGTATATCGCGCCGAAGGGATTGTCGAACAGACCGAAGGCAAGGACGACGTGGTGATAAAGGTCGCCGTGCACGTAAAGGGCGACTCCATCGAGGTGGATTTGGACGGCTCTTCCCCCCAGGTTGACTGGGGAGGAAATGTCGTCTTCAATTTCACCTACGCCTATGTCTTCATGGCCATGAAGAGCATGTTCGACCCGGAAATCCCCAACAACGAAGGGTGCGCCCTGCCGATTTCCTTAAAAGCCCCCGAAGGCAGCGTCGTCAACTGCAGGTTTCCTGCCGCAGTGGCCGCCCGTATGCAAATAGGCCACTTCATAACCGAGATCGTCTACCGCGCCATGGCGCCCGCCCTTCCCCACCGTGTGCTGGCCGGCAGCGGGGGGACCCCGGCGACAATGAATGTCTTCTACGGCAGGCGCCAGGACGGCCGCCCGTTCCACTCGGTCATCATCCGGGGCGGCGGGATGGGGGCAAGCGCGCAGGGCGACGGAAACCACGTGTACATCTTTCCCGCCAACGGGGCCAATACCCCGGCGGAAATCTTCGAAAGCGACACCCCGCTTATCGTGGAAAAACGGGAGCTTCTTGCCGATTCGGGGGGGCCGGGAAAATTTAAGGGAGGTCTTGGCAGGCGGGTCGTCTTCCGCATACCCGATGATGCCCATGCCCCTCGCCCCCCGGTAAACCTGGGAATCCAGTCGGGCAGATTGCGCTACCCGCCCGAAGGACTCTTCGGGGGAATGAGCGGGGCAAGGGCGAAGTTCCTGGTAAATGACAGGGCCGGTGACCCTTACGGCTTGACCCGGCTCCAACCCGGCGACCTGGTGACCATGGACGCCGCCGGCGGCGGGGGCTACGGGGACCCCTTCGAGCGTGACCCCCAACTTGTCGCCGAGGACGTACTCGACGGGTACGTAACCCCGGAAAGCGCCCAGACGCTCTACGGGGTGGTGATCGATACGGTGACCGGCGAGGTCGACCTGGAAGCGACCCGCTCCCGGCGGCAATCCCGCGGATAAACCATAAAGTACTTTACATACCGGATGCATCTCAGGAGGAATGTGTGGAGGATAATCTGAATATTGTGGGAAAAAGAGTCGTACGCAGCGATTCTTTGGCCAAGGTAACCGGCCGGGCGCGCTACACCGCCGATTTGAAGATGCCCAACATGCTCGTGGCCAAGGTGCTAAGAAGTCCCCATCCTCATGCGAAGATTCTCGCAATAGACCTTGACGGTGCGCGTAAGGTACCCGGGGTCAAGGCCGCAATCAGCGGTTTTGACGGCTCGGGGATCAAATGGGGTGTCTTTCGCTACACCCAGGACCACGCCATGCTCCCAACCGACAAGGTGCGCTACATTGGCGAGGATGTGGCGGCGGTCGCAGCCGTCGATGAGGAAACGGCCCTGGAAGCCCTTTCCCGCATAAGAGTCGACTACGAGCCCCTGCCCTCGGTCTTCGATCCCCTCGAAGCGATGCGGGAGGGTGCCCCGATCATCCACGAGCAGTACAAAAACAACATCAACATTCACGTCCATATCGACGTCGGGGATGTCGACAAGGCCATGGAAAGCGCCTTCCTCGTCCGGGAGGATACCTTCAAGGCCGCCGGCGAGGCCTATGCCATGATGGAGCCTTACGCGGTAGTTGCTTCTTTCCAAAACGGCTTCCTGGATCTGTGGATGCCCAACGCCGGCCCCCACGTTCGCGCCAAAGCGCTCGCCAACCTTCTCAAAATGCCCTTAAACAAGGTGCGTGTGCGTCACATAAATTCCGGGGGCGCATTCGGGGGGCGCTCGGAGGTGGCCCCAGCGGATCTGGTTGCCTCGCTTTTGTCCATCAAGGCCGATAGACCCGTAAAGCTCGTCCTCTCACGCGAGGAAAACGCCACGAGTTCCAGGCAGATCCACGACATGAGCGCCACGATCAAAACAGCCATGAGTAAGGACGGAACCATCGTGGCCAAGGACTTGCGCGCGATCTACGACGGAGGCGCCTACAGCTCGACAGGCCCCATAGCCACCTCTGTCCCTTTTTATGTCTACGAGGAATGCTACCGTTTCCCCAACATCCGCTACAACGGCTACCGGATCATTACCAACAAGGGGATACGGGGAATGTACGGCTGCCACGGCAGGGCTTTCCTCGCCGGCAACGAAGCCCAGATGGATTTGATGGCCAAAGAACTGGGGCTGGACCCGGTGGAGATACGTCTAAAAAACGGACTGAGAGCCGGTGAGATGACCGCGACCAAATCCAGGATAACCAGTTGCGGCTTACAAGAGACAATCGAGACAACCGCGCGGAAGACCGACTTCCAAAAACGATGGGCCAAACCGCAAAAGCTTGAGGGCATCGGCATGGGGTGCGTTGCCATTATGTGCGGTTTCCCCATGGGGTTTCGCTCGGGCTCTTCGTGTTACCTCAAGATAAACGATGACGGATACGTAACCCTTGTGACCGGCGTTGTGGACAACGGGCAAGGAAACGAATCCATGGTGATCCAGGCCGCTTCGGAAATCCTGGGCGTCCCCATGGAGGACATCAACCTGGTAAATGCCGACACGGAAATCACCAACCTCGACCCGGGGGCCTACTCGCAAGCGGCTGCCTTTGTGAGCACAAATGCGGTCAAGATCGCCTGTGAGAAGGCGCGAAAGCAGATCGTGGCCATTGCGGCGGAAAAACTTGCCGTTTCCGAAACGGACATCGCGCTAAAAAACCGGCTCGTCTATTCCGTTGCCAATCCGGAAAAGAAGATGCCCATTGCGTGGGTCGTGCGGGAGGCCTTCGCCAGGGCGGAGCCGGTCGTGGCCACTGGCACTTTCTTCCCGGACATCGACCTGGAAAGAGAGTGGATCTCCCGACCCTGGGGTCAGATGGCGGGGACCTTCTCCTATGCCACCTCCGTAGCCGAGATTGCGGTCGACTCCGAAACGGGCATGATCACCATGCCCCGTTTCACGGCAGCCCACGATTGCGGACGCGCCATAAACCCAATGGCGGTTGAAGGGCAGATAGAAGGCTCGGTCCAGCAGGCGGGGGTGGCGGCCATAACCGAGGGAAACCTCTGGGACGGGGGCCACCTGCTAAACCCCGATCTTTTGGAATACAAGGTCCCCCTGGCCTGCGATATGCCTGAAATAGACGCTATCATTGTGGAATCCGGTGATCCTGTCGGGCCTTTCGGCGCCAAGGAAGGGGGCATCGCAATTCGCATGAACGCCTACAGCGCCGTAGCCTGTGCTCTTACGAACGCTACGGGGGTTTTATTCAAAGAAATGCCGCTAACGCCGGACAAGGTTTTGGAGATGGTGGAAAAAGCAACGGAGGAAAAAGGATGATCTTGCCCGGGTTCGAATACAGGAAAGCCACAAGTGTTGCCGATGCAATCGCTCTCTACAACGATTTCGAGGGAAAAGCGCGCTATCTGGCCGGAGGCACCGACCTCATGCCTCTTTTGAAGTACAGGTTAGCGGCGCCCGCAGCAATCATAGACCTCAAGGGAATCGAAGAGCTCAAGGCAATCGCCGCTATCGACGGATGGCTGACGATAGGGGCCAATGTCACCCTTTTTGAACTGAAAAACCACCCCGTGGTGAAAGAATATTTTCCGCTCCTTTATCAATCCCTTGACGCCACTTCCTGTGAAACGCTCCAAATGCGGGCCACTATCGGCGGAAATCTTCTCCAGGACACGCGCTGCATCGAGTACAACAAATCGTTGGAATGGCGCGCCGCCCGGGGGTTCTGCCTGAAGATGGGAGGTAAGTGCTGCAACGTGGTTCCACATTCCCGAGTGTGTCTTTCCAACTATTGCAGCGACAACGCGCTCTCGCTTGTTGCGTTGTCGGCGGAGGCAGACCTTGCCGAGGCCGGGGGCGAAAAAACGGCAGGACTCGAAAAGATCTATACCGGCAGCGGCAGCAAACCCTTTGTCGTCGAACCCGGGACTCTCCTTACCAGGATACGCATACCGCTGGAGAAGTCAAAGGGCGTATATGAAAAATTGAGGGTCCGAAATTCCATCGACTATCCCCTGGCGGCTGTGGCGGTCGCCATGAAAAAGAGCGTCGCCAGGGTCTGCGTGGGTGGCGTAGGTCCGGCCCCCCTTGTCTATGAACTGGCGGGAACCGACGAGGGGACTCTCAGGGACGCCGCCAATAGCGCATCTACCGATGCCAGGGCTGTCCCCAATGCAATACTTTCCCCCGCCTACCGTAAAAAGATGGTGGGCGTCCTGTTTCGAAGAGCGGTCCAAAAAGTCCTGAGGGAGGGAGCATAATGGAGACGGTAAAAGTTGCCTTTACAGTAAACAATGAAGAAACGGTTCTCCAGGTAAGTCCTAACGAGACCCTCCTTGAAACCCTTCGCGAGAGGCTCGACCTGACCGGGGCCAAGGAGTCCTGCGGCATAGGCTCCTGCGGAGCATGCACCGTCGAGGTAAACGGTTTGCCGCTCAGGTCGTGCATTGTGCTTACCTCCGAGATGCAGGGAGCGGATATCACGACCGTTGAGGGACTCAACCGGGAGGGAAAACTCCATCCGCTCCAGCAAACCTTTATGGAGGAAGGCGCCGTTCAGTGCGGATTCTGCACCTCAGGCATGATCATGACCGCCAAGACTCTGCTGGACAAAAACAACCAGCCTACCCAAAAGGAGATCATAAAGACGATCTCCTCCAATGTCTGCCGGTGCACAGGCTACAAGAAGATCGTCAAGGCCGTTGGAGAAGCCTCAAAGAAGACGGCATAGTTTTTTGGTTCTACAGGCGGAGGGTGCGGCGCAAACAAAGCTGCCCGCTTTATGACCCGCCCGGGGCGCTTCACTTGTCCGGCGCAAATCACGGGAAGTTGGATTACAGGGGGCTTGGCAATGAAGATCAGGGTCGATTCCAATCTTCGAATAGAAAATATCTTTCAACCGCCCCTGGAGATGGTTCTCGATGGCGCCAATAACCGCCTGAGCGATGTTCTTGAGAAACTCTGCGATATGTGCCCCCCCTTGAAGTTCATCGAGGAGGGGGAGATGGGAGAGGATCTGCGCTACCTTTACCTCAACGGGGAGAGCCATTTTTCATTTTCGGAAGGGTTGGGAAAGAAGATAAACGAGGGCGACATCGTCCTGGTGGAGGCCTACATGGAGCCTCGGGACGGCCATTAGGCATCGCGCAGAGGCGCAAAGGCGAGGCGAAGATGAAAATCAGGGTCAAAATCAATTCCAATCTCCGAATAGCAAACAGGTTTGAACCTCCCGTCGAGATGGAACTCGATGTGGGTGAAAACAGCTTACAGGACCTTCTTAAAAAACTCTCCGATCTGTACCACCCGTTGAAGTTCATCGAAGAAGATGGTGAGATGGGTGAGGATCTGCGCTATGTTTACCTAAACGGCGAGAGCCATTTTTCATTTTCGCAAGGGTTGGCAACGAAGGTGAACGAGGGCGACACCGTCCTCGTTACAGCTTATATGGAGCCCCTGGCCGGAGGCTAGACACCTTATAAGGATGACAGTCCCGGATTATGGCGGGAATATCATGCCCTTTTCAGCACCCTGCTAAAAGAGGAAGACGCCGATATGAAGCTTGAAAAAATTGACCACATCTGCTTTGCGGTAAAGGACCTTGAGAAGACCAAAGAGGTCTACCGGCGGGATTTCGGTCTTGAACCCGCCTGCGAATATGTGGCGGAATCGGAAAAAATAAGGGTTGCCCGCTACCGTATGGGTGAGGTGGCCGTGGAGTTCATGGAGTCCACATCCCCTGAGGGCGAGGTGGCCAAATATATCGAAGCCAGAGGAGAAGGCTTCTTTCTTATCTCCTACAAAGTCGATGACCTACCCAAGGCAATGGACGAACTACGGGCCAAAAACGTAAGGCTTATCGACAAAAAGCCGCGAGAGCTGTACGGAAATCGTTATGCCTTCGTCCACCACCCGAGGGAACTCAACGGGGTTCTCACCGAACTTTTGGACGGAGATTTCGATGTAAACAAATAATCCCGCTCGCGGTGGAAGATACGAGTGTTTTGCAAAGCGGTGGGATTTTGGCAATGGGGTCCGGAATGAAAATAAATAAGGTCGATCATATTTGTATCGCGGTAAAAGATCTCGAGGAGGCCCGCAAAACCTGGGAGCCGCTTTTGGGGAAAAATAAACCCGATGATTCTTACGTTCACGAACCGGAGAAGATCAGAGTCCTTCGCTACTACCTTGGTGAAGTTGGATTTGAATTGATGGAGTCAACGGCGCCGGATGGTCATGTCGCCAAATTCATCGAAAAAAACGGTGAGGGCGTCATGATCGTTAGTTTCAATGTAGATAATACCCGAGATTCGGCAAAGGAGCTCCAGGAAAAGGGTTATCCCTTCCTACCCGATAACCGGGGTGAGATCGCCCGGCCATTCCGTGAGGGTGAGTATGCGCTCATCCACCCCGGAAAGCTTAACGGTGTTATGACCGAAATTATAGATGATGCCGGCAAGACCTGAAAAAGTAATTTCCCTGGACTTCGGTCTGGACAATGTGGCCCGCTCCTGCTTACGTTGAATGTAGCTTTTGTTGAATAGTTCCGCCGGCAAAGGATTGCGCACGTTTTGAAATCGGGGCAAAGGAGCCTGCCATGAAATATTTCGTTCTACCTGCTTTGATTGCTTCACTGTTGCTGATTATGCCTCCAGTCGCAAGGGCGGCTGCCTCCACGGGTCAAATGAACCTGATACGCAATGCCGCTGCGGCATTCGAGCAAATGCCGGCAATGGTTCCCCGTTGCGTTTTAAACAACGCCCGGGGGATAGTGGTGGTCCCGAACGCGCTCAAATCCAGGCTCCTGTTCGGCGGGGGGCAGCAACTCGGGGTCCTCGTCACTCGCCTTCCGGACAAGAGTTGGTCCGCGCCCTCCTTCGTTACGTTTAGCGGCGCAAAGGTCGTCGATGAGCTATACGGAGTCGGCGTCAGGAATGTCATCCTGATTTTAAATACCCCCCGGGCCGTTGCCGACGCCGAAGCCGGAACCCTCTATCCGGGCGCGGGGATACCGATAACTGCGGGCCCCATTGGAGCGGACCGCTGCGATAGTTGCACGGTGCCGGCCGTGTATTCCTATGTGAGCAGCGCCTGCACTATTTTTCGCGCCACGGTAAAGGCCTCCCTGCTGGCGATCGACCACTGCGCCAACTGGAGTGTCTATGGCATGGCAAACCCGCTCCGCATGCCCGGGATGAAAGCTCTGGGAGCGGCTCGAAATTTCGACTGCACAGTTGCCAGAGCCACCGGCGCCCCCGTGAAGGTTTGTGGCTGGGCTCACCGGGGACGCACTTTGGGGGAGGGCGCGTGAAAACGCGTCTGCTCAGGGAGATGGGACTCTACGCATCGTAGATAAGGACCCCCAAGGAGCTGTGCCCATCCACCTTTATGGTCACCGGCCGCTCAAGCGACACCCATGCCACGGAATCGGTTTCATTTTTCTTTGGCAGTGACAGAAGCCACTCCCAATCTAATCCGTTCCCGGGGTCCTCACTTACCGTAAAGTAATTGATACCCAGCGAAATGATGTTGTGGAAGAAGTGGGAACCCTGTGACGGTTCAGCGCTAAGCTTGCCGTGGGCGGTTTCCACAATGGCCTTTGCACCGCCGATATCGGCCCAACTAACCGGGATGCCCAGCCATCTGTCGGCTGAACCCCAGCGGCCCGGCCCTATCAGTATGTATTGGCGCCCCTCCCGATTGAGCAAAGCGTTCATACGGCCAATTTGCCCTGCGATCTCCCGGGTGAGCGCAGGATCGAAAGCCTGCGGCTTGACCAACAGGATGTCGGTTATCTCGTTGCTTATCCTGTTGCCAAGAGCCTTCCTGGAAACACAAAAGGCCTTGCGCAAGTCCTCATCGGTTATCTCTACGCTCACGGTATCTTCCCGCGCGCTCATCGGTCGAAGTTGCAGTATTGAAAACAGCGGCTCGACGCTCCGGTCCAAGGAAAGATCGGCGGCAAATTCGAGTTCAACAGGGCATCCCATCCCTTCGCGGCCGAGCAGTAAGACTTCCCTTACAATCTGCGCCAAGGGAAACAGCCCGTGCTTTAGGACCCGGGCAAAGGTGATCACGCGGTATCCGGGCGAAAAATCGGAGTCGCGCAGGCAATGTTCATCCGGAAAATAGGTGCTGCTCAAAAGCCTTACGGGCTCTTCATCCTGGCTGTCGCCAACCTCACGTTTGGCCGGCATGTCCGTGTCGTTTGGCCCGAGGCCGCACATCGTCGGGTCCAACTTCAAAGCGTAGAAAAATCGCTGCGCATTCTCCAAAATGTCATCCACACCAGAGCGTTGCGGAAGCAATTCGGGATGAACGGGCGAGAAGCGCAGGGCCTTTTCTCCATCCATGACAGTTTTGCCCAGCCCGAGGGCAATGGTTGCAATTCCCTCCTCGGGCTTCATCTTTGAGAAGCAATAATAGTTGTAGGACTGCGCTACGCCCGCCATGGCCGGATAGAAATAGTTTCCGTGACTTCGGCCGACAATTTTTTGCACGATAACCGCCATCTTCTCCTCTTCGGTCCTGTGACCGATACGCCGGGAGAAGGCTTTGGGGCCCTGAAAATAAGTCGAAGCATACACCAGCTTGATTGCCTCGATGAGTTGTCTTAGCCTGCAATCGAGATCCGCATGGTTGTTGGGCAGCATGTAGGTCTTGTACAAACCGGCATAGGCCCGGAATTGGGCATCTTCCAGCAGGCTCGAAGAGCGAACGGCGATCGGATAAGCGAAGTGAGACAAAAAGTCGCGCAGGCGGGCTTCAAATTCGGCGGGAAATCTCGATTGCAAAAAACGGTTTTCGACGAACCGGTCCTCAAGATCCTCTTTGGCCAGACCCTGGAGATTGTTCTCGGCCACAAATATGTCGAATACTTCGGTTGTGACAACCAGTGTCTGGGGAATAGCGATTTTTACCGGGCTAAACCTGCTCAATAAAGATGGGCTCCGACCCAACAGGGAAGACACAAAAGAGAGCCCCCTGGCTTTTCCCCCAAGAGACCCTTTCCCGATCTTTACGATTTCACTGTCCTCATCGAAGGCCCCGGGGTCAAAGTCGACGATCACGCCTTTTTGACGCCGCATCCGTCGCTCGTGAATCGTGGATATGAGAAATTGCCGGTGGGATTCGATGCCGGAAAAATCATCTTCTTTTACAGGCCTCACCCTGCCCGCGAGTTCGATTTCCGAGCGGGCAAACAACCACCGGGAAAAATCGTTTCGATTGCAATGATAGGCGAAGGATTCCTCGGAAATACGGGGGAGCGTTTTTTCCAGCATCCTCAGGTTCGAAACGCGCACAATTTCCTTGCCCGCCGGGGAACGGAAAACAAAGTCCCCGAACCCCAGATGATTTAGAAAAAAAGAGCGAATATCGGACAGAAGAGCCGGGGAATTCTTGTCTACGAATACGGCGGGGATCCCCGCGGCTTTGGCTCCATTCTTCGGATCGTTGCTCATAAGCAGCGCGGGGATATCTTGCCGTTTGCCCCGTATTGCCTTGAGAAGATCGACACCCGCGTTTTCATCCAATCGATTGTTTCGGGGAAAACGCACATCCGAAAGTACTCCAAAAACATACGGCTGGTATCTGTCAAACAGCTCCTCGGCGCCCTCAAAGGTATCGGCCACCAAAATTTTCGGGCGCGCCCGCATGGCCAGGAGCCGATGCTCGTTATTTAGTCCCTCTTCCATAACCGCTTGGGTCTGCAGGACAAGCTCCCGATAAAAAATAGGCAAAAGCGAGGACAGATACTCGGGCGAATCTTCCACGCAAAGGATCACCCGAATGGCCGCATACCGGGTATCGTGTTCCACGTTTGCAAAGTCTTCGGCATTCTTGATCATCGCCAGCAGCAGATCGGAATTGCCTCGCCAAACGAAAATGCGGTAGAATAAAGAATGTTGCAACTGGCGATACAACCCCTCGAGCGCTGGATCCAGGCTGTGACAAAGCAGCATTACGGGCAGCTTCGGGGCTTTTGATTTGATCGTCTCGGCAGCAGCCAGGAAGTTTGCATCCGCAACACGAGCCATTACGATTACCAGGTCGAGTTTCATGCTGTCTAGAGCCGATAAGGCGGCCTCAGTGGAAGAGACCCAGTTCAACCTGGGCGGCCGGCTCAGGTTCAATCCCCTGTATTCCGAGATGATGGCCTCCGAAAGCCGGCAGTCCTCCTCCATTACCGACGCATCATACGGGGTCGAGATCAAAAGGATTTCGCGAACTTTCCTCCTCATCAGTTCGTGAAATACTTTGAACCGCGGGTCATGTTCATCTTCTAAAGGTCCGCATCGAGCCATTGTAATATCGTTTCCATTCCAGCGGCTACATTTGTGCTTTCACCCCTTTTGCTCGTCGAAAACCTACACCAAACCCTGCTCCATCATTGCCCCAACAACTTTTATAAAGCCACCCACATTAGCTCCAACCAGGTAGTTTCCAGGCATGTTCACCCATTGGGCGGCTTCGGAGCAAATGGTGTGAATACTTCTCATAATGATCTTCAACCGGTTGTCTACCTCTTCCCGGGTCCAGGCAAGGCGCATGCTGTTCTGAGTCATTTCCAGGCCTGAGACCGAAACGCCCCCGGCGTTAGCCGCTTTGCCCGGCCCGTAGAGGACGTCGTTTTCAATAAAAGTGGCGATTCCTTCGGGTGTAACGGGCATGTTTGCGCCTTCGGCCACCAGCATTATGCCATTTTTTACAAGATTTCGGGCATCTGCGCCGTTGATTTCGTTCTGGGTGGCCGAGGGGAAGGCGCAATCGGCCTTGTGGCCCCACAGGGCATGGGAGTCCGGAACGTCCGCGCAAGAATCCATGGCGGTATAAACCGAGGAGCGGTACTTTTCGGCGTATTCTTCAATGCGGCCCCGCCTGAGGTTTTTGAGCGTCTTCACAAAAGAGAGTTTTTCGCGGTCTATGCCCTCGCCATCATAGATGTGACCCGAGGAATCGGAGAGCGTGACAGGCTTTGCCCCAAGGTCGATGAGTTTTTCCACCGTGTATTGAGCAACGTTTCCGGAACCCGACACCAGACATGTCTTTCCTTCGAGGCTCCGGCGCCTTGCGGCCAGCATCTCGGCAGCAAAGTAGACACATCCGTAACCAGTCGCTTCAGGCCGGATGAGACTTCCACCCCAATTGAGATTTTTTCCGGTGAGGACCCCCGAGAACTCGTTTGCCAGTTTTTTGTGCATGCCAAATAGATACCCGATTTCGCGGGAACCCACACCGATGTCCCCTGCGGGGATGTCGGTAAACTGGCCGATGTGACGGAAAAGTTCGCTCATAAAAGACTGACAAAACCGCATGACTTCCCCATCGGACTTTCCCTTTGGATCAAAATCCGACCCACCCTTGCCTCCCCCCATGGAAAGAGTGGTTAACGCATTCTTGAAGACCTGCTCAAAGGCCAAAAACTTCATTATGCTCAAATTAACCGAGGGATGAAACCTCAACCCGCCTTTGTAGGGGCCGATGGCGCTGTTCATCTGGACTCTAAAGCCCCGGTTTACATGGATTTCTCCGGTATCATCGACCCAGGGGACGCGGAAAAGGATCACTCTTTCCGGCTCCACGAGGCGCTCTAGAATCTTGGTGCGACCGTATTCGCGATGACGATCGACCACGGGCTTGATCGATTGCAACACCTCGTAGACAGCCTGGTGAAATTCCCTCTCGTTTGGGTCTCGACTTTTGACTTTGGCTATGACTTTTTCCACTGCCCCCCCCTTTTTTTCAAACCGCTCACAATCGCCGGCAATAGCCCTCTATCGGCCCTCACGATGCCACAACGGGCAAGCCATGGATACGTGGTGCAAAGCAGGGTTGAATTCATTCGACGAAATTCGCATCAGGGTCGACAAGAGAGCTTTTCTCCAAAATGTGCTGGAAATCCGTAGACAGAAAAGACCTTATGACCAGGTAAAGTACTCCAAGCCCCATCCACAGGAACCCAACCATTTTTGCAAGTGGAGATAAGTCCATCAAAATGTAGGCGCACACAACCATGCCGATGAACGGGCAAACAACATAGAGCAACAGGGACCGGCGCCTTTCCTTTTTCTTGATGTAAAAATGCCAGATCACGGATAGATTCACACAGATGAATCCAAACAGCCCGCCAAAGGTTACCATTTCTCCCAGGTGGGTCATGCTGATGGTAAGAGAGCCGATCAATCCGATTATTCCCATGGCCAAAATGTTGTAAGTGGGAGTTTTAAACTTTGGGTGCAGGTATGCAAAAAACTCCGGCGGGATCATTTTATCTCTTCCCATGCCATACAACACGCGACTGGCAGCCGATTGGCCGGCCAGGGCCGTTGCTACGCCCGACATCGCGATCACAAGAGTTGTAAATACCTGAAGTGCATAGCCCCCGACCTTGAATGCCATACCAAAAAAAACAGTATCGACATCTTTAAGATGAGTGTAGGCGGGAGCAACGATCATTCCGAAATAAGCAATCGCCAAGTATAGTACGGTCTGAATTACGCACGCCATGATTATGGCCATGCCCATCTTATGGCTTGTCGCATCCGCTTCCTCGGATAATGTAGTTATTGCATCGAATCCAAGATAACATAGCACGGCCATCGACGACCCTGCGACAACCGCATTCCACGAAAACGTTGCAGGATTATATATTGCCGCTGGTGTAATAACCGAATACCCATGGGTAATCATGGCGTATCTGAATGCAGCCGCGACAAATGCCACTACCGCTGCTATCATGAGCACGGTAATTCCGAAATTAATCTTCGCGGCAACCTCTACACCCATGATGTTGACGATTGTAACGGGAATAATGTAGATAACGATCCATACCCAAAATGGAACTTGCGGTATTAATGCATGAACGAAATTAGCGGAGATGACGTACAAAAGCGTAGGTATCAGGAAATAGTCGAGTAAAATCACCCAGCCTGCCATGAAACCCAATTTCGGACTTATTGCTCTTTGCGTATAGCTATAGGTCGAGCCTGCGATCGGAAATGCTTCCACCATCTTCCCGTAGCTGTGGGCGGTAAAAAGCATGGCCGTAAATCCGAACAGATACGACAGAAAATTATGTCCGTGCGATTCGACGTCCATTACCCCAAACAGGACCATACTCGAGATCGGGGACATGAAAACCATTCCGAAGATGACCAGGTCCCTGACGCTAAGAGACCGCCGCAACTCCTGCTTATACCCGAATTCCTCCACACTGGCCTTGTGGTCCATCCGATAAGCCTCCGTACCCAATGTATCTGTCGCCAAAAACCATCCGGCAGATGTTCGATTACGCCCAGGATGCGGCTGGAATGTCCGGAACTCAGGACTTTTTCTTCACTCCAACCACGGGGCAGTCAGCCTGGAGGATCACAAACTGAGCTACCGAACCCATAATCAATTTACTAAGTTTCGATCTTCTCTTGATGCCAATGACAATCTCATCGACTTTCTCTTTGGCGGCCAGCATGACAAGAGCCTCGCCGGCATTTTCTTCAAGCCCCCTGAAAGCAATTTTGGTCTCGCAGGCGATGGCGTTGCCGGAAAAATATTGCTCTGCTTTTTTTAGCGCCTGTTCATGGGGCACTAACAAATCAGGATAAAATTTGTCTGCGGAAACAACCGAGGTCACCAGCAGAACTTCACCATCAAAGGCTTTGGCGTGATCTAGAGCCACCCTTAACACTTCCGGGGTTTCCTCGGAATCGTCATAACAGGCCATAATTCGCATTGCCATTCTCCTGCCCGAATAAGTATTGCCCGATAATCGTATCTGTTTTCAATGACACTGCGGGGCAGCGACCGGCCCGTTTGCGGAAAAAACCACCGCCGCATCATTTTTGGGCCCACCGGCAACCACCGCGGTGAGATCCATGCGGTCGGGCCGCCTCGACACAACGTGGAAATAACCGCCTTCGTTGGCGCTCTCCAGTGTGACCCCATCCAGTCCCACGGCAACGATCCGCCCGTCGCTCAACTCCGTCAAACCGGTAATGGAACTCTTGGTGCCGGTATGCACCACGGTCCAGTGCTCCCCGTCGTCGCGGCTGCGCAAAATCTTGCCTCTTAGTCCCGCGACAACGAGAGAACCATCCTGCAGGGCGACCCCTGCCCACAACGACCCCTTGTTGCCCGTATCGATCAACTTCCAACTGAGCCCGCCGTCTTCGGACTTAAACAGTGTGCCCCGCTCGGCGGCAATAAAGATGTTTCCCAACCGGTCCGGGAAAATCGCAAAGAGGTTTCTATCGTCTTTCCTCCCGTCGGGTAATGGCGGTAGTTTCACCTGCTGCCAGGTCTTTCCGCCGTCGACGGTCTTTATCAGCATCCCCCACAGGCCGGCTGCGAAACCGAGGCTATCGTTTTTAAACCATACCGTAAACAAGGGCTCGTCATGACTCAGGGCTTCGGGCTGCATGGTCCAGGTCTCACCGCCATCGGTCGAGTGGATAATCACCCCCAGGTGGCCCACGGCCCATCCATTTTTGGCATCGGCAAAACTTACCGCGTCAACCATTACGCTTGTGGGCACCCCTTTGGCCTGTCGAAACGTTTTCCCCTGGTCGTCGGACAGCAGCACCGCCCCATGGTTTCCCACAGCGACAATTCTATTGCCGGCCAAAGCCGCCCCCAGTATCATCGTCGTGGAAGCCCCCGCAAATACCAACGCCGGCCGATGTTTGTAACCGATCTCCCCCGCACGGGAATAAATGGGAGGGAAAAGCAGAAAACACGCCACTACACATCCGAAATACTTTAGTTTTTTATCCATCATCGGACCTGGCCTCAATGTTTCAGTATAGAGGGGGAGTATGCCGGTTTTTTACGGACGAAGACTTTCTCAAGCACCACGGCAAGAGCAGGCAGCGCCGTGAACGCCATGACCAGGTTGACTATGAACATGAAAGACAACAACATCCCCATGTCAGCCTGGAATTTGAGGACCGAAAACGCCCAGGTAGCCACACCTACCGAGAGCGTGATCGCTGTGAAAATAGTCGCCATGCCCTCGAATTCCAGCGCATACCCCATGGCGGTGATCATGGTCTCGCCATCGGCCAGGTGCATCTGCAACCGGTTGTATATATAGAGGGCGTAATCCACGCCTATGCCCACCGCCAGGACCATGACCGGAAGGGTCGCCACAGTGAGTCCGATCTCGAACTCCTTCATGAACCAGTAGCCGATGAATGTGGCGATCGTAAGCGGCATACAGCATGCCACGGCCGCCCTGAAGTCGCGGTAGACCAACAGCACCATGCTAAGAATTGCCGCATACACGTAAAGGAGCATAGGGGTTTCGCTTTTCACCAACTCATCGTTTATGGCCGCCTGCACCCCCGCATTGCCTGAAGCCAGGCGGATGCGGATGGCCGGGTTGGGGTCCGCCCGGCGAAAGGCTTTTACCGCGGCGATCAGGCCGTTTATGGTGGTTGCCTTGTGATCGGTCAGATAGAAATTGACGGCGGTCATGGAGCAGTCGCTGTTCATATAGCCCCGGGTGCGGTTGATCTCGGTGGCAAGCGCCCCGTAGGTGCTCGGATCGTGGGGCACCACGTCCATTTTCGGATACCCCTCGTTATAGCCTTCGTTGTAGGTGCCAAGCTGGGTCGCAAAGGAGGTGACCGCCAGCACCCCTGCGACGTGGTTGAGCCTGTAGACAAAATCGCTTTGGTAGAAACCTATGGCCGTATCGTCCAGGGAATTGGGCGCGGCCTCGAACACTACGGTCAGCCAGTCCAGGCCCATATCGTAGCTTTTGGTTATCGATTCGGCATCCCGATTGTAGCGCGAACTCGCGCGCAACTCGGGGGCCCCCGGCTGTAGAGTGCCGACGATTCTACCCCGGCTCTGCCAGACGGATACCCCAAGCACCAAGAAGGCAAGGCATGTAAGGACCACTGCGTTTCGGGTTCTCGCCACGGAGGCCATGAGCCGCAGGATCCGCGCACGTTTTTCGCGCCGCAGCATGGCCTTGTGGGCGTAGTCCGGGGGGAAGTTGAAGTAAGAACAGGCCACGGGCAGCATCACAAGGTCCGTGATAATTTTGTAGCCCACACCGATCGAGGCGGTTACCGCAAGCTCCTTTATCATGGGAATCGGGATGAGCACCAAGGTTGCAAAAGATATGAAGGCGGTGACCAGGGCAAGCGTGCCGGGCACCAGGAGGCCCGTAAAGCTCGCGCGGGCAGCCTCCATGGTTTTTTTCCCCCTGGCCAGGTAGCGCACGATGAAGTTGATTTGCTGGACCCCGTGTGAGACCCCGATGGAAAATACCAGGAAAGGCACCAGCACGCCGAGAGGATCGAGGCCGAAGCCCATGAGCTTGAGTGTACCGAATTGCCAGACAAGCGAGGTCAGCGAGCAGCCCACCGCCACACAACTCATGCGCCACGAGCGGCTGAACCAATACACGGCCAGCAAGGTGAGCAGGACCGCAAAGCCGCAAAAGATTTCCACCGAGGAGGCTCCCTCGGCGATATCGCCGATCTCCTTGGCGAAACCAATGATTTCAATCTTGAAGTCTTTGTCTTCGAATTTTTTTCGAAGCTCGTTCAAATTTTTGTTATACGCTATGTAATCCAGCCGTTGGCCGTTTCGGTCCGCGTCGTTTAGCTCCGCGGTTATCATCGCGCTCGTTTGATCGCGGGCAACGAGGGTGCCCACAAAGCCCCCCTGGATGGCGGAGCGCTCTATATTGCCCATCACTTCCGGCGTAAGCGACTCCGGGGTTACCGTTCCGGGAATGACGGGTCTGGCGCTGAAGCCCTCTTCGGTAATTTCGTTTACGAAACAGTTGGGGGTCCACAGCGACATGACGTTCATGCGATCGACGTTGGGCAGAAAAACAACCGCCTGCGTGACCTGGTAGAGCCTGGCGAGGGCGGCCGGGGTCCAGATGGTGCCCTTGCGAGCTTTGACGACCACCGTGAGACGATTGGCCCCGAATAAATCCTTGCGATATTTTTGAAAGGTTTGAATATAGGAATTGGCGCCCGGGAGCGGCAACTGTTTATTAAAGCCCGCATCCATGCGCAGTTGTACGCCGAAATAGCCCATAATCACGGTGAATGCCATCATTACCGCAAGCGTGCCGAATCGATATCTGAAGAAAAACGCCTCAAGGTCTTCAACTACTTTTTTCACACCGCTCACACGGCCGTCCTTGTCCATCACTCACCGTCCTGCTGCTATGCATAAATTGCCATACTAATCAGTAAAACCTATACCCGATGCCGGAACATGTGGGGGGCGGGCACATCGCGCCCGCCCCGCTTACCTTTTTCTAGAAGTTGTAGGTTACAAACCCACCAATCATGTCTCTGTCGGCCAACGGCTGGGCCGTGGTTCCGCCCATCCATTTGGTGTAATTGATAGTGATCTGCCATTTGGGCGGGTTTTGAATAAAGTTCACATAGACATTGATCGACGTGTCCCCCGCAAGAAAGTTGCCCGTGGCATTGGGCGTATTGCCAAAAGCCGTGAAGAAAAACGTGCATCCCGGGTTGACCTGCCACTCCTTTATGATCGTGCCATCGTAGACCCAGTTGAAATCCTCGGTGATTCCCCCCGACCACTTGGTGCCCACCGCCGCGCCGATCGGATATCCCGAACCGCTGTTGTAGGCGAGCCAGGTATAATAGCCGGCGGCAGGGGCCTGCATTACCGGGATCCCATTGACAGTCGAGTAAATCCGGTTGCTCAAATCCGGATAACAGATAGTCGTACCCTCCAGGGTCAGAGTGGCGGTGTCGGCTCTTAGCAGCCTGAGCAGGGCCCCGCCGGTCCCCGAAGGTGTGAGGCTCAGCAGGCCGGTCACGTCAAGTTCGTATTTCTGCTCGTCTTTCCACAGCGGCACATTAGGGGCTGAGCTCGAGTTTGTCAGCAGATCAAGCGGCCCTCCGGGAGTATAGGGCGAGCTCAAAGAGATCGCGTCGTGAGGTCGATAGGACAGTTCCGTGCCAACAGCCCATGAGCCCAGCGGGAAGTTCATGCTCGCCCCGTATAACTGGCGGTTCTCAAGGTAGACCTGTTGGTAAACCGCGCCATAATTGAGCGAATCGAGCACCGGCGATTTGTCATGATAGTTCATGAAGTAGAGGCCAAAGTCGGCCGCCCACTGAGGCGGCGAATAATGCAAGCAAAGGCCTCCCTGCCCCTGGCTGGAGGCTCTTTGGTCCGGGGCCCAGCCCACAGGAAAACTGTAGCCCGGAAAGGCAAAGTTGTCCGGTCCCCCGACGTTGGGGTTGCTCGGGTCTATGAATATGGGCGTGCGTCCATACCCCAGCAGATTGCTGGTGGAAAAATAGCTGCCAACGGCTGGAAAGCGGTCCTCGTTCCATAAAAACTGATAATACATATCAACGTTAAGGCCGTGGCCCAGACCGCTCGTAAAGTCTATCATCGGGGCGGGCAGCACGGCCTCCTTTAACTGGGTCCCGGGGGTCAGCAATCTCTGGACATCGAGAGCATTGGTCGAATTGATGCCTCCCAGGGCGAAAATGGTTTCTCCCCAGTTTATGACCTGGTTGCCGACTCTTAGCCTGGCCGTCTGCCCGCCAAAATCGAATTGCTTGGCGCCCCAAAGGTCCAGGAGCCGAAAGTTATAGCAGGTCTGTTCCTGCGCATCGCGCTCGAGCGGCGTGCGATCGGTTTTGTTGGCAAACTCGTCGATAAATCCGGTCCCGCGCACCATGAAACTTAATTGATCCGGAAAGTAGAGCAGCATTTCCGAGGTGAACTTCTCCTCGAAGTTGAACAATTGGCCCGCGTGGTAATTGAGGTCGCCGTTGTCGGCGTTCGAGTAGACCATTGTCCCCGGCGCCCCCGGAACACTTTCAACCATATCGCTCGACGGGCCGGTCAAACGCACACCGAATGTTTGAGTTACCTGGGAGTCAATCGCCCCTTTTATCCCGTTGCCCATGTCAAAATCAAATGCGATGCTCACACCGGCCGTGCACACAAGGCTCAGCACAGTTGCCACCAACGTTGCCAAAGTTGCCGCAAAGATACCCGAAAAACGCCCCTTCATCGCCCTCCCCCTTTATAATCTGCAATACATTAATCCCGCAATCGGCGCCTGTTTTGGGCGCCGCTCCACGCCCCGGCGGAAGGAACGGCGCCCAAAACTCTGCCTTAACCCGTTCCCCGCTCAGCGCTCACAACGTGCCCGCAGATTATCTGCGGTATAGTAATCCCTGTGGAACTCGGGGCGGTTGCTATCCGGAAAATATTGGACATCGGTCCCGGTCCCGAGAACCGACTGGTCCTGGACATAGCGGCCGTTTATGAGATCGTACTGGACGAACGGCCGGAGATCGAAGGCTCCCCCGATTTCCCAAATCGGGATTGGAAACCCCTCGCGCACCAGCCACAATTTGCCCTGGGCATCGTAGTCATCGCTAACCAGGGCAAGCCAGCTGTCCTCATCGACATAGAAAAACCTTTTGGGGGCGACATGGCGCATCCCCTTTCTTACGGTGGCCTCGATGACCCAGACCCGGTGCAACTCGTACCGGCGATTGGCATTATTTAGGAACTTGGGAAGGAGCACATCGTGTAATTTTTCGTTGAAATTATACATTCCGAAACAGTTGTACGGGATATACATCTCTTTTTTGCCCACTATCTTCCAGTCGAACCGGTCCAGAGCGCTGTTGAAAACAAATGGCTCATCGACGGTATACTCGCCTTCAAAACCAATTTGCGGCGCGTCGTAGGAATAGGACGGCATGCGGCGCACGCGGCGCTGACCGGGGAAATAATAGTAGGTTTCATTGTCGTGGTTGTTCGTAAACATGGTCAGCGCCACCGACTGTCCAGCCAGAGCGGGTGGTGAGACATAGGAAAAGTAGATGCTGTACAGGACGTTATCCACGCTGGCTGGAGTGTGCGACCCCGGAGCCCCCCAGGGTTCGAATATGCTCTGCGGCCCGTGCGTATTTATCCAGTCGTTGCTTCCCGGTCTTGGCGATGTCACCGTGTTGGTGTCATGCCACAGAATTCCCACGCCACAGTAGCGCATCAGGAAGTTCCACATGACTTCGGCGCCGTTTTTGGGGATTGGAAACGGCACGCCGGGAAGATTTGCCGTCCCGAGCGAGGTGCCGTCCGAACCGAGTTTGGCCTCTGTTGCGTTCTTTTTTATGTTCGCATACACCCAGTCGGGGTAACCCGCGTTTCGGTGCGTCGCGTAGACGTCCATCCGGTAGCCCGGAGTCTGCTTTATCATTTGCACCTGTCCCGGGCTCAGTTTATCGGCGTACTTGTCGACATTTGAGGCATCGATGGAAAACAGGGGCTTTTCGTTTTTGTATTGCCAGTAATCACCACGGAGTTTGCCGTAAGACCATCCCGGCAACGGAACGTCTTTGCCGCTCCACGCGGGAATGAGCCCATCTTTGCTGCCGGCTCTCTTGGCCCCGGCGGGGGTGAGGTCTTTTCCCAAACGACCCGCGTCCTGGGACCACACAGCCCGCGCCGTACACCCAATTGCCAAAATAACAGCAATCATCGCCAATGCTTTCCTGATCATCGTGTTCTCCTCTCTGTTGCTCTGCATTGTGTGACAAAAATCCCCCCGGTACTGCTTGACTCATCGAATCGCCTTACACACGCCACTTCGGCCACTCCCGAATTTATCCCCGCCCCCTGCAGCCCTAGACTTTATCCATTGCGTTATGCCCGCATGCCCTCTACAGGTCGGACCCAAAGAGCATGATCGTTTCGAAAAAATCCCCGCCCCCCCAAGAGATGACCCCCCCGAGGTATCACGTTCTGTGCCAATACCACAAATGGCCGGATCGTAAGGGAAATTCCGGGGATACATGGAATTTATCATTCATAAAATAAACAATATTGTTATTAATATTTCACATGATACTTTTTTGGCCAAGTTCGCCGGGCCTTTAGGACCAGGATTGAGGCCAGCTTCGCCGGCCGGCCTGTCTTTTATCCAAAGGTGGTCCGTTCCGTCCGTACCGAAGGCCACGGCGCCTTGTATAAGAGCATGAGGTGAGAGCAGCTACACAGGAAGTATCGAAAGGAGAGTAATGCCTTGCCCGCAGTGAAACGGATAAAGATCATGAAAGCCGATGGAACCGATTGCCAGTTTCTTTAAAGTCTGTGAAAGGAGCTTCAGGCCAGAGGAAGAATTGCCCCAAGACAATCCATCCACGACGATGCCTGAAATTTTGGACCACCGCCTCCCCGAAGGCTCCGCACCAACCTACTATGGCTTGGAGCCAACTTTCAGAGGGAAACCGACCAATTCCAGGCAAAAAATGTCCTATTGGCTTAAAAGGACAAGCAAACATCTTGGAATCAGCCAAAGATCTTGTCAAAAACGATCTTGCCCCCGACTATGGTCATCAGGACCGGTATTTCGCCGATCTGGTGGGGGGCAACTCCCAGCAAAATGAGTTGTTTTCCCTAAAAGAACGCCCCGATACTGTCTTCGCCGATAATTGCGGCCACATCACCTCCTGCCGGCAGAAGTCATGTAGGCGCCAACGAGGGCATCGGCCTCGATTTCAACCAGATGGGCCGGCCTCGCCAGGGCTTTTACCTCGGCCATCGTGATGGTCGGCTTGATGGCTTTGAAGAACTCGGAATAGGCCCTGAGGTACTCCGCGCCCTTGCTTATATCCGTCACATAGAAACGGACTCGAACGACATCGGAAAGGGTCCCGCCTGCGGTGGCAATGGCCGAGCGAATCTTTTCCAGGATAATCCTGGTCTGCAGGTAGGGATCCCCCTCGCCTTCCACAACGCCTTCCGAATTCGTGGTGGTCGTTCCCCCCACGAAGATATGGTTTCCGACTCTTACCGCCCGGCTATAGCCGACCTTTTCTTCAAATGGGGCGCCCGAGGAAAAGTTTTCGCGCTTCAAGAGTTCCATCTTTTCTCCTGCATCTGCATTTTACGACCACTCGGGTCATCTCGTTCTAAATTCCGGCGCCTTGTCCCCCGGGGGGATCGGGGCCTTACGAGCTGAAACGAAGCCGGAAGTCATCGACCATCGCGCATCGACGCATCCTCGTAAATGTTCTGGGGCGAGTGTGACCCGCTCCATCGGTTGCGATATGAAACGAAATAAAGCCTTCCCCGGCCACACCGACACCCGCAAGGGACGGGCCGTTTTTGACGAAAGAACAGACGTTGGCCTTGCCGGCCATCTTGGCCAGGTTTTTAAGATTATTGGAGTGCATGACGATCGTGTGACCGCAACCCTGTTCGGCCAGAACCGCGCGGTTGATTGCTTGGTCGGCGTCCTGGCATCTAACGAAGGCAATTACGGGCATGATCTGCTCCGTCCAGACCAGGGGGTGATTCACATCGGTTTCCAAAAGAACGATTTTGGTTTCGGGACCAACCGAAAGGCCAATGCTTTTGAGAATGAATTCGGGGGATTTTCCGACAAACTCCATATTGACCACCCCCGGCTTGCCGGGCCCGTTTACCTCCTTGAAGATGTGCTTCATCAGTTCTTCACCCTGCCGGGCGTCTATCTCACAGGCGCCTGATTTTTTGAGCAAATCTTTGAGGCGATCGGCAATGGAGTCTACGGCGAAAATCTCCTTTTCGCTCGCGCAGGGAGTGCAGTTGGCAAACGAGGCGCCCTCGACAATGCACTGGGCAGCCCTTTGGAGATCGGCCGATTCGTCAACAACCACGGGCGGGTTGCCCGGTCCACCGGGAATGACCTTTTTGCCCGTCTGAGCGGCAAACTTTATAACGCCGTGGCCTCCGGTGACCACAATCATCTTGGTCTTGGGGTGCGTCATGAGATACTGCGAGGTCTTAATCGAAGGTTCCTCGATGCAGGTTACGCAGTTTGGAGGGCCCCCCGCCTTCACGATGGCCAGATTGATGTCACGAACCGCCCGTGCGGAAACGTTTTTGGCCTTGGGATGAGGGTTATTTACCAGCACATTGCCGCCGGCCAGGGTCATAATGGCGTTAAAGTAGATGGTGGGGACGGCAAGGGTCACGGGATTTACCGAGGAAATAAGGCCAAACGGAATTCTCTCGATAACCGTAAGTCCCTTGTCTCCGGTGTAGCACTCGGGCCCAAGGTCCTCCATCCCGAGGACTCTACAGGCTGCCAGCACCTTCTTTGCGTTGTCGGCCGCCTTTCCTACTCCAGTCTCCTCAAACTCCATCACGGCGTATTCCTCCGCGTGGCCGACACCGGCGTCCCGCATCGCCTGAATAATTTTTCCACGGACCGCAAGAGGCAGAGCCAACAGTGCTTTTTGAGCCTTTTCAGCCGCATTTATGGCATCATCCATCTCTTTAAAGACGCCATCCTTTACGGCAGGACAGCCTTCAGCACCCCCCGTTTGAGCCTGGACTTCGACGACATTCTTCGAAAGCCTTTCTACTACCATCTCGACCACACGTTCTATCAGCTTTTCGTCTAAACTCATCACCGGCTCCTCGCCCCAGATTGATATATTCCAGCACAAAACCCATACTGCTTAGAGACCACTCCAAACAACCACACTTCGACCGTCATCGGGCTGCAACTATTGCAACACCCCTCCTATACCTTGGCCCTGACTTTCCTGCCTTTTAGCTCTCCCAAAGCATTATCGATCCCTCTTTCAAACCAGGAATGCAAATGGCTTTCGTCCTGCCCGGCCTCCGCGCCAAACCATTCAGGCGTAACAAATTCCAGGCTCCCCTTCAGGCCGTCTTCGAACTTGGCGAGATATTCCATTGCCTTGGGTTTATCCAACAAAATAATTTTATGAATAAGAGCACTTAAGTAAACAATAATATGAGCGAAGGGATCTATAAACGAGATCCCTTCCACGTCAATCATGACGTAATGATCGGCAAGCCCTATGATCGGAGAACTGGACGTATCGCTTAGGCCGATAATCTTGATATTGTTTAGCTTTGCAAGCTCCAGGAACTCGATTGTCCTCTTCGGATATCTGGGAAAGGCGATGGCAAAGAGAATACTCGATTTTGGGCTCCGAATCAGCGTGTCTTTCAGATCCCATGAAAGTGTCGTATCGACGAATACGTCATCTCGTATTTTCTTCAGAAGATAGCCGAAATAGTTGGCCAGTGTGGCAGAGGCGCGGTAGCCAACGACAAATACCTTTTCCGCCCTGTGAATCACGCGGGCAATCTGTTCGAGTTCACTGGCAGAAATCATGCGCCTGAGATTTTCAATGTTCATGATGGCATTTTGACAATACAGGTCAATCAAACTGCCGTCGGTGCGTTCGTTTGCCTTCAATTGCCGGTCAACGCTAGTAAGGACCCCGTGAAGCAACCCCTTCATGTGGTGGGTAAATTCGGCATACCCTGCAAACCCCAGGTCCATAACGAACCGGTTAATCGTAGGCTCGCTCACACGGCATTCCAACGCGATCTCTCTGGCGGTCATGAAGAAGACTTTTTTGTAGTCCTTTATCATAAAGTCCGCCACCCGCTTTTTCTTGGGGGACAAGTTGGGATAAGCCCTGTGAATCTTATCGAAAAAATCTTTTTGGGCGGCATTCATTGATTATTTTCCTGGTGTCCCTCAGTGGTCCCTGCCCTCAAGGGCGGCCAGGGAAGCCTCGGCGGCCTGTTTTGCCGCCTGGACGTCCGAAGAGTTCCCGGATAGATACAGCCGACCGCTGGCGCCAAACACGGTAACGTGGATCAGCCTGATATCGGCGGCTTTTTCAGCTTCATTGGCCGCATAGCCGGCATACCCGGCCGGGACCATCTCGAGGATATAGAGCGTTTCATCACTTAACGAGACGCCGGTGTTTCTGAAGCGATTGATTATCTGGCTCATGTGGGGATCGAGTCTTTCGACGACAACCGAGGACAAAATCTTGGGCCGCAATCGATCCAGGGTCTTCATCCCAAGATATTCCAATGCCACGTCGCCGGCCATTATCACATCGGAGGGAGAATCCGCGTGGACCTCCAGCATCCCGTATGTTCTCTCGACCACCATGGCGCCGGGGAAAACGGCGGCTTTTTTCATAACCGCGTTTGTAATGCCGTTAATCTCGATTCCCGGCGCAATTTCGAGGAAGAGGGCCGACTGACCGGGGATCGGGTAGTACCCGAGCGCCGTAGACCCGATGAAGCCGACAAACTGCTTTTGCAGCCGATCGATAAACGCAAAACTTCTGAGCTCGACCATATCGCTTTTCCCTCAATCTAGATATTTTTGAGCCATTCCCTTTTGTTGGGACACAGGGCGGTAGCGGTGGTGCAAGCGGCATTTCCCTTGCATGCGCACACGTGATCGGCCCCCTTGCCAAACCGGGAATAGCAGAAGTCGTTTATAGGCAACGAGACTCGACAGTCCATGATCAGTTCGCACATCAAGCGCCCTATGACGGGGGCCAAACCAAAGCCATGGCCGCTAAACCCGGTGCAGAACACGAACCCCGGAACTTCCGGGGTAAGGCCCAGTACAGGGATTGAATCCGAGGTCTGGTCGATGATTCCCGACCACGTTCGCACCACGTGCAGGTCCTTTAACACCGGCAGGTACTCGATTACCAGCCGCGAAATAGCCGGACCGATAAAGTTGAAAAGAGGTTTGCCGTCCCGGTAGATGAATTCCTCGGTCCCCACAAACCCACCCATAAAGAAAGAACCGTGAAGGGTCTGCCTCCCGTAGAACAGCCCTCTGGCCTGGCCGAGCATCTGCGGGAAAAGGGGGGGGAGCGCTTCGGTGATCAGCGCTTCGGTAAAAACCGCTTTTACGGGAAAATCCAACCCCGCCATGTTGGCGATCTTCCTGCCGGCCATGCCCGCGGCGTTCACGACCAGGTCCGTTTCGATCCGCTGCTTGTCAGTCACCACGGCAGCGACCCTGCCCTTTTTGAGCACTATGTCCTTTACCTCTTCCTGCGTGTAAAAACGGGCGCCGAGGCTTTTGGCCTTTTTGAAAAAGGCATAGCTTACAAGAAGGGGGTTGGCATGACCGTCTGTGGGGCAGAAGGTCGCCCCGATAACACCGTCGCCGACATAAGGGTTTATTTCGAGCACCTGTTTTCGGTCCAGCAATTCCAACTGGAGACCGACCGCTTTCTGGTTCTCCACAGACTTGCGCATGTTGACCATGTCCTCGGGGGTCGAACAGAGGCGAAGGTTTCCCTTGCGCACATATTCGACGTCCATGCCGAGTTCTTCGTGCAACTGGGCGAACAGCCGCACACTCTCCATGGCCAGTGGCATTTCCTTGAGATTTCTCGCCGATTGGCGAACACCGCCCCCGTTGGCGCCCGATTCCTCACCGCCTATGTCTGAGCGTTCGATCACAACGGGCTTAAGACCCTCTTTGGCAAGATTATACGCGAGGGCGCATCCCATGACGCCTCCACCCACAATTACCACATCCGCTTTCCCAACCATGTACGCCTCCGAGATGCCCCAACCCCTGCGTGGCTAAAAATCCGACACCGCCCCGGTCGCCCCCTGCGAGCAGTGAAAACTATCCTGCCGCCAGAACCGAAAGAGCAACGGGTCTAACCGGGGCCCTCGGTGTCATTTGTTTGATTTGAGCCGGCGCCATTCCAAGCTCCCCGGCCAGCAACTGAGTCACCAGCCGTTGGCAGGTCTGCCCCTGGCAAAGACCCATTCCCGCGCGTGTTACGCGTTTGATCCCGTTTAGGGTTTTCATTCCGTTCCGGATAGCCTCTTTTATTTCTTTTCTGGTGATCTCTTCACAGCGACAAATCACCAAATCGTCTTCATCTTCCAATTTTTGTCCAGCCAGGGGAGATGCGACCGCAGGCGCGCCTTTTAGCTCCCGAAACCGTGCGATGACCCGGCGCGCTATCTCTTCGACCATTTCCTCGGGCATCGGTTCATCGGCCACCTCGGGACCCGCATCGCCAATATTTTCCGCGCTAACCCCGCTCGCCTGCTCGACCAAAGGAGCGGCAACGGCCATGTCCGACTGGTCATTAAGCGAGCCGGCGTAGGTAAGCTCGACCCCGTTTTCCTTGATCAGATCCAGCGCGGCCGCCGAGATCCGAGAGTTTTGCGGAATCGTGATCTTCTTTGTGCCATCCCTTAGCACCGCTTTAACGTCTTGTGCGAAGATGAAGTTTGGTTTCATCGATATCTCCCTCGAACTGCCCCGCCGCGCATCGATTACCGTCTGCCCGTCAAAGAATTGAGCGTTTCGACAACCACCCTGGCCGCGGCCGAAACCTCAGATTCCGTGCCGGCAAGGTACAACCTCCCCGCCGCCCCAAAAAAGCTTGCATCCACCAATCGCACGTTGCAGTGCTTCTCGGCCTCATTGGCCGCAATGGAGGAGTAGGCGGCCGGGGTGACTTCCAGCAGGCACACATCATCTCCTCCCAGGATGAGCATCCCTTTGCTGTTGCGGTTGAGGATCACTGCCTGGTAAGGATCGATTTTGTTGACAATGCTGGTGGCCAGAATCTTTGGGGCCAGCCGGTCTTCCTCTTTGAGACCGACCGCGTTCAAAATCATTTCCCCCGCGTGACGCACCTCCTCCTGGTCGAAGGAATGAATCTCCAGCATTCCATAACGCCTCTCGACGATCATTTCACCAGGCTTGCAGTTTGTGACCTTCAAGGCGATGTCGGCAAGGCGGTTTATCTCAACCCCGGGGTCGACTTCGACAAAAAGCGCAGCCATCCCCTCAACGGAGAGAAACCCGCGACAGCGCGATGCAAACAAGGATGCAAACTGCGGTTGCAAACGGTCCAGATAGCAATATACCCTTAGCTCAGCCATAGATCGGTCTCCTCGACATTGTAGCTTCCGTTCTCCTTTGGGGGCGCCGGGACTTATCTAGCAGCTCCGACGATCTCCAGGGAGTATTCCTTTGCCAGGTCCCTTGCCAGAGGAGTCACTCTCCCGTTGGCGGCCAGACATATCGTTTTCTGTTTTGCCTCGACAGCCGCGTAGACCTCTTTGGATGTGACAAGCCTCAGGCCCGGGGCGGCAAGGGAGATCCCGGCAGCGGCAGCGATCTTTTCTTTCTTTTCACTCATCATTGCCTGAAAGGTCTCGTGCAACATGTCCGTTGGACAAAAGACCATTCCGAAGCTCTGCAGTTTGGCCAAAATCCCTTCGACCTCATCTCTGATTTTATCGTTTCCCAAAGCGTCGCAGAGCAGGAAGCCGTCGCGCGAGGCAAGGATCCTTTTCCCCTGGAGCAGCGCGGACAAAACGACACTGGAACCATCGTCGTCACAAATCAGCCGGGCCAGTTTGGCAGCGGTTTTCAGGCAGAAAGTTGGCAACACCAGGATATCGGAGAGCAAGAGAACTTTTTCGAGCCCCTCGGGTTTTACCGTATCCAGAATGCACTGGCTCCCGGCTTTTTCCCTCACATCGCCTCCACACACCCGGTTGCGGGCCGACGAGACGGTGTAGACCCCGCATTTTACCGGGGAGGCTTCGATCAGCCGGACCTGTTCGAGGGCGACATCGAGCCTGCGCACTCCGCTGTGGAAGACAAAAAGAACCCTGGGCCCCTTTTTCTCAACGGGCTGGGCAGCCTCTTTGGCCCCCACCCCCAACTCGCGCAGGACTTCCCGCACGACCTTCATGACAGATTCCAGGCTCAGAGTATCCATGTCCGCATCCCATTTACCCAAGAAGTGGAGGGGCGATCTTTCAAGCGCACATCCGCCGGGTTTTTCCACCAAGACAGGACAAGGCGATCCCCAGGGGTGTGATCACCTGGGGCAGCTTCGGGCGAAAAGCCTCGAGCCCCAGGTTCCGGCTTACCCTTTCGGTCAAACCGTCCAACTCGCATGTGCCACCTACCATGCAGACCTTTGTGAGACCGGAAAACCCGCCAATATGCCGGGAAATGATACTGGAAATCTTGTCTATAACCGGTGCGACGATGGCAAAAATCTCCCCTCTGTCCTTACCCTCTATCTTTAACCGATCGGCCTGCTCGTAGCCGATCTTGAGACTGCCGGCCAGGACCAGCGACAGGTGCACTCCACCCGTGGCCTCATCATTTGTGTAGACGACCTTTCCCCCCTGAACGACAGCTACGCCCGTCGTACCCCCCCCAACGTCGACTATGGCTCCATCGACAAGGTTCAATACCAGGTTGGCCGCGCTTGGTTCGTCGATAACGCTTACAACCTCCAGCCCCACCGTTTCGAGGATGTAGCTGGTGGTCAAGATATTTCCCGACTCGGTCTCGGGCGGATAAGAGGTGGCCCCCTTTGCGAGGGGGTAGGGGCACCTGCCTCTTACGCTTTCCATAAGTTCACGCACAATTTTGAGGGCGCCGACGTAGTCGACGATCAGGCCGCTGCGCACAACATCGGCGCTTCTCATAAGAGCCGCCCTGGGAAGTCCTTTCTCGTCGACAACCACCACCTTGATCCGGCAGGTCCCCACATCCACTCCGACAAAGAACTCCTCTGCCCCGGTAAAATCCCAGTGGTCGGGCCGGTTAAGGATCCGGGCAAACGTTTGCGACATCTCTTTCATGCCATTCTCGTGTAGAGGTCCTTGCTCGGAGAGGCAATGACCACGTAGCACTGTATTAGCCCCCTGTCTTCCAGGGAGCTGATTCCCGCACTGACGGCGGCGTTTACCGAACTGACATCCCCGGTGAGGCTCACATAAGATTTGCCGGCCAAACCGGTGGCGCAGCGGATTTCGATAAGGGCGATATCGGCGGCCTTTGCGGCCTCGTCGGCCGCGGTTATACAGGAAGCCACGCTGTATGTTTCGATTATCCCCAAAGCGTCTATCTGCGGAAACGATGAGGCGCAGCTAAGGGCCGGGAAGATGTCGGGATGGACATTGGCGATCGAAAAGGAGTCTACCAGAAACTCCTGTGCCTTTTCCCTGCCCGCTTCCACCGCGCTTTGCACCGAACCCACGTCGCCCGCGACCATGGCAAGGTACTTGCCCGGGCAAGCCGGTCGGGCGAGGATAAGCTCGACATTGGCCGACTTTATCATTTCGTCAGCGCACTGAACTCCTTTGGCGACACTGTTGAGTTCGAGCAGTCCGATGGCTCGGTATTGCATGGCTAAGGCCTTTTCTTCATTGTGTTATGATGACATTTGCCCCGATGGAACTCACCACCCCGTCGATACTGGCATGGACCCTGGCGCCAAGAGAATCCTTCGCGATCTCACCGATAAGGTCCCCCTTTCTCACGCGGTCCCCCTTCTTTACTACGGCCACCGCAGGGGCGCCCAAATGCTGTTTGAGGGGTATGCTCACCGTTTGGACCAGGACCTCGCGCGCCAAAAATTGGGGATGTCCGTCATATTTGCCCAGACCCAGATGCTCGATGAGTCTTTTCGTCGGGACTTTCCTGTAATCCCGGAACGCCGATGGGCGGTAAGTGTCCTGCCTGGGCGAGCGTTTTATACCCTTGCCCAGTAATTCGCGCTTTATCTGCGCATTGACTTCACGGGGGGAAATCATCATCGGGCAGGCGAACTTCTCGCAGATCCCGCACTCCGAGCAAATGAGCGCATCCTCGGCAACCCCACCCGTTTGTGCTGTCTGAAACCCCAGACCTCTCATGATCCTATGGGGAGACAACGAATGGCCCAAAAGATTCCTCGGACAGATGTCGGTGCAGCGGGAGCACTGGCAGCAGGCAATCTGGGTGATCCGCCTGAGGCGCTCGGGGTCGGTGGTCTTTCCGGCGACCACGTTATGGTCGGCGGCAAGCAGGATAACGCCGCTTGTCGTTTTTGTGACCGGCAAAGACAAATCCTTTACCACCTGGCCCATCATCGGCCCCCCGACCACGACCCTGAAGTCGCCGATCGTCGCCCCGCCCGCGAGGTCGATGACCTCGCCAAGACTTATGCCGACGGGGACCTTCACGACCAATGGCCGGGCCACTTCGCCTGTTACGGTCAAATATCTCTCGGTAACCGGCAAGCCACCGTCGACAGCGTTGGCCACATTGATAAGAGATTCGACATTGCACACCACAGCTCCCACCTGCAGGGGTATTCCCCCCTCGGGAACGACCCTTTTCATGACCTCGTACACCAGGACCTGTTCGTCACCGGCGGGATAGAAGTCGGATAACTCGAAAAGCTCCACGTCCTCGGAGCTTCCAACAGTTGTCCGCATCCCCTCCATGGCCCCGCCGTGTTTTCCCTTGAGACAAACCGTGCCCAGGGCCGCGCCGGTACACTCCATTACCAGTCGCAGACCACGCAGGACTTTGCCCGGCAAAGATTCCATAAGCCATGGGTCGCTCATCAGCAGGGGCTCGCAGGAAGCCCCGTTGGCAAGCACCCGCGACACGTCGGCATTAATCTTGACATGGGCGGGGAACCCTGCCCCACCGGCCCCCACGATGCCGGCCTCGCGCACCTTATCGACAATAGCCTTACGCATACCTCTCGCCCTATTCACCGACTTTTTCCGGCATCTCGAGGCTGTCAACTATACCGATCACCACCGCATCCACAGGAATCGGCTCTTTCCTGTCGAATGCCTGCATCGCCGGTGCTCCTTCGCAAAGAAGGATCAAGTCCCCGGCGCCCGCGCCGATCTCATCGGCAGCCACAATGACGTCACCGACCTCGGTCAGGCCCCTTCCCAGCGGCTGCACGAAAAGCAGCCGCAGGGCATGTATCTTGTCGTTTTTTTTTGTCGACCAAACATTTCCGACGACTCTGGCAAGTTTCATGAGCTTCCCCTCGTGTCCGGCTCTGGCGGCGGCAACAAGGCCAATCCTTCAAAGCCGGCCGGCGGCGGGACCGGTAAGCAGACCGGTCAAATCAACGGGGCGCGTTCGATGCGCATCGACTACCCGCAGCCCCACCCCGTATTGGAATGACCCGGGCGCGGCTGCAAACCGACTATCCCAGCCTTTTTTCAGCGCTTATCGCGTCCAGGCTCGCCTTGACCGCGGCGATATCGCCAAAAATACCTATCGTGGTCAAATGCTGAGGGCAGGTCCCCTTGAGGTCATAGACCTGAACATCGGCCGTCTTTTCGGCTATGTCCGCGGCAAAGATCATGTCGATCACCTTGCCTTGCACCAGGCCCACGGCGCTGAAGTCGACTTTTTCGAGCGTCTTTTTCGCCCCAAGCCCCATGCGGGTCATCAATATATCGATGACCCCCGGACCGGGACGAGTAATGAGCTGTACAGTAAGAGCCATTCAGGACCTCTCCGGGGGGTTCCCTGCAACCGGGCATCCCACGTGGGACGCCGTACAGGAACCCTCGCGCTGAAACCTCTATTTTTCGGGCTTCGGCAAGATAAACTCGATATCCGCATGGGGCCTGGGGATGACGTGTACGGAGACAAGTTCCCCAACCTTCTGAGCTGCAGCGGCCCCCGCATCCGTTGCCGCCTTCACCGCGCCGACATCGCCTCTTACGAAAATCGCAATCAGCCCGCCGCCAACTTTTTCCTTGCCCACAACCTTAACGTTGGCAGCTTTCACCATCGCGTCCACAGCCTCGATGGCAGCCACCAGTCCCCTTGTTTCCACCATTCCCAACGCTTGTTCAGCCATGCCTTTTCTCCCTGTTATTGACTTCTTAACGTTTCAACCGAAAAGCCCTTGCCTTCATAGACCACTCCCTGGGCGCCTCAATGGTCACCAGGGCGGTCCGATCCATTTTTTTCGTCTTTCTGACCGCCTTGACGGTCGCATCCCCCAAGACCTGGCCCGACCTGTCCAAAGCGGTAACAACCTCATTTTTCTCCGGCAGGGGAGAAAACTCGTAGGGCATAGTTACGCTAGCCCTTTGGTCCGAGTAACTCTCATCGACAACAAAAATAGCCTGCCCGGGGCATATCGGAACGCAGGACAGGCACCCGATACATTTGTCCTCGAAGAGTTCGGGGGGATGGGTGATGTCGGCCCCCACAAAGATAGCCCGGGCCTTGCAACTCGATTCGCACGGGTTGCAAGGGATTGCCTCGATGCATTCGATGACCGCCACCGGCCCTCGACGTCGCCTTTGTTCGGAAGGCACTCCCGAGCCGAGCTTGAGCTCTTCGTCGGAGATATAGCCTTTTTTCGATAAGTGATCAGCCATGGGATTATCCTTGAACCGCAGCGTTTATCAATTCTTTGGCCTCTCTTCGGGCAATTCCATGAGGCCCGTCTCGTAACCCGGCCATGCTGTTTAGCAACTCTTCGCGCCGAGACAAGAAGGCCCCGTCTTCAAGGTAGCCCAGGCTGCGGGCGATGGCCAGCCCGGCGATTCGCCCCTCCAAAATGGCGGTGCTCGCCTCTTCTATGCCGGACACATCCCCCGCCACATAGGTGGTGGGAATCGATGTCCTCTGATCTCTATCGTGAACGGGAACCGCGCCACCCAGAACCGGTATATAGGTCATTTTGCAACCCGACATTCCCAAAAGCTTTGTCATCGGGGTGAGGCCGACCGCCACGCAGATGGTATCGACTTCAAAGTGTTTTTCCGTCCCCGGGACCGGTTTCCATTTATCGTCGACCTGGATAATCGTCGCCCCTTCGACTCTCCCGGCCCCATGGGCCTCTTTGACCGTGTGAGAGAGGAAAAACGGAATGCCCTGCCGGGCGATCTTTGCCGCGTGAACGCCGTAGCCCCCGACTTTGGGCGCGGCATCGATCACCGCGACCACTTCACAGCCGGCCTGGACCATTTGATAGCTGACAACGACCCCGACATTTCCGGAGCCCACCATGAGGAGCCTGCTGCCGGGCCGCACACCGTGGATATTGGTCATGGTCTGGGCCGCGCCGGCGCCGATCACCCCGGGAAGAGTCCAGCCCGGAAAGGGGACCATGTTCTCGGAGGCCCCCGTGGCGACCAGGATCCTCTCCCCCTTTACTTCCTCGATGCGATCGTTTAGCACCACGTTCATCACGCCGTTTTCATAAATACCGAGCACCACGGCATTCAAAACGACCGAAACCCCCAGAGACTTCGCCTCCTCGAGTAAATCCTTGCCGATGTTGAAGCCTCTTTCCATGGCGCGATGCTCTTTTGACCCGAAGAACTTGTGAATCTGCTTGAACAACTGTCCGCCCGGCCTGTCGTTTTCGTCGAACACGACGACATCGACCCCGTTTCCGGCCGCCTCGATAGCCGCCGAAAGGCCCGCAGGTCCCGCACCTATCACCACCACTTCGCGCCTTTGCATATTCTACCCTTGCATCCTTTCGGGTCCCTTTCCCATCTGGGTGCGAACATCCACGCCCTCCCTGAGGGGAGTCACGCAGGTACGGACATTGGGAACTCCATCCACTACCATGATGCAATCCGTACAGCGCCCAATGGCGCAAAAAACCCCTCTTGGCTCGTTCCTTCTGGTCGTATAGCGGTGAATGATCACCCCCCGGGCCCTCAAGGCCATGGCGATGGGCTCCCCTTCACATCCTTCCATGGTCTTGCCGTCAAAGGTGAACTTCACCGTCTTGCCCTTTTCGAAAGTTCCCAAAATGGGATGCTCTTCTATTCTCATTTTCACCATCCCACGAAAAAGAAAGCATCAAAGACGGCTAGCAAAAACCGAATCTTTCCCCGAAGACATAGTTGGACCCAATGAGAGGAACACCCGTCATGGCGCACGCTTCCAGGGTCAAGCTTCGAAGATCCTCTCTTTCCATGCTTTGCAACTGGGTCTTTCCGGCAGCCTTGGCAATAACTACGGCCTCATAGGTCATTGCCTGGATATAGTTGGCTACTCTTTGAGCGGCTTGATCGATGTCAAGATTTTTCCTGAGCTCCGGGTCCTGCGTACCGATGCCGAAAGCACACCGGCCCTCATGGCATCGAAGACACACGACACAGCCCATGGCCACCATCGCTCCAGTCCCGATGGCTACCGCATCCGCCCCCAGGGCGAGCGCCTTGGCCACATCGGCGCCGTCCTTTATGCCACCCGAGATAACGAGGGAGACTTCATCCTTTACCCCCATGTCCTCCAGGCTTCGAACCGCCTGAACCAGCGCCGGCATGGCGGGGATCCCGATGTTGTTGGCGGCGATAACCGGAGCCGCACCCGTCCCCCCTTCGGCCCCGTCGACGACAATGCCGTCCACGCCGGCCTTTACGGCAATCTTTACGTCTTCCCAAGTCCTTCCGGCGGCGATCTTTATGAAGATCGGTATCTGATTATCCGTCACATCCCGCAATTCGGCCACTTTGAGACACAGGTCGTCGGCCCCGAAGATATCCCCGTGTCGCGGGTGGCTGTGCAGATCGATCCCCTCGGGCAGTTGCCGGAAGGCGGCTATCTCCTTGGTGATCTTGCTCCCCATTAAATGGCCGGAAAGACCAGGTTTGGCGCCAATTCCGGTGATGATCTCAAGAGCGTCGGCCGCCTGGATGCTTTTGAGCGAAAAGCCTATCCGGCTGGGCAGGATCTGGACAACCTGCTTGTAGGAGTTGGCTCTTTCTTCGGCAAGCAGACCGCCTTCACCGTTATTGATCGAGGTTCCAACAATGCTCGTGGCTTTTGCCAGGGCTATCTTCGCCTCTTTGCTGATCGCGCCGTAAGACATGCCCGATATCATAATGGGCGTCTCCAGGATCAGAGGCTTTTTTGCATAGCGGGCTCCAAGAACAGTCTGCGTCTTGCAGTCCTCTCTGTAGGTATCGATCGCCATCCGCGTCAATTGAGACGGCAGGACAAGCAAGTCATCGAAATTGGGGAACTTCCTCGGAGTCCCACAGCCCCGGATTCGGTGTTTTCCCGTTTCCGCGGCAATTTTGATGTTCGCTATTGTCTCAGGACTCCAGACACCCCGTTGCACATCTTTTGCCTTGGTCTGCTTATCTTCTTTTCCCGTCATGGCTGCACCGCTTTTAGGTGAGTAGGTTTGAACAGCACATATTGATGGCGCCCGTATATCTTGGGAACGATACTGCGAAAGTCGTCGACACCACGCTCGATTCCGTATTTTTTAAAAATTACCTCGATTTCCTTCTTTTCCCGATCTTCTATGGGAATCACTCGGACATTGCCGCCCAGCTTCTCTTCGACCCCGGGGTCGACAACATGAATGACGCCGTTATAGACCGACTCGCCAACCCCCTGGCCCACTTCGCCAAGCGCAATGATACGGCCGCCCAGAGTCATTTGACCCAGCCAGCGCCCCACATTGCCGCAGACGATAAAATTGCCGCCCTTCATTCCGTAGGCGGCCCTGCTCCCGCTGTTTCCCCTGACGAGCAGTGTGCCGCCAAGCATCGAGGGCCCGGCATTGCTTCCCGTGTTCATTTCGACAATAATTTCCCCACCGGACATGTTGTCTCCGGTGTACCAGCCCGTGTTTCCCTTTACAATCACCGTGGGGCCATCGAGAAACCCCCCCGTGTAGAAGCCGGTGCTGCCATGCACGGTAATCGTCGCCCCACCGGCGAGCGCCGTTGCGAAGTTGTGGATGGAGTGAGGGTTTACGACATCGATCTCCGATTCGCTCCCCAGCATCTCTTTTAGCTTCCGGTTGACCTCGCGGGAGCCCATGCCCAGCAAATCTAAACGGACCATACTTTAACGCCTCCCGGATCCATCTCCGTCGCGTATACATCGGAGACCCTTGGGGTTAGACAGATCTGCTCCGACCCTAAGAGCACCACACCATCGCCCTGTTCGAAAAAGAGCATTGGCTTGATCCCCAGTCGGTCTTTGACAACGCCGATCTGGCTGGTCGTGCTCGCCAGGATGGTAAAGACCCCGTCGAAGGTGTCCAAAGCCTTGTAGAGGGCCTCTTCCAGCCCCATGTTTGCTTTTTTCATCTGGTAGGCCAGAAAGTGGGCGGCCATCTCGGAATCGTTATTGGTCTTGAAGCGAACGCCCAGGTTCTGCAGTTTCCTGCGCATGTTAAAGTAGTTGGTAAACTGTCCGTTATGGACGATCGCCAGTTCGGGGTAGAGATAGGAGGTGAAGGGATGGGCAAAATTGATGTTATCCACGCTTTCGGTAGCCAGGCGAACATGGCCGATGCCGTGTGTGGCTTTTGTTCGAGCAATCTGGTGAACGCGCTGGAGCTCGACTGCGGAACCCTGGTCTTTGTAGATCTTGAGGTGCTTTCCAAGGGAATGCACGCAGAGATTGGGGTTTGAGTCTATCGCCCAGTTTAGTTCGGATATCTTTTCGGGGTCCATGGCCAGGGAGGCCTCATAGAAAGTGAACTTCCCTACGCCTTTGTAGATTTTTGCATTGGAAGCGACTCCAAATCCGCAGACAACCTCCTCCAAATCCTTTTTCCAGCATGGGTCCATTAATGACACTCGAATCTGGATGTCGTCTCGATCTTCATAGACGGCAATTCCAGTGGCGTCTTTTCCCCGGTGTTCAAGTTCCTTTAACATGTCGATCAGGTCCTCGCCCAGGGAGGCAGAGTCCTTGACAATCAGACCCGCTATACCGCACATAGAGCACCCCTCAAATCTTGGGATAAAAGAACACCTAAAGGTGGTAAGAATATTCGCTAAATTCCCAATCCGTCACGTGCGTTCGAAATCTTTCGGCTTCGCCCATTTTGATGGTGGTAAAATTTTTAACGATCTCCGGGCCGATCGCCTCGCACAGAACGGCATCTTTTTTCAGTTCGACAACGGCCTCGTGCAGATAGAGAGGCACCGTTTCGAACTTGCCGGGCTCCTCCCGATAGATATCGCCCACGTAGAATTCGCCGGGGTCCATCTTTTTCTCAATACCGTCAAGGGCTGCGATCAACCCCACGGCAAGCGCCAGGTAGGGGTTAACCGAGGCGCACGCGGCCCGGTTTTCCACTCTGGTAGCCTTGCCCCTTTCGCGGGGAACCCGGATGTAGGTGGTCCGATTGTCCAGTCCGCAGGCCAGGTAGTAAGGGGCAAAATTTCCCAGCACATACCGCTTATACGAATTGATGTTGGGTGCGAAAAAGGCGGTCATCGCCTTTGCGTGGGCCATCTGGCCGGCAATGAAACTGCGCATCAGAGTCGACATGCCCTGGTCGCCGTTGGGATCGTCAAAGAGGTTTTTTCCGGTTTTCACATCGTTTATCGAAAAATGAAGGTGACAGCCGCTGCCGCCCATCTCGCTTTTCGGGCGCCCCATAAAGGTCGCATACAGACCGTTTATGGCTGCCAGTTCCTTGCACACCCCCTTGAAGGTAAAGGCCTGATCGGCCGCGCTAAGAGCATCCGAGTGTTTCCAGTTGATCTCGTACTGCCCCTGGAAGAACTCGTGGTTGCAGTAGAGGACATCAAACCCCATTTGCAGTAAGGTGTTCTGGATGGTGCGCACCAGGTCGGAGGGGTCCGTACGCGGAGTCATGGTGTAAACATTGCTCGGCCTGTCGCAATAATAGTCGAAGGCCGCGCCGTTTTGTTTGAAGACAAAAAATTCCAATTCGACTGCGGCGATCGGGTCAAGGCCCATCTCTTTGTAACGCTTTAGCACCTTCTTTAACAGGCTTCTTGGAGAATAGGCGAAAAGCTCGCCATCCGCGTAGAGGTCACCAATGATACGGGCCGTATTGTTCTGATAGGGGACAAGGGAGAAGGTCGCGAGGTCGGGGATGATTGTCATGTCCGCATAGTCAACTTCTTCGGCCGTTCCGGTCCCGGAGAAAACATTGTAGTTGAGATCCAAGGCGAAGGTGGGCTTTGCGCAGTTTATCCCCTCCTCTAGAACCTCCTCGATGCGCTTTGCCGGGACAATCTTTCCTCGATTTACCCCGTGCATATCGGGAAACTCTACCCTGACCGTATCTACCCGGGCCTCTTTGATCCTTTTTAGAACCTCCTCTTTGTCCATGGGTCCCTCCTCGGCCGCACGTGAATGTAATTTAACAAATTTTTTGTTATAATGTTTGTATATTTTCTTTCAAAAATAGTGTCAAGGCAAATCTTTTATACCCGGATTGCAAACTGCCGAAAGTGATCATTTTCACCACTAGAAAATTCCGGGCTCCGACCACGCGGGAATAAACCGCAGTCATGTGGACATTTTATTTGCTCGCAACTCTAAGTGAGCATTTCTGTTGACAGAAATATTAAGAATACGATATCGTCGAAAGCTCTTTAGATTCTCGTTAAATATTTTGTTTCTAAATGAATTTATCTGGAGGAAGAGTAGATGGAAGCGGGAAAACGGACCGAACTTACCGTAAAATTGGCTGATTCCACGTACAGGAAGCTGCGGATGATGGCCGCCGATATCGATGTTCCCCTAAACGAGCTGCTCGTTGAGCTGATCGAAAAGACCTACGACGAAGTGGAAATCGTTTTGCCCCAAAAGCGGGTGGTCCCGGTCGCGGATAACCAGGGGGGCTTTTCCATGACTCAGAGCATGCGGTTGCTGCGTGGCGAAAGAGCCGCGGAATCCGAATAGGTTGGATTTTCGTGTTGGCGCCTCATCGGAAGCGATGAAGACCGCGTCAACTCACTTGCGCCTGCATGGCGCCGTCTAGTCATTTGAAACTCTCAGGGCAATATGTACCTAGACTTCTACAAGCTTGAGAAAAATCCCTTCCACATAACTCCGGACCCGGAGTTCCTCTTCCTCAGCGCGAGCCACCGGGAAGCCATTTCATCGATCATCTACGGGATTGAAGAGCGCAAGGGATTCATTTGCATAACCGGCGAGGTAGGAGTTGGCAAAACCACGATATTGCGATCCTATTTGAAGCAAATAGATCCGAAAAAGTTCAAGGTCATTTATATATTCAACTCGGCGGTTTCATTTACTCAGCTTTTAAAGCAGATTCTTTTGGAACTCGGTATTCCGCTTAAAGATGAAGACGATAGCGATCGTATAAACAGGCTTTTCTATTTCATCGTAAAAGAATTTAACAAAAAACGGTGCGTGATATTTATAATCGATGAAGCTCAGAATATGCCAAACGATACCCTGGAGCGACTCAGGCTGCTCTCAAACCTCGAGACCGCCGAGGACAAGCTCTTACAAATAATATTGGTGGGTCAGCCGGAACTCCAGAAAAAACTGGAACTGCCCGAATTAAGACAGCTCGAACAACGCATCGCCGTTCACGGCCGGATAAACCCGCTAACCCACGATGAGGGCATTGCCTACATTCTACACAGGCTCATGAAATCGTCTTCGGTTTATTCGCCTGTTTTTACCCTGGACGCAATGAATATAATCGTCGAGGAAGCACAAGGGATCCCGCGGGTTATAAATATCCTGTGCGACAATGCCCTGGTCACCGGCATGGGCTATCAGCGAAACCCCGTAGATACCGAGATCGCCCTGGAAGTTGTGCGGGATATGAACCGCAACAAACCCGAGCCCCCTCCAAAAAAGGCTTCCGGATTTCGGGATGCTTTCAAATTCCTGGTGTCTCTTTTAAAGGGGACCTCCTAAGCGGTCTCCTCCTTCTCGCAAGGTAACGGCAAAAAGTCCTCCCGCTTAATTTTTCGAGGTCTCCGCTTCGATCCTGGAAAACATCGGCTGAAGCATATGGCCCAGGCGAGGAAGTCTGCCGGCAAAAACCGCGGCCCCGACAATACAAAGGGCAGCGCTTCCCAGCAGGGTGCTCTCGACTCCAATTTTACCGGCGATACTTCCGGCAAGAAGACTTCCGAAGGGCATGACGCCCATAAGCGACATTGCGTAAAGACCCATTATACGGCCCCGCTTGTCTTCCTCCACCACCGTTTGAATGATCGTGTTGCTCGAAGCGATCTGGATCATCATCGAAAAGCCGGCAAGGAACATGAACAGCACGCAAGGGACAAACGTATGCGAGAAGGCAAAGGCGGCTATGGCCGTTCCAAATATTCCCATGGCCGCGGGGATGGCTTTAATCAGCCCCTTGGCGCTCCTGCGGGAAGCCAGATAGATAGTGCCCGCAATGGCTCCAAGCCCCGAGGAAGACATAAGAAATCCGTAGGCATAGGCGCCCCCGTGGAGAACGTTTTTTGCTACGGCGGGCAAGAGCACGATGTAGGGGGAACCGGCAAGACCAAACACGGCGAGCATCGCAAGAATCGCAAGGATCGGCTCGAACCTGCGCGCGTAGACGACTGCTTCGCCAAACTCGCTAAACACCCTGCCCTTTTTTGCGCCGGCCTTTTTTCCCGGCGCCCTGACGGCCTGAAGGGCAATCAGCACAGGCACAAAGCTTACGCCGTTTATCAGAAAACAGATCCCCTCCCCGAAAGCCGAAATGAGGATCCCCGCAACCGAAGGTCCGATCAAACGGGCGCAGTTAAACATCGCGGAACTTAGCGCTATCGCGTTCCCCAGATCCTCTTTATCTTCTACCATCGCCATGACAAACGATTGCCTGATGGGGATATCGAAGGCGTTTATGGCGCCGATCAAAACACTTAGAGCAATGATCTCGTAGGTGCGGATAAGACCGCTTAGCACAAGCCCTGCCAGGACAAACGCCTGCGCCATCGCGAGCCCCTGGGTCCAGAGCAGGAGCTTTTTTCGGTCGAACCTGTCGGCGCAAACCCCTGCCCAAGGCCCCAGAAGGAGCATGGGGACCTGACTGCAAAAGGCGACGGTCCCAAGCAAAACGGTCGAGCCGGTAAGGGTATAGACCAGCCAACTGAGGGCGACCTGCTGAGTCCACGTGCCGATAAGCGATAGTCCCTGTCCGATGAAAAAAAGGCGGTAGTTTCTGTGGCGAAGGGCGCGAAAGACATTTTTAAAGCGGCCTCGGCCGCTTGTTTCATCGATCAAGTGTCTCAATTGCTGGTTCCCGTTAGTTTCCGGCCGTATATGAAGGCTACTGAATATAACCGATTTTAAGTCCCGCGGCCAGCCCTTAAGAGGGGACTTCCACGGCCTGGGGTATTGGCCGCAAAAGACGCCCGGGGAAACGTTAACGCGCAGCGGGCTCACCACTTTCAGTGCTATCGGGTGGCGCCGGGCGCTTTGGCCGGCTATTCCGTTCGAATCACGCGGTGCGCGCCGTCGGTATCGACCGAATAGACCACTTTGCGTGAGGACTCCGGGTCGATAGTCTCCAGGTGGGCCGGGCGGCCCCAAAGGAAATGGATATGTTCGAGGGTTTTTCGGCAATACTCATCGTCTAGCGGCATCCCTTCGAATTCATGCTTGAGGTATAACTGGGAACTGTTGCGGTAGTTTCCGTCCATTACCAAAATCCTTGGTATCCCCCAGTTCATGAGGCTTTGGACCATCAACTGTTTGATTTTTTTCCAGTCGGTTTCCCCGACCTTCAAATCGAGGTGGGTGCCCTGGTCGGATTCCTGGTAGACGTAGAGCTGCAGTTCGTCCACAACGTCGCGATTAAGAAATTCGTCGATAAAAAACCAGTCCATGTGCGTTCGCCGCACCTCCATAATCTTTTCGCGGCCCTTTGCGAGGTGCAGATCCCAGTTTTGCCTCTTTTCCGCATCGGAGCAGGATTCGTAGGCAGAACCGAACCGGCCGGTGTTCCACCGCATCTCGATATTTCTAAAAAGAGCGCTTCCAAGCAGGTACGGGTTGATTGTCCGGGGGCTGTGAGCCTTTACCCGGGAGTTATACAGGTTGTAGTAGCCGTGGGCCTCGGCGTTCAAAAAACCTTCCGAAAAAAGCCGGTTCATTATCTTTTCGTGCCAGAAGGTGGCCCACCCCTCGTTCATGATCTTGGTGCGCCTGTAGGGCAGAAAATAAAGAGCCTGGCCGCGAATGGTGCTCAAGATATCCTTTTGCCATTCGAAGGACAGGACCGGCGAATTTTCGATCACGTATTTCAAAATGTCCATGGTGGGCTCGGGGGGCGTCTTTCGCCTGAGCATTCGCTTTTCTTCGGTGGAGATGCTCTTTTTTTTCGGCAGCAGGTCGTCAAAGCCTCCGTCAACGGGAGGTTTTCCAGACCACCCATAGAGCCTCTCGCGGGTCTGGGCCTCGGTTTCGGGCAAAATGAGCTCGTCCGGGTCAATATTCCACTCGATGGCCATCCCGGCGTCGACAAGCTTTTCGACCGGCGCCCGGCCGTAGTCCTCTTCGTAGCGGCGAAAGCGGCGGGCGGCCTCCGAGGCCGAGCTGATCATGTCGCGGCGCGTTATCTGGAAATGGCGGTTATTCTTAATGAAATCATTGTGGGCATAGACGTGGGCCATCACCAGGATCTGGACCGGCAACGGGTTGGTTTCCATGAGATAGGCGCGCGCCGGATCGGAGTTGAAAACGACCTCATAGGGGACCGAAAAACCGTGCTCGTATTTAGTGCGCTCGATTTCATAATCGCGCCCGAAGCTCCAGTGAGAAAAGTTTACGGGCAAGCGGTAGGCAAGAATTTCGAGCATCTTTCGCGCCGGAACCACCTCGAATTCCTGCTCCAGGAAGTCGAGGCCAAATTGGGCTCCGATTTCCCGTATGAGCCTGTCGGCCTCGTTTAGTTTCTTTAGATCGAGATCGCTCATGCCCCTAGCCTCCCCCCCTTGCGATCGGCCGAATGGAGAAACACTCTAAGTGCCGGATAAATATCTGATTTCCCCTTAATTATAACGCCAAGGACCGGAGAGGGCCCCCCGGCCCCGCGAAAGAAGGAAAAATTTTCAAACCGGTCGGCTTCCAGCCCGATCTTTTTCCTGTAGGCTTCCATGAGCACCGAGGAAGAGTGCTCCGATTGGATTTCGCCATAGCCGAAGTTGGCCACTCCCCTTTGGAGCATTCTTTCCAGGGAATGTATCGTGCGATCGACGTCCCAGTCTTCGCCGTCCGAGAAATGGAAGGGATAGACATTCCACCGGGAGGTCGGGTATTCGGTGTCGATGAGGTTGGTGGCAAGCTCATAGGCCGAATGGCACGAGGTCCCCCCGGATTCGCCCTGGTGCAGGAACTGGTGTTCGTCCACCAGGCGGGCCGTGGTAGTGTGGGCGATGAACCGTATCTCCACCCTCTTGTAGACGACCCGTAAAAAGGAAGTCATCCAAAAGTAAAAGGAGCGCGCAAGGTATTTTTTCATGGTGTCCATGCTGCCCGAGACATCCATCATGGCGATGACCACAGCATTTGACTGGTACTGGGCATCTTCTTCGATCGTTCGAAAACGCAGGTCGGAGTTTTCGATCCGAAGGGCCCCCGAGTCGGAAAGGCCCTCGGCCCCCGGCGCCGGATGGACCACATTTACAGACAATAACCGCTCCAGGGCCTCGTCAAAATCTCCGTTGGCCTCATCTAAGGCCTGCCGGCACGCGTCCTCATCTCTTTGCGACCGCAGCATCAGGTTCTGCACCAGGATCTGGGTTCTTTTTATGGCCTCCTTTATCGTTCGCTTTTTTTCCAGCCGAGGGACTATGCCGTGTTTTTCGATCGAATAGTGTTTCCAGCCCCTGGTAACGACCGCTTCCACGACTTCTTTTCGCTGCAGGTTGGGAAGCCCGATATCTTCGAGCATCATCCGCACCAGTTCGGCAATCTCTATTTCGGTTTCCAGATAATCCACCCCGGGCTCTTCGCCGGGCTTGCCAGGTCTTCCATTTCCCGGCCGGGGACGCCTGCCTATCACTTTACCCTCTTCGGACTCGCCGCTTCCAAATCCCCCCTGGACCGAGTCGGCATACCGGTGGATAAACCGAAAGCTCTTTATTCCCCGCACCGGCACCCGGACCAACTGATCTCCGCTTTTCGTTATTATCGCTTCATCGCTTATGATGTCGGGCAGATTCCTCTGGATGGCTTCCTTTATCTTTTCGCGATGGCGGGCGGCATCGGCGCTCCCCCGCGAGATGGAATCGTAGTCAGGTTTAAGCACCCCCATAACACTACTCCTCCTTTCTCAACATCTCCCCCACGAAATGGAGCAGATTATTTGCGCACACGGCGCAATAGCCCTTCTCCATGAGCCTTGAGAGGGCATCTTCCCGGCGCTTCTGCCTTTTGGGATCTCCTTTGATGTTCTCATCGGCAAGCGTTAGCGAAACAATATTTCTTAGATCGGCCATAAGCTTCTTTTCAATCCCCTCCTGAAGCGGCAGGTACGTATCGAAGCTAAACTTTTCCCCCCGGTCCAGGGCATCGGACTTGAATACGAAAAGCCCCTGGCGAAACTCCCTTTTGGCAAGCTCCGATATCCCGATCATCTCCTCGATGGAGCGCATGAGCCTTTCATCGGGCTCCTGCTCCTCCTGGGTGACCGGGTCCATGGTCTTTCGTTTAAGACAAAAGGCCACGGCGTTTTTCATATAATTTTCAAAAAGCGCCTGCGCCTGGTCTTCGTAGGCAAAAAGGAAGGCATGGTTTACCTCACGCTTTGCTTCGTCGCGGTATTCGGATAGCGCGCTGCCCTTTTCGCCTTTTAGCAACTCGAGGTAGCGGGCCTTTTCCTCATCGCTAAACCCGATGTGGTGCTCGAACTGGTGAGTGAGCGCCCGAATGATATCGACCGGGCTAATGCAGCCGCTCGCCTCCAGGGCCGAGCCCATGGCGATGTTTATCGCGTTCATAACGAACCGGGGGCTTATCCCGCTCATCCCCTCGGACCGGTCCCTTCCCTCGAGGCGCAATTTTTTTACGCTCACCGGGTCTTTTTCCTTTTCCATTATGACCTGGCCGTCGTAATACCTCGCCTTCCTCACCAGTTCCGGACAAAGGTTCGAGGGGGCAAGGCGGGTCAGCACCGCAAACATCGCAGCGGCTTCGAAAGTAAACGGCGCAATATGGACTTTGCGGTCGAATTCGCTCCTTTCGGTCAACTTCGTGTAGATGGAAACCTCGTCTTTTATCCGCAGGTTGTAGGGAACATATATCGGGTACATCCTGTCGTGGAGGGCTTCGTTTTCCTTGCTGGCCTTAAATTTATCGAACTCGGTCTGGTTGGTGTGGCTTAAGATCACCGTGTCGATGTATATCTGGGGAAACCCCGGGGCCTTGATCAACTGTTCCTGGGCAACCGTTATCAGCACATAATGGAACTTGATGTCGCATTTTAAGATTTCGATGTATTCTATGAGCCCCCGGTTGGCGATCTCGATCTCGCCGTCAAATTTATACCCCAGGGGATGCGCCTCGCCGTATTTGGTGATTTTTCCCAGATCGACATGGCCGATCAGCTCGGAGATGTCCTGATTTTTCGGATCCGAGGGCTGAAAGGTGCCTATGCCCGCCCGGTCGCGCTCGCTCAAACCTATCTGAATAACCGGCATGTCCTGCCAGCCAAAACGGACGTCGTCGCCCCCATGGCCGTTTTCCAGGTTCCATTTGCACACCGGACACAGGTCGCCTTCGATCTTTACCCCGAGAAGCTTTTCAAATTCCGCCCGAAGCGAGCGAGGAATCAAGTGCAGCGGTTCCTCGTGTATCGGGCACCCCTTGATCGCATAGACGGGAATTTCCACTTTTTCCAGCCCCGCCCGAAGAAGGGTCGCTATGGTGGATTTCCCCGAGGAAACCGGCCCCACCAGTATCAGGATCCTCTTGCCCGTCTCGGTGCGATTGGCCCCCGCCCGGAAAAAGCGCACCAGGTCGTGCAAGGATTCCTCGATTCCAAAGATCTCGGTCGAGAAAAAATTGTAGCGAACCAGATCCTCGTAATGAGGAAGCTTTTCGAGCCCCAGGGGATCGGAGGTTCCCCGCGAGGCGATCATATCGTATATGCGGGCAGGAGCAGTTTGAGCAACTTTGGGGTTTTCGGCGACAAAGGCGAGGTACTCCTTCATGCTTCCTTCCCACATCACGCTTTGCGATCCCGACTTTTGGATCAGCTTTTCCATGGACTTTAAAAATTCATCTCTCCCACCGTTCATGAGAGCCCCCTATATATTGATTTTACACTAATTACGGCTGCTTGAGCTATGATATCCAATCGAAATCCATACACTACCCGCTTCTTGAGATAGTTGGACTAAAACGGTCACGTTTTGAAGTCCCGCTAAAAGTCAACCTAAGCTTGTTTGAGGAAAATGGAAGTGCCGGCGGGAATTTTGGAAAGACAAACCCGAGATTTCGATGCATTTATTGGATTACCAAAGCATATACATATCGGAGATTTACCTAGCTTTTTCCGTACCCCTTGCCCTGCTTTCCAAGGTCGGTATCCGGGAAGAAGCGTTTGAGGAAAAGAAGGCTCACTCCGATCGGAATGAAATAGTAGGCTATTCTGTAAATCAGGATGGCGAGAAGGGCCAGATCGTAATCCTGCCCCATCTGATAGAAAGTCCAGGCCATCGAACCCTCCATAAGTCCTATCGAGGCCGGAGTCAGGGAAAACATGCTTATGAACAGGCCCACCGAAAACCCCACCATCACCGTTTTATTATCCACCGGGTAGCCAATGGCGATGAAGGAAAACTTGAGGCAAAGAAACATAAACAGCCAGTCGAAAAGAGCAAGAGTCGCCGGGGCAAGCAGCACCCCGCGGTTATTCATAATCGTATTGAGGCTGCCGGTAAAGTTTTGAAAAAAAGCTTCGGCCCGTTCCCTTTTGATCCAGTGGGGCTTGCCGATTTTTGTGCACAATGCGGTGGCTATCCTAAGCCCCACATTCCACAGCCTGGTTCTAAACCCCTCGTGGATGATCGTCTGGATGGTCACAAGGGTCAAAAGGAATGCGACAAGAAGAATCAACACCCCGAACACCACCTGGTCGAGATCGGTTATCTGGTGTTTGCTGTAAAGGTAGAAAAACCCCAGGTAGATGAACAAAACCGCAATAGTGTTGGTGAGAAATCCGTGGATGATCGAAACTGAAAGCGTATTGCTCGGCGGGATGTCTTCGCGCGAGAGCAGGTAGACTTTGGCGGCGACCCCGCTCAGTCCGGCGACCGACATGAGGGAGTTGAGCGTATTTGACAAAAGCGAGATTTTAAGGCACGACCCAAAAGAGATCGGCAAGCTGATGCCGCCAAGCAGCTTTTTAAGCACCCCCGCGATGCAGACATAGCTCAGGAAGGCCGAGGCGACCACCATAGCGGCCCAAAAGGGATCTATATCACCAAAGTGTTCCACAAACTTGTGGAAGTTGGCCTGCCTGACGGTATAAAACAGGATTAGGACGCCAAAAAGAGCGGCGACCCAGAACCTCTTCCGAGTGGCTATTCTAACCAACTGCCCTCCACAACCCGAGTCGTTGTCGCCCCCTCGGAGGCGACAAGGAGAAAATAATCCGGCCCAAACCCGCGGGCCGGAAGTCCTGCCAAGCAAAAATTCATGCAAGCGAGGAGAGAGATATACCCAAACCGGCAAACCGTCAAATCGCAAATAAGCGAAAAATCCGCCGAAAAAGATCGCCGGGGAAGTCCTACATGAGGATTTTTCTCACCTTTTCAGGGTAGCGGACAAATATTTCATCTGCCAGCATACACAGTTTCCCCCTGACCGAATCGGGAGCGGGAAGATGCAAGGGGGGCGGAACATCAATTTTTTCCACCGACACGGGATTGATGTAAAGGTTTTGGTCCAAGGCGCCCATTTCCCGGGCGGTAAAATTTTCCCCCAGGATTTTTTTCCTCTCGATCCCCTGCGTGTCCAACCCTTTCAGAAAATTTAGAATGCAAAGCAAGTCGAAATTTCTCTGAAAGGTTTCGATGTTCGTGTTGACCGCTTTGCACTCCTCTGCAATCCGGCCATACATTTTTTCATAGCGTGCCATCCAGGAATGAAGCCGGCTGTAAGCCTCAAGGACAACTTTTCGAAATTTCGAATTTTTCGTAAGCCCTCTTGCCCGGATAAAGCGCACCTGCCCCCTGTACTTCCCCTCCAGGCAGGAGGTCCAAAAGCAGGTAAGGTTTACTCCGAGAATTTCATCGAGCCTGCCCCGCATCCCGGGCTCGATCATGAGGGTGGAAATCCTTGCCAGCCGCAGACCGACGGCTTGCGCCTGTTTCCTCGCAGCACCGGCCAACTCCTCTACATGGTCGATTTGCAGCTCTATGAGGCGACGCTCCAGCAGATAGTTTTCCACTACCTCCTGTTTTACCTGTCGCGTGAGGCTCGAAATCAGATCGTCATCCATAAGCGGACCGAAGACCTCACCATTTTTCACGGTCCGCCGCGCAGCGGAAAATGCAATTACTTGCGCGGCAGAAAAGTGATGGGGTCCAGAAAAAAGTCGGTAGCCACCGGATTGTAGCTACCCTTTTCCTTTAGCGCCTTAAGCCGTATGCCGGCGTCTTCGGCCTCAAGGATAAAGATGGAGCTAAACAGATCGTCCATCGCATCGATCGGGTAGGGGACCCCTCTATCGTTAACGTCTGGAATGTGGCGATGAGACCTTGCGGAAACCCAGACGGGGGTGGAAAGTTTACGGGCGAGCTCTGCTAATTTTTCGATAAGAGCCCTCTCCCGCCCGAAGTCCAGACCGTCTAAAATGATAACCGCAGGCTCAAACCCGGCCTGACTCCTTAAGTTGTCGATGCCCGTTTCCAGTTTTTCCGGACTAAACGTCTGGTTTAGAAACGACATGATGAATCTCAAGGGTTCAACGGCATGCTGCAGATCGGCCAGGTTGCTTTGGGGGGCGGCGGTCGAAAAAATGTCCCTCAAAAGCTCGTTGTACCAGAGTTTGACTTTCTCCGGGACAACGTCGACGCATACATGGAGCACAGGTTGCCTGTCGAGGAGGTACCCCAGCCCAAGATGAGTAAGAACCGCTGTTTTTCCCGCGCCGGCCCGAGCCAGCAAGGCCCCCATCTCCCCTTTGTCCAGCCGGCTTACCGGCATCTTTACGTAATCCGTGCTACACCCGCTTTCGTCAACCATTTTCATGCTCCCTTCTAAAACGCCGGTTTCTAATCGAATCGGTTTAATGATACTTTACCAGTGGAAAAAATTCCATCAAAAGGCGGATTCGGTATTTTTATCTTTCCATTGACGAAGAGGAACACGAATTGGAATGCATATTGATCGGGACCGGCGGAATGATGCCGATGCCCTATAGAATGCTCTCTTCCATGGCAGTACGGCTAAACGGGGCGCTCTATCTGTTCGATGCGGGGGAAGGAACGCAGATAAACTGGAAAAAAGCCCGACTCGGGGTGCGGGGCCTCAAGGTGATCGCCGTAACGCACCTGCATGCCGACCACTGCCTGGGGATACCCGGGATGATGATGTTTAAGGCGCAGATGGAGGAATCGGCCCCGCTTGTAATCTTGGGCCCTCCCGGGATAGGCGAGTTTGTCTCCCAATGCCGCAGGCTGCTCGATTTTAGACTAAACTATCCGGTAACCGTTATCGAGTGGTCGCCCGAAAGCGATGGCCTCGCGTTTTGCGACGAGCAGGCGAAGATATTGTGGCAACCGGTCCAGCACACCCGTTTTTGCCTCGGCTACCGGCTGGAAGAACTCGACCGGCCCGGCAAATTCAGTCCCGAGCGCGCGCAGGAACTGGGAGTGGAGAGGGGGCCGCTATGGGGGAGGCTGCAAAGAGGCCAAAGCGTGACCACGCCCTCCCAAAGAACCGTTGAGCCCTCGGAGGTGCTCGGGCCGCCAAGAAGAGGCCGACATGTAGCCTTTGTCGTAGATACCCGGCCCGCCCCCGGAGTCTACGCCCTGTGCAGGGAAGCCGACCTCGCGTTTTTAGAGGGCATGTTTCTAGCCGAGCACGGGCAACACGCCGAGAAAAAGGGCCACATGACGGCTGTGGAAGCCGCGGCGGTCGCGCGGCGGGCCCAAGTTGAAAGGGTTGTTTTGACCCACATAAGCCCCCGGTACGAAAACTTCGAGCTAAAAGAGCTAGAAGACGAGGCTCGCAGGGAATTTGAGCCCGTACGGGTCGGGCGGGATCTCGATACTTTTGCGGTGAGCTTTCCCGAAGTACCCGGAGACTGACGGGTTCTTTGCCGGGCAGGAAATCTTTTGGCAAAACGACAAAAGGTCCTCCGTTTTGCGGAGGACCTTTTGTCGTTTCTTTCCATTTAAGGATGTGAGCCGTCGATTACAGAAACCCTCTACATGGCCTCTAGTCGCCCTTTGCACCGTCGATCATGCGTTTTAGCCGATCTCTCAAAGCGCGGGCACCCCTCAGGCTGTTGCTGATGTCTTCCCTCTCGGGGGCGCCTTCCGGCAAACTCTTCCTCCTGCTTTCGAGCTCTTCAATCTGTTTCATCAGCCGATAGAGCTCGACTGCAACCATTCTTATACTCATGCGGGCAACTTTTCCCTATTGTGAAGATGATTTCGTGAGGCGCCACAGTCCCTTTTCTAGTGGTTTACCTTCCGGAGTAGACCTCGTAGGCGAGGTCGAACTTATCTCTTGTCCCCGGGGGTAAACGCAGTGCAAATCCGGAACTGGGAGACATCGTATCCTGACGCAGTGACGGATTTAGTTCCTTCAAACGACCGACCGGCACATCGACCCACTGGGCCACCCTCTCCAGAGACAGAGAGGAAGTGACTAAGACCGGATCGTAGGCCGTAGGCCTGCAAAAGTGGGGATTCCTAAATCCGTACTTTTCCGGCTCGCGAAGTATATCCATCGCGGCCAGCACCTTGGAAACATAGACTGCCGAATACGCGGGCAACCTTCGCCCATAAAGCATCCCGTCCTTAACGCGGCATTTTCCCGCCACGCAACGAGCCGGCATCGTTCCCGCGTTATACGCGGCGATGGCCAGCAACCATGAATCGTACTGTTCGTGAAGTTTGCTCAAGTATTTGGCGGCAGCTTTGGTCGATTTAACCGGGTCAAACCTTTCGTCGACCCAGCGATTGACCCGTAAGCCCATTTCTCTTGCTGTCGCCGGCAACAACTGCCAGTAACCACCCGCTCCGCGATATGACTCAGAGCTTCCCTTAAAGCCGCTCTCCACAAACACTATGGAAACCAACTCGCCGGGAACGCCCCGGCTCTCCAGTATCTCAGCCATCTCGGGAAGGCATGCCCCTGCCTTTGACAGGGCGACAGAAAAAGTCCTTCTGCCACTTCCTTCATAGAAGCGGATGTATTTCTTGACAAGTGGTTCATTGATGGGTATCTGGATTCTGTTTCTCCAGAGGTCAGCGGCGGTCCCTTTAGCCGGCCCCGCAGGAACGGGTAGTATGGAAGTCATGGGGGGAGTCTCCGCATTGAGCGAATCTCCCGGCACCGATAACGATGCCAGGGGCCCCGGATTATCCATATTCTCTGAGCCTGCCTGAGCTGCAAATGGAAAAATCAACTGGGATAATAGAACCAAAGCGGTAAGCTTTACGAAAAATCCGCGAAGGCTTGCATCGGTTCCCGCCGCATGGAGCCCATAGAGGCTTGAATCAGGCGCCATACTGGTTTCTCCTCACATTTTTCAAAGAAGCCCCTATGGCCCTCACGAACCCGCAAGAGTGATAGGAATTACTCAAAGCCTAGCAGCCCACCCCGAAGAAATCAAACCGCGTAATAGGCCATAATCAAGGATTAGGAGCTATAATGATGAAAATGGCCCGATTAACCCGCCCGGATGAAACTATCCGAAAAGATAGCGCCAGGTTCGGACTAATTAGATCAAGCCGGTCCGGCCTTGAACGGAACTTGATCGTTTTTCTAATCGTATTTCGTCCAATCGCTTTTTTATGGAGTAAATCGCGATAATGCGCATCGTTTCATTCAAATACCGTCAACTACCCGTGATTGCAATGGATTTGGCAAAGGGGCGACATGGCCCCAAAAATCCGCCCGGCGAGTCGGTAGAGGGGGCTTATACCACGCTGTGTTACCGACTGGCCAGATGGGCTGGGCTTCCAAACGAAACCGCTCCACTCACTCTCGAAACTCCAACGGGTATAAGAGCGATCAGGGCTCTCTTTGTCGCCGGCCTTCCCCGCCCCCGGCAAAGGACTTTTTCCCCGACAAAATCAGTGAAAAGATTGTCAACATTTAGCAAACGGGTATAATTGCGCCCGTTGCGGCAGTTCGAAATATTCTTCCCTTTTTGGAAGGCTTTGTAACAATTTGCCAATTTATGAGGAAAACAGCCATGCATCTTCGGAAAAGATGTGCAGTAACCGGCGGGGCCGGCTTTCTTGGCTCCCATCTGTGCGAACGGCTTTTACAGGACCAACAGGACGTTCTGTGCATTGACAATTTATACACCGGCAGCAAAAGGAATATCGTCGACCTTATCGGCAACCCCTATTTTGAACTTATGAGACACGATATCACCTATCCTTTGTATGTCGAAGTCGACGAGATATATAACCTTGCCTGTCCGGCCTCTCCCATTCACTATCAAAACGATCCGGTCCAGACGACCAAGGTTAACGTGCATGGTTCCATCAACATGCTGGGGCTTGCGAAGCGGTTGAAGATAAAAATCATGCAGGCCTCCACTTCCGAGGTCTACGGCAATCCCTTCGAACACCCGCAGAAGGAGACCTACTGGGGAAACGTCAACCCCATAGGGCCCCGCTCCTGCTACGACGAGGGGAAGCGTTGCGCGGAGACCCTCTTTTTCGACTATAATCGGCAGCACGCGCTGGATATCAAGGTGGCCAGAATTTTTAACACCTACGGCCCCAGGATGCACCCAAACGACGGCCGGGTTGTCTCAAACTTCATCGTCCAGGCTTTGACCGGCCAGCCCATCACCATCTATGGAGACGGCAAACAGACCCGTTCCTTTTGCTACGTCGATGACCTGATAGAGGGCTTCATAAGACTGATGAACAGCCCCAAGGGGTTTACGGGTCCGGTAAATCTTGGAAATCCCGTCGAGTTCACCATCTTGGAGCTTGCCGACATGGTGATCGAAATGACCGCGTCAAAGTCCGAGCTCATTCGCAAACCCCTCCCCCAGGACGATCCGGTTATGCGAAAGCCCGATATATCCGTAGCCAGGGAAAATCTTGGCTGGGAGCCCAAGGTCCCGCTGCAGCAGGGGCTTAAAAACACGATCGATTACTTCGACGAACTGCTCCGCACCGAGGGGACCGAGGCGGTTTCCCCGCCCGAAGTTCAGCCCGCGCGGCTACGCTGATCGTAAAACGACCCGGAGCCGCTCCGGGTCGTTTTTTCCCTCTTTCCCCGTCCCGTCCAAAGGCCCGTGACAAATGGCGAATTCTATAACTGGCGCCGGCAACTCCTCGCGCCCCTTGGCCCAAACCCCGGACACACGGCTCTTGCCGAAATGGAGCGAACTCTTTCCGCCCACTTCACCCTGGTAACCCAAAATATCGACGGCCTGCGCCAAAGAGCCGGTAGCACCAACGTAATCGAGCTTCACGGCAACCTGTGGCGCGTTCGGTGCATCCGCTGCCGCAAGGTCTACGAAGACAAAACGTCTCCCCTGCCCCCTCTTCCCGCCTGCAACTCCTGCGGCGCCCTTCTACGGCCCCATGTCGTCTGGTTTGGAGAAAGCCTTGACCCGCAGGTGCTAAATGCCGCCTATGAAGCGATCCAAAACTGCGCCCTCATGATGGTGATCGGCGCCTCCGGAACGGTCCAGCCCGCCGCCTCCATGGGTGTCGAAGCCAAAAGATACGGCGCAACCGTTGCCAAGATTAACCTTGAGCCCACTCCATTTTCCGATATCTACACCATTTCGATTATGGGTAAATCCGGGGAGATTTTGCCGAGGCTCTCTTGCAGGCATGAAGTACGGAATGTCGCCCTCTTGCGGAGCAAGCAAAAAACTGTTTCTTGTAAATTGTCCAGTTAGTGAATACAAACCATTTAGTTGGTCCGAAGCGAGGAGAAACGCCTTTCATTATAGAGTGATGCAACGCAGCAAGGAAGGCCTCCGTTCGAACTCATAAAAATTATGGGGTAGTCGCCAGGGAGACCGTCTTCCCCTTGAGCAAAGAGAGGATGCAATGGCCGAGGCCGCAAAAAAGAAAGCAACGTATGAGGATTTATACAGTATCCCTGAAAACACGATCGGTGAAATTATCAATGGAGCGCTGATCGTTTCCCCCAGGCCCTCTCGGAGGCATACTTACGCGGCTTCGGCCCTGGAAACCAACCTGGCCGCGCCTTACCAGTTTGGACGTGGCGGCGGTCCTGGCGGATGGATTATTATCGTTGAACCGGAAATCGGACTGGCAGAGCACATCATGGTCCCGGATCTGGCGGGCTGGAGGAAACAGAGGTTCCCTGTCGAAGAGGATCATAATTGGATATCCGCAACCCCCGATTGGATCTGCGAAATTCTTTCCCCAAAGACGGCCAGTCTCGACAAGGCCGAAAAGATGCCCATTTATGCCCGATATGGAGTCGAATATGCCTGGATCATTGATCCAATGTTGAAGACCCTCGATGTCTATAGACTCGAGTCCGAAGGGTGGTGGCGCTTGGTATGGAGCTATGGCGAAAATGACAAAATGCGGGCCGAGCCCTTTAAGGAGGTTGAAATTGATCTTGGAGATCTATGGATCGAAAGCTCAAAGCCGTAACCATTTAAGAAGAGGAGCGAAGAAGCGGGAAGATTTCCGCTGCGCGCCACGCGCGCTACACCAGGCTTGGTCAATCGACCCGGCAGAGTTTACTTCGTGTTTACCTATCTTTTGCGAAGCCGATCCCCATGGGAAGTGTGCGCTACAACCAGGAGCCGCTCCAGTCTCGAAAGGCCAAACGTAAGGTAACGGTCTTCGCCAAAGGAATCATCCGCCGGCGGACCGCGTCCATTTTCTATTTTATTATGCATATCTACCCAGTTACGAGTCGCCCCCCCGGTACTGGAGCCTTCAGACGAATATAAAAGGAAGTGATCTGCCGTCAGCATAAGGATCGACGGTCGGACAGATTAGTGTTATAGCGCCATCGTCTGACCTTCGACAACTGGCTGAAACGCTGAAACGTGCCGAGACCCGCGCAAAACCGGGAATGAAGGGCCGCCCGGGGTCCGCCTTCTAACATTATGCAAACTAAAATGAAAAACCGCCGGCGCAAAAAAAGTAGTCGCTACAAATAAGAGATTGTAAAGTGGTTATAGTGTGCATGACAACCTAAAGAAAAGGGACCATTTGGAACTGCGCGGCAGGAGGGCGCCTTAATAATGCTTCCGACAGGTTCGCCGAAACCAGCGCCGAGGACGTCGAACAATTTGCCACCAGGCGTCTTGAAAAAGGAGAAACACAATGGAATGGCGTGAAGTGGTCGAACACCCAAGCTTAAAAGACCTGCCCTTCAAAATCGAGACGAACGAATGGGGAAAGATTATGATGGCTCCGGCCTCGGACACACATGCGGTGTGCCAAGGGATCATAATACGATGGTTCAATAGACGTGAGAGACAGGGTATGGTAACACCCGAATGCCCCGTTGAGACCGCCAAGGGAACCAAGGTTGCCGATGTTGCCTGGCGTAGCCTGGCATTCATTAAAAAACATGGGATGCGTAATGTTTCGCTCCCTGAATCCCCGGAAGTAGTCATTGAAATGGAATCCCCATCGAATTGCGTCGCTGAGTTGGAAGAAAAAAGCAGCTCTATTTCGAAGTAGGAGCAAGGGAGTTTTGGCTTTGCGATGAGGATGGCAACATGCGGTTTTTTAATCCTCAAGGGGAACTGAAAAGAAGCGAGTTCTTTGGGGAATTTCCAGGACACATCGATATTGATATTGTGTGAGCTATGAAATAGTACGTTATACCACTAAAAAGAGCCCCTTTTGACAAAGGAACATAACCCAATCGCGATAGCCTGAAACTGGCTGTCGAAGCGACTGGGAAAAGCAACCACTCGATCCTTGGGGCGATTCGAAGCGGGAAAATTTCCGCTGCGTGCCACGACGTTACACCAGGCTTGGGTAATCGACCCAGCCGAGTTACTGCGTGTTTACCTATCTTTTTGCGAAGCCATTAAAGGAGGCAGCGGCCCGATTCCTGTTGCGGGGCCAAAGGACATAGCCGGCCAGATTATCGCACAGCGCGCCTCGGTCGGTGACCTCTTCCACGAGGGTTCCTACTGACAACTGGCTATAGACGCACGCGGCTCAATCGATCGAGTAATTTCGGCAACGCCGTTTGCACGGTGTCCACACCACATCAAGATTGATCGCAAAGTAGCCGTGGGCGATACGGTTGGCCATACCGCTTGGGAACATCAAGACTGGGTCGTTTTCGGTTGTCGGCCGGAACGCTTTTTCGGAGCGACTGATCTTTGCGCCACCTCGATCAGCGAGCGAAGTGCGTCATTTACGGCTTCCTCGGTTGGAAACGCCCTTGCGACATCGGGGCTGAGCAGCACCAAGTTGGTCCCAGCCCGATAAGCTTCCAAATATTTCCCCCTGACACCCGGCCCCAAGTCCTCGCGACGGTACTCTGGGCGTATTTCGTCGATCTCATCCTTCTTCATAAATATTCCTTTCCTCGCGGGTTAAAGGCCGTGCGCTGATTATCCTTGTTCGATCCCCATGAGAAGTGTGCGCTACAACCAGGAGCCGCTCCAGTCTTGAAAGGCCAAACGTAAGATAACGGTCTTCGCCAAAGAAATGATCCGGATCGGCAAAGGTGATAGCCAAAGGATCGGAAAAGACCGTGGATGCCTCTTCAAATGATATCCCGTGCTTTTGTTTGTTTTTAACCGCCTTTTTCAGGTCCCATTCAAATTGCATTTTATGCCTGTTTATATGATAACCCACACGACATATTTTTCTATGTACCGCGACTCGTCGCAACCACAAAGATCTAGCAGTTTCATTTTAGCATGGCATTTGGCGCAATAGTAAATCGTCTTAAGCTTTTGCGTCCTCTTACCATTTTGCCAATAAATTTCGAACAAGATCGGGGAGGTGGAAAGCCTCCGAAGATGACTAGCGGTCGATTTACCGCCGCAGGCCATGGCGTACCGGAAAAAGACACGATTACACGCGCAAACAAGGGGTGCTTCATGATGAGAAATAGAATTTCCGAAAAATGCGCCGGCCGCAACCTTTATGCCCTCTGCATACCAACAGTTAATCTTGACAGTTTAGCTGTCAATGCAGTATAATCCAACCATGACTTCATCCAAAAACATAGAATCAAACATCGCATCGGCCGTGGAATCCACTGTCGAATCAGCAGTCGCCGAACTGACCCTAGCCTTCGGCTCGCTTATCCGGCGCATACGGGCCGCGGCCCCTTCGGAACTCCATGATCTTTCATGGACGCAAAAATCTGTCATCGTTCGGTTGGATAAAGACGGCTCGGCTACCGCCGCAGACCTTGCGCGGGCCGAAGGAGTGAAGTCGCAGTCCATGGGAGCGGCTATCGCAACGCTTGAGAAAATGGGGCTGGTCGAACGCATGGCACACCCCACGGACCGTCGCCGGATAAACATCGTTTTGACCGCTAAGGGCAAGGCCATGCGCAAAAATACGCGAGAGGCCAAACATACCTGGCTGGCTCACGCGATAGAAAAACTAGATAAAAAAGAGCAGGAAAAGCTTTTTGCAGCGGCCGAAGTGATAAAGAAACTCGTCGATCTATGAAGACCTCTATTTCTCACGCATGGTGCGCATTAAGAAATCGAAATTTCAGACTCTTTTTCATAGGGCAAGGCATTTCGGTCATCGGCACATGGATGACGCGAATGGCGACCGGCTGGTTGGTTTACCGGCTGACCGGATCGGCGCTCCTTCTCGGTATTGTCGGCTTCGCCGGGCAGATTGTTCCCTTCCTTCTGCAACCCCTGGCGGGCGCCCGGGTCGAAAGGATGGATCGGCGAAAGCTCCTCGTCTGGACGCAAGTCGCAGCAGCCATCCAGTCTCTTATGCTTGCCTGCCTTACCCTCGGCCATATCGTAACGATCTGGGAAATCATAGCTCTTAGCGGACTGCAGGGGCTGATTAATGCGTTTGATGTGCCGGGACGCCAGTCGTTTTTTATTCGAATGATTGATGATCGAAGCGACCTTGGAAACGCCATCGCCTTAAACTCGACGATGGTCAATGGCGCGCGCCTGCTGGGGCCGGCCCTCGCCGGAATCGCAATCGGCCTTGTAGGAGAGGGAGGATGTTTTCTAATCGACGCCATAAGCTATGTGGCCGTAATCGCATCGCTTCTCATGATGAATATCCAGCCTGTGGAGGTAGCGCGTTCCGCAGACAACTTATTTAGCCAAATGCGTGAGGGCTGGGATTATGTCCGTACCTTTTCCCCTGTCCGGACGATTCTTTTGCTTTTCGCTATCGTATCGCTTATGGGCTATCCCTATATGGTTTTGCTTCCAATCTTTGCCGGCCGGGTTTTCCACGGCGGCCCCCATGCATTGGGCTGGCTTACGGCTGCTTCGGGATTAGGTGCTCTCATTTCCGCGCTTTCTCTTGCATTCAGAAAATCGGTCGTGGGATTGACCCGTATGATCGGGATGAGTTCGGCGACCCTTGGGATTGCGTTAATCCTTTTTGGCTTCTCCCACCGGTTCGATCTATCACTTTTTCTCATGGCCTTTGCGGGTTTTGGCATGATGCAGTGCGCCGCCGCGAGCAATACGGTTATGCAAACCCTTGTGCCCGAAGATAAGCGTGCCCGCGTCATCAGCTATTACGCAATGGCCTACTTTGGCGCGGCTCCAATCGGCAGCCTGCTGGCAGGCGCTTTGTCTCAGAAAATTGGCGCATCCGACACGATTATCATCACCGGGACGTTCTGTCTTTTGGGCTCTGTCTGGTTCTCGCTGCAAATGGCCAAAATCGGAGCGCTCATACACCCGATCTATCAGGAAATGGGGCTTATGCCTAAATTTCCCGGGCAAGGAGAAATGACTTGAAACTTGAACCGTCTAAAACAGCCATACTGACGCTGGATCTGCAAAAAGGAATATTGGAGATGGGCAGCGGCTATGAAAGCGTCATTCCCAATGCATCCCGGATCGTGGATTTTGCCCGCGAGAAAGACTATCTACTCATCCATGTGGGACTTGGTTTTTCGGATGGCCATCCGGAAGTCACCGACCGGGATACCCCTTTTCTAAAGGCAAAACAAAACAATCTCTTTGTGAAAGGAAGCGCTTCCGCCCAATTTCACGGCGCGATCGCCAAACCAGGCGACCTGATCATTTATAAACAGCGCATCGGAGCGTTTTCCGAAAACCACCTAAACCTGACGCTTCGCGCGCGGGCCATCGAAAATCTCGTTCTTTTCGGCATTTCCACAAGCGGTATCGTCCTGGCAACCGTTACCAGGGCGTTCGATCTGGATTTCAGACTCACCGTCATTTCCGACGCCTGCTTCGATGCCGATGCCGAAACCCATCGCGTTCTGATGGAAAAAATATTTCCAAAACGGGGAACGGTTCTCACTACGGATGCGTTTGTCTCTAAACAGGCATAACCGATGGAAAGGGGGGACTCGACATGAACTGGACAAACCATATCACTTATTTCATCTCTTATCTTTTCGGCGGCGCTTTTCTCGCCAACGCCATTCCCCATGTTGTAAGCGCAATGATGGGGCGTGCTTTTCAAAGCCCTTTCGCAAAACCCTCCGGCGAAGGGCTTTCGTCATCTACCGTCAACATCGTCTGGGGATTCTTTAATGCGATGGTGGGCTATCTGCTTATCGTCCATGTCGGGACCTTCGACCTCCGTTCCCTCCCCGATATCTTTGCCATGGGAACGGGCGGTTTCCTGATCGCCCTTTTTTCCGCGCGCCATTTTGGAAAATTCCATGGCGGCAATACTCCCGCCCCTTAGCCCGACCAACCACTTGTCGATCGAGCAGGGACTATCAAAACGTCAATAGGATCATCGGGTAGATTTGAGTTCGTTGACCGAACGCAGGGGGTCCTTCACTATCGCGACGGCAGTAGGAGATGCAAGTGAACGAAAAACGCAGAGCAACAGCAAGAGAACTTGCACACAAACATCTTGAGGCAGGTGACCCTCTAGGCTGGTTTGAAGAGCTCTACTCACGAGCAGGGCAAGACGGTAGGATTATTCCCTGGGCTGATTTGAAGCCGAATCCTAATCTGGTTAGCTGGCTGAACCAAAATAGATCTCTTGTTACCGGGCCGGCACTCAAGATTGGCAGTGGCTTGGGTGACGATGCCGAGGAATTGGCGCGGAGGGGATTAGAAACGATAGCTTTCGACATTTCCGAGTCGGCCATTGACTGGACCAGAAAGCGTTTTCCCGGTTCTTCCGTCTCTTATTTGGTTGCGAATTTGTTTTCTGCTCCAAATGGATGGCAACACAAGTTCCCTTTCGTGCTCGAATCCTATACCCTTCAAGTACTTCCGCCGCATCTTCGGGCGGAGGCGGTGCGATGCATATCATCGCTCTTGGCTCCCAGTGGGGTGCTGCTTGTCATTGCCCGAGCAAGAGAACCAAATGAACCCGAAGGGAAGATGCCATGGCCTGTCACGAAGTTGGAACTATCGTTATTCCAGACTCATGGGCTCAACCAGCTTACGTTCGAAGATTATATAGACGACGAAGAGCCTCCAGTACGTAGATTCAGGTCCACCTTCACTCGTCCGGAATAAAAATATGGATACAAAAATAAGCCGATTGTGTGTCAAAAACCACTGCGATAATTATTCAGGGCTGAGGATAACAAGGAGTACTGATAATAATTCTATAATAACAGAGGTTAGACGCGCATCTGGGTTCTGTTTGGCAATTTCGGGAGCAGAAAAGGAACTCGCTGTTTGTACTCCATATATGGTTTTCCGTATGCAGTATTTGTCGGAACCGTGCAACATTACCCCTGGCAGTTCTCGATTTGACAGGGGTTTTTCTTTACTCTAGAATCAAATCGTGCATTTTTTTACACCAATAAACTGAAGGGCGCAACACGTATGAAGCAACGAGAAGAGCCGTATGAGGGGAGACTCTCACGTACACGCCGGGCTGTGCGAAAGCCTTGCCTGCTCAATCGTACCGTTTCTCCTCACATCTGCCTTCGGAGGTCCTGAGATCCGGCGTTACGTACGGGAATACTGTGACGACACTACAGGTAAAATGGTCGGGTGTTTTGCCTTTACCGAACCGGATCATGGTTCTGACTGGGTGCTCGCCGGCCAATCCGAAATGGACGATCCGAAGTTCTCGCCTTCGGTTAGAGCGGTGCGAAAAGGTTCAGAATATGTCATCACCGGACAGAAATCCGATTTTATCAGTAATGGTCCTATTGCCACCCATGCCCTTCTCATTCTCAACGTGGACAGGTCCAAGGGAATGCGGGGGACCGGGATAGCGTTTATCCCCCTTGATCTGCCCGGAATATCCCGCAGCAAGCCGTTAGACAAACTTGGGCTTCGTTCGTATCCCCAGGGCGCCATCGTTTTCGATGAGGTCAAGATCCCTGAGAACATGATGATAGTGTCTGAGCCGGAGCAGGGATTCGGAACACAACAATGGATTCTCACCCCTGCCGGAGAGCTGCTGAGTTCGGTTAATACGGGTCTCTACGGCCTGCGCATATTCCTGGGACATGTTCGGATCCCCCTCGCCGTCAACCATGAGGAATTTGAACATTGGCGCCTCGACTTGCGCAATTTCCTTGGCAGACGGTTGGTATAGCTGTTTCAGGTCCTTTTTGAGATCAATTTTTTGCATGGACGATCCTTATTGGTGACGGCTAACGTTCAAAAATATCTTTCGCGCTATCCATTTATCGTTGCCGCCAAAATTCGATATACAGTGGCCTCCTCGATGTTCAGTTGGCGGGCAATGCTGGCTTTCGCGATGCCGCCCGCCGCGAGGAAAACCACCTCTTGACGTAGATCAGCCGCCAGCGGTTTCCGGCCTTCAACGCAAATACTGCCCTTCGCCGATGCGACATCATTTTCCGTATATATGGATTTCTAGACCGCAGTCTATCGTAGCCTGAAATCGTAAGCCGCTGCTCGATTCCAGCTCTTTGTGTCCCTGGCGATTCAATTGGGCTTACATTCCCTGTAAAGGCCTTCGTTTTGGCTTCCTCCGCTTTCTGTCGCGCGTCTTCTGATTGATCGAGGCGCCGATGCGGGTCGGCGCCTCATCCTCCAGGCTGGCCTTATTTGGGACCATTGCATCGTGTTTTGCATAACGGCAAACTCCCGGCCTGCCACCCGCCGCCCAGTGCCTGAATCAGGAGCACGTCGGCCACCATGCGGCGGCCCAGGATGTTGGCCGCGGTCAGTTCGTCGTTTAGGGCGATGGCTTGAGTGACGATCACATCGAGTGCGCTTACCGTCCCTGCCAGGTACTGGTTGGTTTCAACGACTACCGATTTTTTCGCGGCATCGACTGCCTCCGCCTGCACGAGCGCCTCCTGCTCGAGTATGCGAAGAGCGGACAGGTTGTCTTCGACCTGCTGAAAAGCGGTAAGAACTGTCTGACGGTAAGTCGCAACGTTTGCGTCATAAGCGGCCCTGGCCTCTTGGGTCTGAGCATGCCTTAGCCCGCCCTCAAATATTGTCTGTCCAAGGACAGCCGGGCCAAGCGTCCACATGCGGGCCGGCCAGGTAAGCCACTGAGCGGCGTTGGCCGCCTCGAATCCACCCGTAGCGCTTAGGGTAACGGTTGGATAGTACGCAGCTATTGCTACCCCTATCCGGGCATTGGCTGCTGCCGCCTGCCGTTCGGCGGCCGCGATATCGGGCCTTCGCTCGAGAAGTTCCGAGGGTAGGCCCGTTGGAACCGGGGGCGGTGTCAGGTCAAGAGGCGAAGGAGCAATGGTCAGAGCCGAAGGGGGTTTGCCCATGAGCATCGCTATGGCGTGTTCGAACTGGGCGCGCTGTACGCCCGTATCGATCTCCTGGGCCTGCGCGGTCTTTAGTTGCGTTTCCGCCTGGAGCACATCGGCCTGGCCGGCCACACCCGTTGCATACCGGTTTTTCGTAAAACTTAGAAACTTCCTGTAGTTTACAACCGTCAAATGAAGGACCTGGTGCTGGGAATCCAGGGCTCGAAGCGCGAAGTAATCCTGGGCAAGTTGAGCGGTCGCCGCCAGGCGCACTCCTTCCAAGTCGGCTTCGCTCGCCTGAGCCCCCGCCTTGCTTGCCTCAACCGTCCTTCGGACCTTGCCCCACAAATCGAGTTCCCAGGACACGTCGCCGGAAAGCAAAAGATCGGATTGAGTGGTCCCGGATCTGCCCGTAGAAGTCGAAGAGGATCTCCCGAGGGTGCCCGGGATGCGGCTCCTGCCGGCCGAGGTCCCGGCGGATACCACCGGAAAATAGCCCGATCCGGCGGCCTGAACCGCGGCGAGCGCCTCTCTAAACTGCGCCTCCGCTGCTGCAAGGTTTTGGTTCGTAATGTCTACCTGCGACTCGAGAGAATTTAGCCGCGGATCGCCGAAGATTTCCCACCACCGCCCACGGGCGATACCGTCCTTTGGCTGCGCCCTCTTCCACCCCTTCAGTTCCTTATAGGAGGGCGGGACAACGGCTTTGGGCCTCACGTAGTTGGGGCCAACCGTGCAGGAGGCAAGAGATGCGAACAGGAACGCAAACGCTGCGCATCCGATAAGTTTTGCCGGCGCTCGCCCCTTCCCCCGCGCCTCGTTCCATTCAACCAAGGGCAGGCCACTGGAATGATTACTGGTTTTCATCTTCTAAACCTTTGCCCCGCAAGCTCTGGAGCCAAATTCGCAAGCGGTCCATGTAGAGGTAGATCACTGGAGTGGTAAACAAGGTCAACATCTGGCTAAAAATCAGCCCGCCGACAATCGATATTCCAAGAGGCCGGCGCAGCTCGTAGCCCACCCCCGACCCCAGCGCCAGGGGCAGCGCCCCGAGAAGTGCGGCCATCGTCGTCATCATAATCGGGCGAAACCTCAGCAAAGATGCCTCATAAATGGCCTCGGAAGGGCTTTTACCATACTTTCGCTCCGATTCCAGGGCGAAGTCGACAATCATTATACCGTTCTTTTTGACCAGACCGATCAGCAGGATAATTCCAACGACCGCTATGAGGCTGAGATCCTCTCGGCAGATCAGCAGGGCCACAAGGGCGCCCACGCCGGCCGAGGGGAGCGTCGAAAGGATCGTGATCGGGTGGACGTAGGATTCGTAAAGGATTCCAAGAACTATATATACCGAAACCAAAGCCGCGAGGATCAAAATCGGCTCGTTTGCCAAAGAGGCCTGGAACGCCTGGGCAGTGCCGAGAAAACTCCCATGGACGGTTTCGGGTATTCTCATCTTATCGGTTGCGGCCTGGATAGCGTTTACCGCATCCCCCAGGGCCACACCCGGGGCGAGGTTAAAGGAAATGGTAACCGAGGGGAACTGACTCGCATGGTCCACCTCAAGAGAGGTGGCGCGCGGTATGTAGCGGGCAAAGGCGCTAAGAGGGACCTCCGCTCCGGTAGAGGAGTGGACATAGACGTCTTTCAGGGTCTCGGGCCGCTCAAGAAATGGTGGCGCCAACTCCATCACCACGTAATACTGGTTAAGCGGCGTGTAGTTGATGCCCACCTCCGACTGGCCGAAAGCCGAGTAGAGGGTATTATCTATTAGCCTTGTGGATATGCCCAGCCGGGAAGCGGTCGTACGGTCGATTGCAAGGTAGGTCTGGCGCCCCATGTTTTGCTGATCGCTGCTCACATCCCGTAGTTCGGGCAGTTTAGCGGCCATGGCCATTATGCGGGGCGCCCAATTATTTAACTCCGCCAGGTTTTCGTCCCGAAGAGTGTATTGATATTCGGCATTGCTTATATGTCCGCCCACCCGCAGGTCCTGGACCGGTTGCAAAAAGGTGGGGGCGCCTGCCACCGTGGCCAGTTTTTTCCGCAGTCGCCCGATGATCTCCATCGCCGTGGCCTTCCTCTCGGCAAAGGGCTTTAGCGAGATGAACATGCGAGCGGAATTCGTCGTGCTGGCCCCAATCCCGCCCCCGCCGGTAAAACCCGTCACATAGGTGACGTCCGGGTCTTTCCGTATGATGTTCATAACCTTGGTGAGTTTTTTATTCATACTCTGAAAAGAGATATCCTGCGACGCCTGCATCCGCCCGGCGATTCGCCCGGTGTCCTGATCCGGGAAAAATCCTTTCGGTATGTGGGAAAACAACACGACGTTTACCGCAAGGGTCAAAACAGTAATAAAGAGCATGATAAACGAATGGCGAATCGCCCAGCCAAGACTTACCTCGTAGCCCATTCGCAAACGTTCGTAAACCCACTCCGAAGCCCTGTAGAGATATCCGTGCCCCCCCGGTTTTTCCTTCCGAAGGATCGCCGCGCACATCATCGGAGTGGTTGTGAGCGAAATCACCAGCGAGATGACAATTGCCGCCGAAAGGGTCACCGCGAATTCTCGGAAAAGTCGGCCGACCATGCCGCCCATAAGCAGGATCGGGATAAACACCGCGACAAGCGAGACGCTCATCGACAAAACCGTAAAGGCAATCTCGCGTGCCCCGACAAGTGCTGCCTCCATCGGAGACAACCCCTGTTCGATGTAGCGGGTGATGTTTTCGAGCACAACTATAGCGTCGTCCACCACAAAACCGGTCGCGATGGTGAGCGCCATGAGGGAAAGATTATCGAGGCTGTAGCCAAATAAATACATGACCCCGAAGCTGCTTATGAGCGATACCGGAACGGCGACGGCGGGAATGATCGTGCCCCGCACGTTGCGCAAAAAAGCGAATACGACCAAAACGACCAGTATGCCGGAAATAACGAGGGTGTGCTCGACATGCTGCAAAGACCCTTTAATGGGCGGGCTGCGATCCAGAACTACAGATAGCTCTACGCTTTTGGGCACAAGGGCCGATAGTTGCGGAAGCAGCGCCCGTACCCGGCCAACCGTATTGATGATGTTTGCCCCCGGCGAGCGGAATACGATAAGCATTATCGCAGGCTTGCCGTTTACCCCGCCCCCGGTTCGCAAATCCTGGACGGAATCCTCCACCGACCCCAGATCGCAGAGACGGACCGGGGCCCCGTTTTGATATTTTATTATCACCCGCCGGTATTGCGCGGCTGTGTGGAGTTGATCGTCGGCAACGATTTGCACGATCTGCGACCCGTTTTCGAATTGGCCCTCCGGCTGGAAAACGCTTTGGAGTTGTATTGCCGAGGCCACATCATTTAGACCCAGTCCATATTTACTAACCGCTCCCGGAGAAAGCTCCACCCGCACAGCGGGCAAAGCGCCTCCGCCCGCAAAAACCTGGCCCACGCCTCTTACCTGCGCGAGCTTTTGCGCAAGGACCGTCGAGGCCGTATCGTACATCTGGGACTTACTGACGAGACTCGATGTAAGGGCAATAATCAGGATCGGCGCATCGGCCGGGTTAACCTTGCGGTAGGTCGGATTGCTTGGCAGATTGGACGGCAGATTGCTCCTGGCCGCGTTTATCGCCGCTTGCACATCGCGCGCCGCCCCGTCGATGTTTCTGTCCAGCTCGAATTGCAGGACGATCGAGGTTCCCCCGAGGGTGCTGGTGGAAGTCATCTCGGTTACCCCGGCAATATGGCCTAGCTGCCGCTCAAGAGGCGCGGCAACCGATGTGGCCATGGTCTCGGGGTCCGCGCCGGGAAGGCCCGCCTGCACGCTTATCGTTGGAAAATCGATCTGCGGAAGCGGCGCTACCGGGAGCAGATAAAAAGCTACGACCCCGGCCAGCGTCATTCCTACCGTAAGTAAGGTCGAAGCTACAGGACGTTTTATGAATATCTCGGAAAGGTTCATGCCGGCCCAGCCCCGGAGCCGCCCTCGCCGTTTTGGGACTGAGTCCTTTCAAACCTTCTCGCCAAACGATCGAACCACAGGTAAATGACGGGAGTCGTGTACAGGGTGAGGAGCTGGCTGATTATTAACCCTCCCACTATGGAGATCCCAAGAGGCCGGCGCAGCTCTGACCCAAGACCGCTCCCCATGGCCAGGGGAAGCGCGCCCAAAATGGCCGCCATCGTGGTCATCATGATGGGCCGAAACCTTAGTAAACTCGCCTCATAGATGGCTTCCACCGGCGCCTTGCCCTCTTTTCGCTCGGCCTCCAGCGCGAAGTCCACGATCATGATGCCGTTTTTCTTAACGATCCCGATCAGCAGGATGAGGCCGATCAGCGCGATGACGCTAAATTCCGAACGAAACAGGAAAAGCGCAAGAATTGCCCCTATGCCCGCCGAGGGCAGCGTGGACAAAATGGTGATCGGGTGAATGTAGCTTTCGTACAAAACGCCAAGAACGATATAGACCGTTATGAGGGCCGCCAGTAAAAGAATCGGCTCATTTGCCAGGGCCGCCCGGAATGCCTGGGCCGTTCCCTGAAAGCTTGTCTGAATGCTTTTGGGCAGCCCCAGCTTGGCCTCGGTGGCCTCGATGGCGTCTGTCGCCTCCCCAAGCGATGCCCCCCGGGCCAGGTTAAAAGAAATAGTCGCCGCCGGAAACTGTCCCAGGTGGGCGATAAGAAGCGGCGCGGTACCCATGGACAACCGCGCGATTGCGCTAAGGGGGACCTGCCCCTCCGGGCCCGACGTTACCACTCCGCCGGTGGTGGTGTTGGTCGTTACGGCGTGGGGCGAGGAGCCCGCCGATGCCGATCCCGACGTCACCGGCGCGGTTGTCGATGCTACGGCCGCTACCGGCCGCGGAGCGGAAGGGACAGCCGAAATGGGTGTGGTGGCGCTAGCCGTGTTCGCAATCGTCTGCGTGGGGATGTAAATATTTTTAAGATCCCCCGGGGTTAATTTAAACGCCCCCTGTACCTCGAGGATAACCCGGTACTGGTTTAACTGGGTGAAAATTGTCGATACCTGCCGCTGGCCGAAAGCGTCGTAGAGGATATTATCTAGTAACTGCGGAGTGATGCCGTAGCGCGATGCATTGCTGCGGTCGATGGCAAGGTTCGCCACCACCCCCTGGTCCTGCTGATCGCTGCTAACATCACTTAGCACGGGTGATTTACTCAAGGCATCGACAAATTTGGGGACCCATACATTTAACTCTTTGATATTGGGATCTTCTAGTGTGTACTGAAACTCCGTGCGGCTCACATGGTCTTCGACAGTCAGATCCTGTACCGGCTGCATATAGAGCGTGATGCCGTGGAGTTGCGCGAGCTCGCCTTGGAGACGCCGAATAACCGCGCTTGCACTCATCTGGCGCACATTTAGAGGTTTGAGGTTTATCAGCATTCTGCCCGAATTCAGGGTGATGTTGGTTCCGTCTATTCCGATAAATGTGGAAAGGCTTTGGACCGCCGGGTCCTTTAGGATTATCCCGGCAAGCTCCTGCTCCTTTTGGGCCATCGCCGGAAAAGATATCGACTGGGGCGCCTCCGAGATGCCAAGAATTACTCCGGTATCCTGCACCGGGAAAAAACCTTTGGGCACGATGATGTAGAGAAAAACCGTCAACACAAGCGTTGCCGCCGCCACAATCAGGGTGGCCGTCTGTCGGTCGAGCACCCAGCGAAGCGTTTTCCCGTAGAAGCTGATGAGATTATCCCATGCCGCCTGGGATTTCCGGTAGAATTTGGTCTGTTCTTCCTCGGGCGTGTGATGCAGAAGCTTCGCGCACATCATGGGCGTTAACGTTAGCGAGACCACAGCCGAAATCAGGATCGTAACGCCGAGAGTGACCGCAAACTCTCGGAAAAGCCTTCCCACCACATCTCCCATGAAAAGCAGCGGAATGAGTACCGCTATTAGCGAGATGGTAAGGGACATGATCGTAAAGGCGATCTGGGCGGACCCTTTTAGCGCCGCCTCAACGGGTGAGTACCCCTGCTCGAGAAAGCGCGAGACGTTTTCTATCATGACGATCGCATCATCTACGACAAAGCCCGTGGATATGGTGAGGGCCATAAGGGATAGGTTGTTTAAGCTAAACCCCAGGAGATACATGACGCCGAATGTGCCGACAAGCGAGAGCGGAACCGCGACCCCCGGAATGATCGTGGCCGAAAGGTTTCGGAGAAATAAAAAGATCACCATGATGACCAGGGCCACGGCCAGCAGGAGTTCGAACTCAACGTCTTGGACCGATCCGCGGATCGTCGTGGTGCGATCGGTCAATATCGTAACATCGACGCCCGCCGGCAAAGTGGTCCGGAGCGAGGGCAAAAGCCGTTTTATCCGGTCTACGACCTGGATGACATTGGCCCCCGGCTGCCTCTGTATATTTACTATCACCGCCGGGGTGGTGTTCATCCAGGCAGCCTGGTCCACATTTTCAGCCCCGTCGGCAACACTTGCCACATCGGACAAAACCACGGGCGAGTTGTTGCGATAGGCAACAACCATGGGCCGGTAGTCCTCGGCGCGAAGAAGCTGATCGTCTGCGCCTATTAGCGAAGACTGGTGCGGCCCGTCAAAGGAGCCTTTCGCCAGATCGACATTGGCAGCCGCTATAGCCTCGCGAACGTCTTCGAGGCTAAGCCCGTAGGCGGACAGGGCTACCGGATTTACCCCTATGCGGATGGCCGGTCTTTGACCGCCGCTTATGCTGACGAGCCCAACTCCCGGCAACTGGGAGATTTTCTGGGCAAGCCTTGTGTCGGCTAAATCCTCGATCTTTGGCAAGGCAAGAGTCTTGGAGGTTAGCGCAAGCGTTAGAATCGGGGCATCTGCCGGGTTGACCTTGCTGTAGACCGGCGGGTTGGGAAGGTTTGAGGGCAAAAAAGTAGAGGATGCGTTGATCGCTGCCTGCACCTCCTGCTCGGCGACGTCCAGCCCCAGGTCAAGGCTAAACTGGAGTATAATCACCGAACTGGTGCTCGAACTGTTGGAGATCATCTGCTTTAGGCCCGGCATTTGACCGAACTGGCGCTCCAGGGGCGCTGTGACAGTTGAAGCCATGACATCGGGACTGGCCCCGGGGAAAAATGTCAATACCTGGATGGTGGGATAGTCCACCTGCGGCAGCGCGGATACGGGCAACTGATAATAGGCCACAGCTCCCGCCAGTAAAATGGCAACCATAAGAAGAGTGGTTGCAACCGGCCGTAGGATGAAGATGCGCGAGGGGTTCATCTCAGCTCTTCTTTCCGGAATTTTTGGCGCCCGGAGTTTGCACCCTCACTTTGCTCCCCTCCCGTAGCTTTTCAGCACCCTCGACCACCACCGATTCGCCGGGAGAAAGCCCCTTTTCGATCGACTGCGTGTCCTTTTGGGAGGGACCAAGCGTCACCTTGCGAACCGAAACCGTTTCGTCCTTATTAACGACATAGACAAACGTTCCCTCAGGGCTTCGCTGTACCGCCGCCGAGGGGACAACCGTAACACCCCGCAGGGTTTCCATCAGCACCCTGGCGTTTACGAACTGATTGGGGAAAAGGGTGTTGTCCCCGTTTTTGAAAATCGCTTTTAGCCGGACAGTACCCGTTGTCGTGTCGATCTGATTGTCGGCGGTAAGAAGACGCCCCGTTGCGATCAACCGGTTTTGAGCCCGATCGAGAGCTTCGACTGCGAGGCTTTCCCCGGCGTTTAGCTTTTTCATGATGGCCGGCAGGTTCTCTTCGGCAACGGGGAAGATGACCGTAATGGGCCGGTCCTGCGTGATCACCGCAATCCCGTTGGTATCCGTTGTATGGACAATGTTTCCAGGATCTACGAACCGCAGGCCGATTCGCCCCGTAAACGGGGCGGTAATGCGAGTATAACCCAGGTTTATCGCGGCGCTTTTGACCAATCCCTCATCGAGTTTGACCGTCCCCTCATACTGATGCACCAGGAAGAGCTGATCGTCTCGCTGCTGCCGGGATATGGAATTTTGTTTAACAAGGATATCGTAGCGCGTAAAGTTGGTTTTGGCCTGTGCCAGCAAGGCCTTGTCTCTTGCAAGCTGTCCCTGCGCCTGGAGAAGCGTCGCCTCGTAGGCCGCCGGGTCGATCTGCGCAAGCAGCGCCCCCTTCCTCACGATATCGCCCTCTTTAAAGGGAACTTTTACGACCTGGCCGTTAACCTGGGTGAGCACAGTGGCCGTGTAAAGGGCCGTGACCGTACCAAGACCCGTAACGTATACCGGGATATCCCCTTTTTTTGCCGCAACTGCGATAACGGGAACGCTCATCGCCGGGTGCGGACGCTGCCCTGCGGCTGTTATTCCCAAAAATACCCAGTCTGCGGCAAAAAGTAGAATCCCCGCCAAAAGAGCCGCAACTACCCGGACGCCCCGCCTTGCAAGGTCAGCTTTTTGCCTCGGGACCTTTTTTTCTTCGACTTGCGGTGAAAAAGTCATCTGATCGCCCTTGTAGAAATAACGAAATCGGGATCGGCCAGGAGATCTCCTCACCCGGCTGAGCCTTTACCCGGCCAATTTAAAAGTGTGGTCAGCTCATAAGTTTTCTCAGCCACACGGCCTCAAATCCATAGGTCCTCGCAACCAGGTCGGCAGGCGCATCCTAGCCCCCACCCGCCGCACGGGCAAATAAACTTTTGTGAAAATTTGTTAATTTTACCTTTACCTTCCCCGACCTCAAGAACCCAATTACAAAACTTTACCTGTATTAACGATAGTTAACTCGACTGCGAAGCCCCGGCTCTGTAATTTAGGACACCACACAACTTGAAGGAGAGAAAAAATGAAGAAAATCTTTATCGGGTTCTGCATCGCTTTGGTGGCGACAGTATGGATGAGCGGATCATCTATCTTCTTTAACTCGATCGCCCGGAGCGCCGAAGGAGTCGGAGCTCAGGCCATTGCCGGAGAAGGCTGTTTTTGCCGGCATCACGGGGGTCACTGGAGACATCATCACCACTTTTGGAAAATGCTCGATTTGACCGACAATCAGAAAAAAGAGATGTTTTCCATAAAACTCGAGGAGCGGGCAAAGATGAAGCCGCTTTTCCAATCGCTTAAGACCGCCCGCGAGCAGCTCGTAGCCCTTGTAAAGAGCGGCAAATTCGACGAGGCCAAGGCCAAAGAGATTGCTAAGGGACAGGCAGCCGTCCTATCCGACATCATCGTTGACGTAGCGCGCATGCATGCCAGGATGTACGCGGTCCTTACCCCCGAGCAGCGCGCTAAACTCGACAAAATGCACGAGCAATGGAAATCTCGCCACGAAATGGAACATCAAAAGAAGCACTAAACAGTGTGGGAGCATGCAAGGAATTACCATCCCGGTTTTTCCCGCATGCTCCCCCTTCGAGCGCAATCGGGCGCCTGCGCTCCTAAACAATGGTCTTCGGCAGGCTCTTATCGCCCCCCTTTTTTTCAAACTTACAATTACCCACACATGCGCCCACCTATCTCCTTTTGCAATGACTCGCGCCTGGAGGGGCTCCAGGCTCGATCGCCCCCCTTTTTTTGCAAAGGGGGGTTGGGGGGATTTACTCTGCCGGCGCCGGAAAAAACGAAACAACTGTCCGATACACTTCAGTTCGGGGGGTAAGGATCCGGTCAAAAACGAGGGACGATTCAGCTAGGCGAAAACGACTCAATGATCGGGTTTTCTATCGGCAGAGTAAAAGATTTTGGGTTGTTCATTACTCAGGTTTTTCGACCTCGATATCCTTAAGAACAGGGACGGAGCTTACTCCGTGCTGTACGAACAGACTTGAAATCCCCCCGACCCCCCTTTGCAAAAAAGGAGGGCGATCGGGCCAAGCCCGGGAGTCTCCGCTAAGGGGTAAGTGGGCGTATTTGCCCCCTCCCCCGGAAAAAATTGGAGTCGTTTTTCTCTTGCGGCCAAGCGCTTCTTAACAAAACTTAACGCGTAATAACATTACTTAACTCGACTCGCCCCCAAGGTCTTGTATCATCAAAGGTTGTTGATTCATAATCTTGGCGCACATGCCAAAGTGCCAACGTCATCGAGGATAGGTTATCCATGAAAAGAAAATTTTTTTCCTTTAAAAATAAAATTGATCACCTGTATCTTTGGATTCTCCTTATCAACCTGATCGTAGCCGCAACGCTTGTCTGTTCGAGGTTATCCGGCAAAGTACACTTTCTAAGGCTCCTGAAACACCCCCATCCGCTCCTTCTCGGCGTAAGGCCCGGTTCGCTGCTGGGCCTTTTGGCCCTTTTCGTGCTCGTCTGGAGAATCTGGATGGCGTACCGCTATAAGCCGGTCGCCCCGGTTGCGGCAAATGAGCTCCCCGTGGTGACCATCGTGATTCCGGCCTACAACGAAGGCCGTCAGGTTCTTCCCGCTGTGCGATCGATCATGAACAGCAACTATCCTGCGGACAAGATGCAGGTAATTTGCGTAGACGACGGCTCAACCGATGATACCTGGCAGTGGATGGAGGAGGCGCGAAAGGAGTTTTCCTCGCGGCTTCAACTCGTTCGCCAGCCCCAAAACAGCGGTAAGCGTAAAGCCCTGATGGCCGGGTTTCGCTATGCTCGCGGCGCCGTGTGGATCACCATCGACTCGGATTCCGAGGTGTCTAGCGACACGCTTTTGCACCTGGCAAGCCCCTTTGCCGTAAACCCCAGGGTGGGCGCTGTTGCGGGCAATGTTCGCGTGCTAAACCGCTCGGAAGGTTCCATTCCCAAGATGATGGAAGTTTTCTTTACCGCCGGTTTTGACTTCATTCGAGCGGGCCAAAGCGTTTACGGGGGCGTATTCTGCACCCCCGGGGCTCTTTCGGCCTACAGGGCCTCGGTAATAAAAGTCCAATTAAAGGGCTGGGTTAAACAGGCCTTCCTCGGGACCCCGGCAACGATAGGCGAAGACAGGGCTTTGACCAACCTTGTGCTTAAAAGCGGCTACCGCGTGGTTTACCAAAGAGATGCGATAGTGCTGACCAAGCTCCCGACAACTTTTGGAGGGCTGCGCAAAATGTTGCTGCGCTGGGCCAGAAGTAATGTCCGCGAAAGCCTGGTCACGGCTACTTTCATGCTGAAACGGTTTCGAAAAGGCGACGGGGGCTCCGGATGGATTCGATTCCTTGCGGCCGTGCAATTGCTTCAACTCGCGGTGACCGAGGCCTTTAAGGTGGGTCTTGTGGCCGAACTGCTCATGCGCCCCTTTATCACCCTGCGAATCCTGGCCGTAGGCTGCCTGATCAGCTCGATAATCCCTGCGACTGTCTACCATATGCGCTATCGCTCATGGTTTGGGTGGCGCTGGGCTATTCCCTATTCGTTTTTCCAGCTTTTCGCCCTCTCCTGGATTTCCTTCTGGGCGCTCATGAGCGCTTCACGCTCTGCGTGGTTGACACGTGGGTTGACGTCCGACCACAATAGCCGCTCGCCCTCCGAGGTTGGCGTGGAACAAGCAGTCGCGATGGGGTCCACACGGTAAAGCGTGCAAATTGCGACAGTCGCGGCTTAAAAGATGTCGCAAGCCCGCAGGGCGGCAATCTTTTCGTGGGCCCGGTTCTACTTGTCGGGTAGGCGGGGGCGGCTTGGAGACTGTGTCGTAGCCGGCCGCCCACGTAGAGGCAAAGGACAGAAGCGCGGGATCTGCGCCCCCTGCGCCTTCCCGACTCGATGGAGTAACCTCCTCCATGTCCCGCCGGCACACCCTGAAACCATGAAAAGGTTTCTTCACTTCCTCACCTCTTCGCGGCTTCGCGTGAGAAAACTTTTCGTCCCCCCCCCTCTCTTCTGCCTGTTTCCCGCTTTGGCCGCATAATTTATCCGTCTTAGCAGGGTTCTTGGTGTATTATTGCAAACTTTCAGGTTGGCCAGGTATGGCGCCTGCGAAACGAGAAACAATGGCGCGGCGAAAATCCCGCGCGCGGCTTGCCACTCGCGGATTTTCGAGAACCGGCGCGCATGGATCCAGCCTGCAACCGTGCGATTTACTTGACTCAATGAGCACAGATGAAGTAAGCTGGCTGATGTCGTCGTTATTTTTGAAATGTCTGGACACAACGGAGAGGATAAAATGGACTGTGGCGAAAACACCGAGGGGTTGTCCGCCAGCCTGGAAGATTACCTTGAAGTCATCTTCCATCTCGAGCAGTCCAACCGAGTTGCAAGGGCCAAGGACATAGCCGAGCAGATGAGCGTGCAGCGCGCCTCGGTGACCGGTGCTCTTAAGGCTCTGGCCGCTCGTAGCCTTATCAACTACAGCCCGTATAGTTTTATCACCCTTACGACCTCCGGACGAGAAATTGCGCGAGAAGTCATCCGCCGTCACAAAGTGCTCAAAGAGTTTTTTGCAAACACCCTGCAACTCGGCGACGAAGACGCCGAAGCCAACGCCTGCCGCATCGAACATGCCATCGATCCTACGGCTACCGAACGGCTGGTGCGCTTTCTTGAATTCGTTAGCATCTGCCCCCGCACCGGAGATGACTGGTTCGACGCATTCGGCCGTTTCTGCCAACTGGGTATCCAGACCTCGGATTGTCTGGCGTGTCTTAAGCTTTGCACGGAGCGGTTGCAGACACAACGACTCACGGGAAATGAGGGTAGCCGCGGCTAGTTGCAACCGCCCATCGTTTTTGATTTGCGGAGAGTTTACCGCTGTAAAACCAGACTCTGAGCATAACCAGGTAAATTGATGGGACTGAAGCCAAAAATTCTGATTGCCGACGACGAACCGCTAACGCTCGAACTCGTGGTCGAGCGTCTCCAGGGCGACTACGATATCGAGGTGGTGTCCTGCGGAAAGGCGGCCATCGCGGCCGCCGATAAGTGCAGCTTCAAACTCGTTTTAACCGATCTCTGGATGCCCGACATAAACGGCATGGAAGTCCTTGCCCATTTTGTCCAGCATTACCCGGATACCCCGGTGATCGTTCTGACCGGATTTGGGACGATAGAAACAGCGGTCGAAGCGATAAAGCGCGGCGCCTACGACTATCTATCCAAGCCCGCCAATCTCGATGAAATCGCCCTCACGCTAAAAAGAGCGCTCGAACATAAGGATCTCAAAGATCAAAATGTCGCCCTTCGCACGCAAATCCTCGAACAGCATCGGCTCGAAAGGCTGATCGGCCAAAGCGTTCCCATGCAGAAGCTCTACGGGGTGATAAAGCGGGTGGCTAAAACCGACTCGACGATCCTTATAACCGGGGAAAGCGGGACGGGCAAAGAACTTATAGCCAACGCCATTCACTACCAGAGCCCTCGTTGCGATATGCCTTTTGTGCCGATAAACTGCGGGGCCATTCCCGAAGAGCTCCTGGAAAGCGAGCTGTTCGGCCACGAAAAAGGGGCATTCACCGGCGCTTTCAAAGAGAGGCGGGGACGGTTCGAACTGGCCAACAAAGGCACGGTTTTTCTCGATGAAATCGGGGAAATGAGCCCGAAGCTCCAGGTAAAGCTCCTTCGCTTCCTGCAGGAAACCAAGTTCCAACGGGTCGGCGGCTCGCGAACCATTGAAGTCGATGTTCGCATTTTGGCGGCTACCAATAAGGATCTGGAGCGGGCGGTGGCTGAAAACGAATTCCGAGAAGATCTTTTTTACCGGTTAAACGTTATCCCCATCCACGTCCCGCCCCTTCGAGAGCGCGCGGGAGATGTGGCGCTGCTCATCCGCCATTTTCTCATTCAACATTGTCAGAAAAAAAACATTGTCCAAAAACGAATGTCCAATAGCGCCATCGAGAGTTTAAAACAATACGACTGGCCGGGAAACGTCCGAGAGCTTGAAAACGTCATCGAGCGCCTCGTGATTTTGACCGATGCCGACGAAATCGACCTAAGCGACCTCCCCAAAAGAATGCAGGCCATCGATGAGCCGGTAGGCGAGCCCGTACCGGCGTGTATAGAACTTGGCGAAGCGGGGATTAACCTAAAGGAGATGCTCGAAAATCTCGAAAACCGCCTGATCCTCGACGCGCTGCATCGAACGGGCGGGGTCAAAAACAAGGCCGCCAAGCTCCTCGGACTCAACCGCACGACCCTGATAGAAAAGATGAAAAAAAAACAGCTCGACTACCCGATAGCCCTGTAAGGACTTGTCCGTAGCCCACACGGTCATCGCAGGAAAAACGGCGCGTGATTGGAAGTAAACAGTGGCGGATCATTGGATAAAACGGCGGCTATGGCCGGGTGTCTTTTGAATTCCGATTCGAGAAAACGCCGCACCTTCGCTCGATCCCAACCTTTCGGGTGGTTAAATCCGGTGTAGAGGGAGAGGTCTGCCTCATAATGGGGAGAAGTCGCCAAGCGCTTCGCATCGGGGCTGTTTAGCGGCATATTAAACACTGCGAGATTTAAAAAATCGATTAGCGGAGCGTGGCGGACCGTAAAATCGAGGGTATTTCGAGCTTGGGCCTCGGATTCCGACGGCGAGCCGAAAAGAAGATAGACATAGGTCCCGATGGCCGATTTTTTAAGCGAGGCAAGAATTTTTGTGGCAAGCCCCAGGTCCATCCCCTTGCACTCGGAGTCAAGGACCGACTGATCGCCCGATTCCAGGCCGAGCTTTAGCATTACGCAACCGCTCGCCTGGAGCGCCCGGCAAAAATCTTCATCCGCAAGCCTTCTAGTCATCCGGACAAAACCGTACCACGGCGCCCCGGGCGGGTTTTCCGCAAGTCTACTCAGAAGCGCAGGGCTCATTGCGGAGTCTACGAAATGAATGAGGTCGGGCCGATGCGCCGCCCATAACTCCCCTGCTTCCACCACCGCTTCTTTGGGGGGGACAGGGTCGTAGCGAACCCCTTCCGCCTTTTCGGGGCAAAAGGAGCACTGGTTCCACCAGCATCCGCAAGAGGCGCTGTAGGGTAGAATCAACCCCGGGGAAAGGTAGCGGCTGGAAACAAAGGGACCATAGCAAAACCTGCGTCTGGCGACCCGGTCTATGCCGGAGAGCTCAAGGAGCGCCTGCTCGCCCGGCCCGCTCACAACCCGGTCGATTAGCCCCTCAAAAGAGCTTTTCCATCCGGGCCACGCCGCCCCCCACGACGTCGCAAGGCTCCCTCCAACCACGACCCGCATGCGCCCATACCTGGCTTTGATAAAGCCGATCATCGAAAAGGCCGTAAGCGCCTGGCTCAAAAAATTAAGGGAAATCCCGATCGTCCCTGGCGAAAAAAGGTCGACAGCACTCGAAATCCTCTTCGAAAAATAGTCATGGAACGGGTTTTCTTCGTACTTTTCGGCCGCCTCCAAAAGATCTGCGGACCGAACCGGGGAAAGCTCCCCATCCTGATAGTTGGTAAGTGTAAGCCTTGCCTTTCCGGCGCTTTCCGAAGCCTTGCCAAGCAGCCGGTTAATGTCTGAGACCGCCCGCTTGTACCGGTCTAAAGTCCGGCGGGACTGCGGGGCGCGGATAAAATCAAGGTTTCGCTCGCAGTTTCTACCCGCGCGGAGCGTCCATCTGTCTAAAGCAGGCGAACCCTTTCCCAGTAGATGCAGGATCCCCTCGATGTTGGCGTCAATCGCCTCGCATGCGACCCCTTCGGCTCGAAGCGTACCCAAAAGCCGCGAAATCCCGGGCGGGGGCTCGGAGGGCTTAACCAGTGGAGGATTTATCAAAAGAATCATAACCTCCTATCTTACATGATCGCGCCACCGCTTTCCAGTCGTCTGCGATCGATTGCTAGCCACAAAGAACCCCGGGGCGCGCGAAGAAATAATGGTTAGCTTTTGCCTTTTAGAATCGCCAAAATATTGACATAAACCGTCACTGCTGTCCGGTTAATTTCAAAAGCGGCGGCGAATGTGTAGTAGGGGGGGCACAGTTTCACCGTGCCCACCCTACAAAAACCGGCACAACATTTTGGCCCGAGTATCGGTTCTAATCCATGAATACCGTGCGGACAGCACTACCCAAATTCAAATCGAAAACGGGAAACTATGCCAAAGAGTATTAGAAATCAAACGTTTATAGCTGCCGATTCAAAATTAACCGGACAGTAGTGATAATCCGTCTTAAGCGAAATGCGTCCCAACTGCGTTACAACGAATCGCGGTTACGCTCTGAGGCGCATCGCACTCGCCGAATCGCAGTTAGCACACCTGTTGCAAATGGATCTCCTTTGAGACTGCCGATAGATCTGGCCGACAGTCGTTTCCGAAACTACTCTTAGAGCTTTTGCGGGAGGTGGCGACAGGCGCCAAATGGAAACCAAAAGATTGCACAAATACGCAACCCTGGAGTTGGAAAGGCGTTTGGAGGAGCGCACCGCCCAACTGGCCGAGGCAAACGAAAGACTCAGGCGGGAGAAAGAGGAACGCAGGCAGGCGGAAGAGGAGTTGCGACTTCAGAGAGCGCTTGCCGAAAACAGGCTCCAAGATAGTGAAAACAGGTACGGAACGCTTTTTGATGACGCTGTGCTGGGGATCTTTCAAACAACACACGATGCGAGGATCCTAAACGTCAACCCGGCGTTTGCTCGCATGTTCGGTTTTGATTCCCCGCAGGAATTGATGCGCCTGGTGGAAAATCCGGTAAACGATTTGTGGGTGGATCCGTCAACACGCGATGAAATCCTGCGGATGGTTCTAAAAGCCACGGAGCCCGTTCATGTCGAGAATCGATTCAAACGCAGGGACGGGAGCCTTTTTACCTGTAATATTCATGCGTGGGCCGTGCGGGACAAACAGGGAAAACTTCTCCATATCGAAGGATGGCTAGAGGATATCACCGAGCGCAAACGTTCGGAAAAAGAAAAGAAAATCATCGAAAAACACCTCTTCCTGGCGCAGAAGATGGAAGCCGTCGGAACCCTCGCCGGGGGAATAGCAAACGATTTAAACAATATTTTGCAACCAGTCGTCGGCTACACGGAAATGGCGCTAAATGAACTGCCCGAGTCCAATCCCCTTCGCTACGATCTGGAGCATGTGCTAAAAGCTTGTCGCAGAGCGGAGGAACTGCTCGGGCAAATCCTTGCGGTTTCCCGCTCCACTGTGGAGTACCAAAGGACCCGGATCGATTTCGGCTCTATCGTTAAGGAGGCATTGCAATCCTTACGCTCTTCGCTTCCCGACTCCATTGAAATAAGGGAAAATATCGAGACCGGCATTGCGATGGCGGACCCGACTCAAATCCGGCAGGTCTTGATCAATCTTTGCACCAATGCGGTTCAGGCACTCAATGGCAAGGGGATCCTGGAGGTCACTTTTTCAAACGTTACCATGGCCAAAACCGATTTGGCCAATCGATCGCTTTTTCCTCTCCAGCCGGGGCCATACCTCAAATTGTGTGTATCCGATACGGGTTGCGGGATCGATAAAGAGGATTTGGAGCGTATTTTTGACCCCTATTTTACAACCAGGGAAGTTGGAAAGGGATCCGGACTGGGGCTTGCGGTAGTAAACGCCATAGTAAAAAGACACGATGGGGCGATCACTGTAAAAAGCATGCCCGGGAAGGGCTCCAGGTTCTGTGTCTACATTCCGGGAATAAGCGCGGAGAATAAATTGGACGGCCATGTTGACCGGGAACCGGGCTTTTTTAACGCCTCGGATACCCCGGGTTATCTTCCGACAAAATGCGCAGGCCCCAAACGGGCGGGAGGAGTGATTTGGAAAAGATAATTGAAAAAATTTTTATCGTTGACGATGAACAGGATATCTGCGCCATGCTGACCAAATTCCTGCGCTCCTCCGGTTATTGCTGCGATAGTTCCACAGATCCGGCCAGGGCGCTCGGGATATTGAAAAAGGACAGTTTCGATCTGGTAATCTCGGACATTAAAATGGCAGGCATGGACGGCATGCAACTTCTTAGTCAATTACATGAAATAACGCCACAAATCGATATAATAATGATGACCGGCCACACCAATACCTACACATACAGCGATATAATCAGGGCGGGAGCGGCCGATTTCATGGGAAAACCATTCCGACTGGCGGAAATCTTGGCGAAAATCGAAAGAATAGAGCGCGAACGGAAAATGCAAAAGGAACTCCGGGAACTAAATATCGCCATGGCAGTGCTCCTGCAACGGGCCGGGAAAGATAAGGATAATCTCCAGGCAGATATCGCCGCCAACGTAAAGGAATCGATTCTGCCCTACGTCGATAAGCTAAAAAACGGCCGCTTCGATAAAGAACATCAAGAGTACGTTGCGATCCTGCAAAAGAACCTCCTTGAGGTCTTTTCTCCATTTCTTAGAAACCTGTCGCTAAAAAACACCCGCATCAGCTCGATGGAGGCCCAGGTCGCAAATTTTGTCAAATCCGGCAAAAGCAACAAGGAGATTGCCTCATTAATAGGTATTTCCCTCAATACGGTGATGACTCACCGCTATCGCCTCAGATCTAAGCTGGGGCTAAATCAAAAGAAGGTCAACCTGAGGTCCTACCTCAATTCCATCGAATAATAGTGAACACCCCTCACTAATTTGTCACTCTTCTTTCAATATCGAGTTTCCGCCCGACTATACCGAGTTAGCATCTTAACGGGAACTCTCCAACCGGGATCGTTTTTTCGCAAATAAACTCCCCGCTGGAGTGTCTTAAGGGCCGCGCCTCAGCTCGAGGGTACCGGGCTATGCGGCGGGCCTCGGGAGGCAAATTTGGGCGAACCGGGTGACAATGTCCGAGCTTTTCCAGCCGATGGGGAAGCCGGCGGAGGGGGAAACGATGGATTTGGAAATGACAGGGTCTGCCGAGACAACCATTCTAAAGATCAAGGGAAACTGGACCATAGAGCGTTCTGGCGAACTAAAGCCCGCCCTGCTGGAAGCGCTGGGGAAAAGCGAACGTATTGTCCTCGACCTCGAAAAGGTTGCGGCTGTCGACATTTCCGCCTTGCAACTGTTCTGCTCCGCGCACCGCGCATCCCTTAGACTGGGGAAGCATCTGACATTTCTAGAGCAAAAATCCGAACCGCTCAAGCGCATGGTGCGGGATGCGGGACTGGTGCGCACAATCGGCTGCAACAAAAACCCCAATCGGAACTGCTTGTGGACAGGAGATTGGACAGCATGAGCAAAACCATCATGACGGTAGATGATTCGGCCAGTGTTCGCCAGATGGTTACTTTCACCCTCGCGCAGGCCGGATATCAGGTGGTGGAGGCAAAAGACGGAAAAGACGCCCTGTCAAAGCTTAGCGGCGCCAGTGTCAGTATGGTGCTGACCGACCTCAACATGCCCAATATGGATGGCATCCAACTCATTCGCTGTTTGAGGGCAAACCCTTCCTGTAAATTCATCCCGATCGTGATGCTCACCACGGAGTCCCAGGCGGACAAGAAACAGGAAGGCAAAACTGCCGGAGCAACCGGGTGGATCGTAAAACCTTTTAAACCTGACCAACTTCTCGCGGTAGTAAAAAAGGTCCTGGGATAATGGAATTTCAAATAGAATCGCAAAGAGAAATTTACCGGGCGGAAGCCTGCGAACTCTTATCGGAACTCGAAACGTCTCTACTCGCCCTGGAGGAAGACCCGTGCGATACGGAAGTGATCGGCAGGGTATTCAGGGCGCTCCATACGATAAAGGGCTCCGGGGCCATGGCGGGCTTCGATGATATCGCCTCCTTTACCCACGACATCGAAAATGTTTTCGATCTGCTCCGCAATAACGAGTTGTGCGTGACCAAAACGCTGGTCGATCTAACACTCCAGGCGGGAGACCGGATACGCTCCATGCTCGACGTCGCGGAGGGCGAGGCGGCGGCCCTGGCGGCGAGCGCCACCGATATCACAAACGCGCTAAAGCAACTCATCCCCACGCGGGAAGAGCCTGCGGCAAAGCCGCCGCAAACGCAGCGGCCCGAACCCGAACAGCAACAGGAGCAGAAGACCTTCCGCATCTATTTTCGGCCGAATCCCGAAATTTTCTCACGAGGCGCCAATCCGCTCCTTCTTTTCGACGAATTGCGGCAAATGGGCAAATGCACTGTCATCGCCCACACCGAAGCCGTTCCCGACCTGGAGGAGCTGGACCCCGAAGAATGTCACTTCTCCTGGGACGTGATCCTTACGACGAACCGGGGAGAAAATGGCATACGAGACGTTTTCATCTTCGTAGAAGATGACTGCGAGTTGGAAATCAAGGCCCTCGATATGCCCGGCCTGGATGAAAATGGAATCCCTCCCAAAAGGCTCGGTGAAATACTTATCGAACGGGGCCTGGTCTCCTATGAGGATTTGCAGAAGGCCTTGGGTTCGCAGACGCGCCTCGGAGAGCTTCTGGTCGCCAGGGGAGTGATCGAGGCAAGCATGATCGAGTCGAGCCTTGCCGAACAGGAACATCTCCAGGCGGTTAGAAGCAAACATCTCAAAGAGGAACAGGCTTCCAGCATACGCGTGCGCGCGGAAAAGCTCGACACCCTGGTAAATCTCGTCGGCGAGATGGTCACCGTGCAGGCCCGCCTCAGCCAGACGGCCGCCTCCATCGATCATCCGGAACTCATGTCGATAGCCGAGGAAGTGGAGCATCTCACCGCGGAGTTGCGCGACAACACCTTGAGCATCAGGATGCTTCCGATCGGGACGACCTTTACCAAATTCAACCGGCTGGTTCGCGATCTGTCCGGGGAACTCGGAAAAGAGATCCTTTTGACTACTGACGGTGGAGAAACCGAGCTCGATAAGACCGTAATCGAACGGCTAAACGATCCCCTGGTGCACCTTATCCGCAATTGCATAGACCACGGCATCGAGGCGCCCCAAACACGGGAGGCTGCCGGTAAACCCAGGCAGGGGACCGTGCGGCTCTCGGCAATGCATTCTGGGGCAAGTGTTCTTATCCGCATAACCGACGACGGCGCAGGCCTGGCGTCGGAGGCTATCCGGTCCAAGGCTATCGAAAGGGGTCTCATTTCAGCCGATGCGGAACTATCCGAAAAGGAAATCTTTTCGCTGATTTTTGCCCCGGGCTTTTCCACTGCGGCCAAAATCACCAGCGTCTCGGGCCGAGGTGTTGGGATGGATGTCGTAAAACGGAGCCTGGATGCCCTGCGGGGCTCAATCGATGTGTCGAGCCGGCAGGGAGTGGGAACCACCATAACTCTTAAGCTCCCCCTTACCCTTGCGATCGTCGACGGGTTGCTGGTCCAGGTAAGAGATGGGCGCTTCGTTTTACCCCTTTCAACAGTCGAGGAGTGCGTGGAGCTGACTCGCGAGGACGTGGCAAGGGCCCACGGACGCCACATTACACGCGTTCGCGGTGAAATCGTCCCCTATATCCGGCTCCGCGAGCGCTTTGCGATCAACGGGGAGCGCCCGGAAGTCGAGCAGATCGTTATTACCGAATCTGCGGGAGGCAAAGTCGGCCTCGTTGTCGATAAGGTCATAGGGGAACACCAGACAGTCATTAAAAATATCGGAAAGGTCTTCCAAAACGTCGATGAACTCTCCGGGGCAACCATACTCGGGGACGGAACGGTCGCGCTCATAATAGATGTGCACAAGCTGGTCCAAAGTGTCGAAATGGATCAGGCCTCGATTCATTAAAAGATCAGGGAGAATGAGCATGGCGTTTACCTTTTTCCTAAGAGACATGCAGACCTTGGAGCGGGTCGTCGAACATGTGATCCCCTACACTTCCGGCCGAAGCCGGGTGCGCGTATGGGATGCGGGGTGCGCTACCGGGCAGGAGCCATACTCGCTCGCAATGCTTTTTGCGGAAAACATGGGAACCTTCGGGTTTAAAAACCTGCGTATAGAGGCTACCGATCTAGACGATTGCTCCCTTTTCGGCGACATCATCCGCACGGGGGCATACCGGGAAGAAGAAGTAAAAAGAATGCCGGGCGACCTGCTGGCAAAGTACTTTACACCTGACGATAGACCGGGATACTTCAGCATAGCCGAGCTTCTTCGAAACCGAATCCAATACCAAAGACACGATCTTCTTACCCTCAAGCCCATAGGCGAAGGCTTTAGCCTGATCCTTTGCAAAAATGTGCTGCTCCACTTCGAAAACGCCCAGCGGATAAAGGTGATCGAAATGTTTCACCGCTCGCTTGCCCCCGGAGGTTTTTTCGCCACCGAACAGACTCAGAAAATGCCCGCTGAGATCTCGGAGCTATTCGAACCGGTAGCAAGCGATGCCCAGTTGTTTAGAAAGCTAGATGTCATCGAATCTCGATAAGTTGCATCTGTAGGTTGGGTTGAGTGAAGCAAAACCCGACAAACGGCTCTTGCATGAAACTTCAAGTTTAATTCTTGTTCCAACCGCATCAGAGGACGTGGCGGCCGGGCTTGAACCCAACTTGGTATAAGAGATGATTGAAACCCGAAATGCTCATCTGTGAAGTTTTTTCGTGTATGACGACCACTTGCCGACCTAGAGGGTAAAAAATGCTGAAAAACTTAAAAATCGGACTGAGAATTTCTCTAGCCTTTGGCGTACTGCTCGCTTTGATGACCGCCATGGCGCTTTTTGCAATGAACAGACTCGGGGCGGTAAACGATACGGTAACCTCGATAGTAACCGACAGATGGCCAAAGGCCGTTTTGGCAAACGAGACAGCCCTAAACATCAACCTGGCGGCAAGAGGGCTACGCGATGCGCTCCTGTTAACCGATGCCGGCGACATCGAAAGGGAGCTCCGGATAGCCGCCCAAGCGCAGTCCAGGGCTTCGCGAAATATCGATTCACTTTCCAAGACGGTTAAATCCGAAGAAGGCAAAGCGATTCTAAAGGACATGCTGAAACGCAGAAGCGCCTATATCGGCGCCAAAGACGAAGTACTCGGCCTTATTGAATCCAATAAAAAACAAGAGGCCACGGCCGCCCTTTTCGCCATGCGTCCCGCACAGGATAAATATTTTTCGGCTCTGGACAGTTTCATCAAATTCGACCACACCATGATGGAAAGCGCCGGCAAGGCCGCGGGGGACTCTTACCACTCCTCTCGAAATCTTCTCACCTTCCTTTTGTGCGGATCGCTGGCCTTGGCGGTTTTTATCATACTATTTGTCGCCATCGGCATTACAAAGCCCATAGCCGAAGCGGTTGCGATCAACAAAAGACTTGCCGAAGGCGATATGAGCGTTTCCATCGATGCGAGCCGCGGCGATGAAGTCGGGCAGCTTTTTGCCGCCATGAAGAACATGGTGGATAAGTTTAAAGCGATCATAAACGATATCGATATGCTAAGTGAGGCCGCCGTGCAGGGAAAGCTCGCCGTGAGGGCCGATGCATCCACCCATGCGGGCGATTACAAAAAAATCGTGCAGGGAGTAAACGATACCCTTGACGCTGTCATCGGCCCCTTGAATGTATCGGCCGAGTATGTGGACCGAATAAGCAAGGGCGATATCCCTCCCTCGATCACCGATGAATACAAGGGCGACTTCAATGAAATTAAGAACAATCTCAATGGCTGCATCGATAACATTAAAGCTTTAATAGGCGATGCCAATATGCTCGCCGAATCGGCTATCCAGGGAAAGTTGTCCGCACGGGTGGATGTAGCGAAACACCATGGCGACTTCCGCAAAATCGTGGAAGGGATGAACAATACCGTGGGGGCAATTGTTGCCCATCTTGACTCCATGCCTGTACCGGCCTTCATTGTGGATCGCGATTTCACCGTTCTATACATGAACGCCGTCGGAGCAAGCCTTGCCGGTCTTTCACAGCAGGCCCTCATAGGGACCAAATGCCACGATCACTTCAAAACGCCCCATTGCCGCACGGATAAGTGCGCCACGGGACAATGCATGCAGCGCGGCCACAGTATCACAGCCGAAACGGAAGCCCATCCGCAGGGCAAGGATTTGGATATCGCTTACTCCGGCGTGCCGGTAAAAGACGCCGAGGGCAGGATCATCGGAGCACTCGAAGTCGCAACGGATCTCACGGAAGTAAAAAAAGCCGCGCGTCTTGCCAAAAAGCGAGCCGATTATCAGGCGATTGAGGTCGATAAGTTGGTGGTCAATCTTGGGAAAGTCGCCAGGGGAGATCTTAGCATTACCTCTTCCACCGCCGCCACTGACGAAGACACCCGCCAAATCGGCGAAAATTTTACGAAGATCAACGATGGGTTGGAAAGAACGGTTCAGGCTGTCGTCCAGTTGGTCCAGGATACCGACGGTCTGGTCAAGACCGCTCTCGATGGCAACCTCGCATCACGGGCGGATGCGAAAAAACATCATGGGGACTATCGCAAGATCGTTGAAGGTGTCAATAGCACCCTGGATGCGGTGATAAGACCTCTTACCGTGGCGGCGGAATACGTGGACCGAATCAGCAAGGGAGAGATCCCTCCCAAGATCGTCGAAACCTACAAAGGCGATTTTAACGAAATCAAAAACAACCTCAACACGTTGCTTGTTTGTATGGAAGAAGTGACCGAGACCGCGGAACAAATTGCCGCCGGCAACCTCACGGTCAAGATCAAGGAGCGGTCCGCGGAAGACAAGCTGATGCAGGCGATGGCCAAGATGGTCGATGGTCTAACCGAAGTCATGTCAAACATTCAATCGGCAGCCAACCGGGTCATGACGGGAAGCCAGGAGATAAGTTCGAGCGCCGAAGAACTCTCTCAGGGCTCAACGGAACAGTCGGCCTCGGTCGAAGAGATCTCCTCCTCGATGGAGCAGATGGCGGCCAACATCAAGCAGAATTCCGATAATGCCCAGCAGACGGAAAAGATCGCCATAAAGGCTGCCGAAGACGGAAGAGAGGGCGGAAAGTCGGTTTCGGAAACCGTTGGGGCGATGAAGGAAATCGCGGGAAAGATCTCCATTATCGAAGAGATCGCCAGGCAGACCAACCTGCTGGCGCTAAATGCCGCAATCGAGGCGGCGCGCGCCGGCGAGCATGGAAAGGGGTTTGCCGTGGTGGCCTCGGAGGTGCGAAAACTTGCCGAACGCAGTCAGACCGCGGCGGGCGAAATCAATAAACTGTCGGCTTCGAGCGTCAAAATTGCCGAAAGAGCCGGCGAGATGCTAACCATGATGGTTCCCGATATCCGGAAAAACGCCGACCTGGTGCAGGAGATCGCCGCGGCCAGCAACGAGCAGTCCGCGGGAACCGGCCAGATCAACATGGCCATTCAACAGTTGGACCAGGTTATCCAGCAGAATGCCGCGGCATCCGAGGAGATGGCTTCGACTTCCGTCGAGCTTTTGACCCAGGCCGAACAACTCCAGAACTCCATTGCCTTTTTCAAGTTTAAAGGGTCCTCGTCCGTCGCGAAGACAAACGGTAGGAGCGGCGAGAAACTCCTTAAGCCTCATAAGACACAACTGGCGAGGTCAAACCGTCCAACGCCTCAAAAGGCTAATGGACACACTTACGGGGATCGCCCCGCTAACGGGATCCTTTTGAATCTGTCTAAAGAAACCAGGTCGGATTTGAGCGACGAAGAATTTGAGAACTACTAGCAGAACCGCAATGAGAATACCGTGAAATTTATATCAACCCCTAGCCTATCAAAAGGAAAAAACGATGCTGAAAAACATGAAGATCGGTCTGAGAATGGCGCTCGCCTTTGGCGTGATGCTCGTTTTGATGACCGTCACGGCGCTTTTTGCAATGAACAGGCTAGGCACAGTAAATGATACGGTCACCTCGATGGTAACCGACAGGTGGCCAAAGACCGTTTTGGCAAACGAGACGGTCCAGGACATCAACCAGGTGGCGAGAAGGCTACGCAATGCAATCCTTTTAACGGATGCCGGCGACATCGAAAAGGAGCTCCGGACAGCCGCCCAATCGCAGTCCAGGATCTCGGAAAATATCGCTTCACTTTCCAAGACGGTTACATCCGAAGAAGGCAAAGCGATTCTACATGACGTGCTGAAACGCAGAAGCGCCTATACCAGCGCCAAAGACGAAGTACTGGGCCTTATTGAATCCAATAAAAAACAAGAGGCCACGGCCGCCCTTTTCGCCATGCGTCCCATGCAGGATAAATATTTTTCGGCTGTAGACAATTTGATCAAATTCGAGCGCAACAGGATGCAGAGCGCGGGCAAGGCCGCGGGGGACTCTTACCGCTCCTCTCGAAATCTTCTCATCGCCCTTTTGTGCGGATCGCTGGCATTGGCGATTTTCATCATAATATTTGTCAGCAGCAGCATAACAAAGCCCATAAGCGAAGCGGTCGCGATCAACAAACGACTTGCCGAAGGCGATATGAGCGTTTCCATCGATTCGAGCCGCGGCGACGAAGTCGGGCAGCTTTTTGCCGCCATGAAGATCATGGTGGATAAGTTTAAAGCCATCATAAACGATATCGATATGCTAAGTGAGGCCGCCGTGCAGGGAAAGCTCGCCGTAAGGGCCGATGCATCCAGCCATGCGGGCGATTACAAAAAAATCGTACAGGGCGTAAACGATACCCTGGACGCTGTCATCGGCCCCTTGAACGTCTCGGCTGAGTACGTGGACAGAATCAGCAAGGGCGATATCCCCCCAAGGATCACCGATGAATACAAAGGAGATTTCAACGAAATAAAGAACAATCTAAACCTCTGCATCGATACTCTTAATTCCTTGATAGCCGAGATGGGTCACATGTCCAAGGAACACGACGCGGGCGATATAGATGTAATGATTGCGGAGGATAAATTCCACGGCGCTTATCGCACCATGGCCAAAGGCGTAAACGTTATGGTGAGCGGCCATATCTCCGTAAAGAAAAAAGCCATGGCCTGTATCGCCGAATTTGGCAAAGGAAACTTTGAGGCGACCCTGGAAAAGTTTCCGGGCAAGAAGGCATTTATCAATGACACCATCGAGAAGGTTCGAGAAAACCTCAAGGAATATGTAGAGGAAGTAAACAGCCTCATCCAAGCCACCAAGGACGGCAAGCTCGACACCCGCAGCAATGCGGCGAGATTTGTGGGCGACTGGAAAAAACTCGTAGCCGGATTAAATGAACTGATCGATGCGTTTGTGGCCCCGATAAACGTCACGGCCGAATATATAGACCGCATCTCCAAAGGAGACATTCCGCCGCGGATAACCGATGTCTACAAGGGCGATTTCAACGAAATCAAAAACAATCTCAACGCCACTATCGACATGATGAATAATCTGCTTGCGGAAACCGACAAGATCATCCATGCGGCCGCAAACGGCGAACTGGACAAACGGGCAAACGACAAGCTGTTCGTTGGAGGCTGGCACAAGCTCGTATCCGGGGTAAACGACACGATCGCAAATATCGTCGAACCCCTTATGGTTACCGCCGACTACGTGGAAAAGGTATCGAAGGGCATCATACCTCCCGCTATCACCACCGAATACAAGGGCCAGTACAACATCATCAAAACCAACCTGAACGCCATGGTCAAGATGATGAACGAGCTGCTCGCCGAAACCGACAAAATTGTCCAGGCAGCCGCCTGCGGGGAACTGGGCAAACGGGCCGACGCGACTCTTTTCGTCGGCGGATGGAATAAGCTCGTAACCGGGGTAAATGATGCGATCACAAATATCGTCGACCCCCTCATGGTTACCGCGGACTATGTGGAGAAGGTTTCCAAGGGCGTCATACCTCCTGCTATCGCCACCGAATACAAGGGCCAGTACAACATCATCAAAAACAACCTGAACGCCATGGTCAAGATGATGAACGAACTGCTCGCCGAAACCGACAAAATCATCCTGGCGGCCGCAAGCGGCGAGCTCGACAAACGGGCCGACGCGACACTTTTTGTCGGCGGATGGAATAAGCTCGTATCCGGGGTAAACGACACGATCGCAAATATCGTCGAACCCCTCATGGTTACCGCCGACTATGTGGAAAAGGTTTCCAAGGGCGTCATACCTCCCGAAATCACCACCGCATACAAGGGCCAGTACAACATCATCAAAAACAACCTGAACGCCATGGTCAAGATGATGAACGAGCTGCTCGCCGAAACCGACATAATCATCCAGGCAGCCGCTAACGGCGAACTCGACAAACGGGCCGACGCGACTCTTTTCGTAGGAGGATGGAATAAGCTCGTAGCCGGGGTAAACGACACGATCGCAAATATCGTCGAACCGCTTATGGTAACCGCCGACTATGTGGAGAAGGTCTCCCGGGGAGTCATTCCTCCCAAAATTGCCAAGGAGTACAAGGGGCAATACAACAAGATAAAAAATAATATCCACATGCTTATCGATGCCATGGACGAGGTGACCACCACCGCCCAGGAGATCGCGGGCGGCAATCTCACGGTCAGGATCAAAGAGCGGTCCGCGGAGGACAAGCTGATGCAGGCGCTGGCCAAGATGGTCGATGGTCTAACCGAAGTCATGTCAAACATTCAATCGGCAGCCAACCAGGTCATGACGGGAAGCCAGGAGATAAGTTCGAGCGCCGAAGAACTCTCTCAGGGCTCAACGGAACAGTCGGCCTCGGTCGAAGAGATTTCCTCCTCGATGGAGCAGATGGCGGCCAACATCAAGCAGAACTCCGATAATGCCCAGCAGACGGAAAAGATCGCCATAAAGGCTGCCGAAGACGGAAGAGAGGGCGGCAAGTCGGTTTCGGAGACCGTTGGGGCGATGAGGGAAATCGCGGGCAAGATTTCCATTATCGAAGAGATCGCCAGGCAGACCAACCTGCTGGCCTTAAATGCTGCAATCGAGGCCGCGCGCGCCGGCGAGCATGGGAAAGGATTCGCCGTGGTGGCCTCGGAGGTGCGAAAACTAGCCGAACGCAGTCAGACCGCGGCGGGCGAAATCAATAAACTGTCGGCTTCGAGCGTCAAAATTGCCGAAAGAGCCGGCGAGATGCTAACCATGATGGTTCCCGATATTCAGAGAAACGCCGACCTGGTGCAGGAGATTTCCGCAGCCAGCAACGAGCAGTCAGTGGGCGCCGGCCAGATCAACAAGGCCATTCAACAGTTGGACCAGGTTGTCCAGCAAAACGCCGCGGCCTCCGAAGAGATGGCTTCGACTTCCGTCGAACTTTTGACTCAGGCCGAACAACTCCAGAACTCGATTGCCTTTTTCAAGTTCCAAGGGTCCACGTCCGCCCCCCGGATAAGCGCCATGCTCAGCGATAAGTCGGGCAAACCGCATAAGACACAACCAATGCGAACGGCCCATCCCGCGCCCCAAAAGCACAACGGACAAGATCACGGGGATCGCCCGGGCAACGGAATCGCTTTGAATCTGAGCAAGGAAGTTCGGTCTGATTTGGCAGACGAGGAATTTGAAAGATACTAGGAGGACTGCGATGAGTGTGGAGTCAATTACCGAAACGAGTCAGTACCTGACCTTTAAACTCCATGAGGAGGTTTTCGCGCTCGATATCTCCAAGGTGCGCGAAGTTCTCGATTTTACCTCGGTTGCCAAGGTGCCCCGGACCCCGGATTTTATGCTCGGGGTGATCAACCTCCGAGGAAGCGTCGTGCCCGTGGTGGACGTGCGGCTGAAATTCGGGATGACCGGGACTCAAAGGTCGGTCAACACCTGCATCATAATCGTGGAGATCGAAATAGACGGGGAAAGCACAATCCTTGGCGCCCTGGTCGATTCGGTCCAGGAGGTCTTGGATCTTGATCCCAATCAAATCGAGCCGCCCCCCCGCATCGGCACGCGCCTCGACACCCGGTTCATAAAGGGCATGGGGAAACGGGAAAGCGAGTTCCTGATCATCCTGGACATAGATGAAGTGTTTTCTGTCCGCGAACTGGCATCCGTTGGGCAGACGTGCGAAGAACCGCTTCTAGCCGCGACGGGCTGAAACCACGTTACGTTCAAGATGCGTCAAGGAGATGAGCTCCGCTACGTTCCGCCCATCCTACAAAGCAGTAGGATGGGTGGAGCAAAGCGCAACCCATCTAGTCAATCGTGAACGCAACCTGGCATAAGGCCCGAAACGGCGTCTTATAACTCCCGCGGACCGGATTGGTCCGCTCGCCCCCCTTTTTTTCAAAGGGGGGTTGGGGGGATTTACTCCATACGCCAAACAACTGCTGCCGGCCACGATAACCATGGAGAGGATTAAACGAATGCAATGGTTTTACGACCTTAAAATTGGCTCAAAACTTGTCACTGCATTTATAATAATGGCAGCCATAACATCGATAGTTGGATACCTTGGTATTGAAAACATGAGTAAGATTGACGATATGCTAGGCTCGCTGTATACTAAGGAAACAGTCGGTATATCATACTCCAAACAAGCAAATGTCGATCTTATCAATTTTTCGCGCGAACAACAGAATTTTCTTCTTGCATTATCGCAGGACGAAAGAAATAAATATCTACAGGCAATGAATACTTATGAAACATCGATGAAAAATGAGCTTGCCGCCTTAAAGCCGCTAGCGCATACCGATTCGGCTAAGGACTTGCTTTCACAGATAGATACATCGTGGGAAACCTTCAAACAAGTCAACAATAAAATTGTAGACCTTGCTCAAAAGGAAGAACTCCAGAAAGATCGTCCGTCCATTGCGCTCGCCAAGACTGCCGGAAGAGAAAAGATCGATATAGTTGACAATCTTATGGCAAAATTGGCCAAAGAACATGATAAAAACGGCAAGGCCGCATTCATGGAAAGCAACGCTCTTTATGCCCGGAGCCGTCTTTTTATGATTGTAGCCATTTTGATGGCCGTTTTTATCGGCATCGGACTCGGCGTCTTCATATCCCGAATCATAAGCAAGCCGATCGCCGAATGCGTGACGGTGTCGAATCTGCTTGCCGAAGGCCATCTCGATATGAAAATCGATGCGAGCGGCAAGGACGAAACGGGGCAACTGTTGTCGGCAATGGATAACATGGTGGGAAAGCTGCGGGAAATCGTAACCGAGGTGCGGACAGCGTCCGACAACGTGGCGGCGGGAAGCGAGGAGCTGAGCGCTACAGCCGAGCAGATGTCTCAGGGCGCAACCGAACAGGCGGCATCGGCAGAAGAAGTCTCCTCATCCATGGAGCAAATGGGCTCAAATATCAGGCAAAACGCCGATAACGCCATGCAGACCGAAAAAATCGCCGTAAAATCGGCCCAAGACGCCAAAGAAGGCGGCAAAGCCGTCTCCCATACTGTTACCGCAATGAAGGAAATCGCGGGTAAAATCTCGATCATCGAGGAAATCGCCCGCCAGACCAACCTGCTGGCTCTAAATGCGGCCATCGAAGCGGCTCGCGCAGGCGAACACGGCAAGGGGTTCGCAGTCGTGGCCTCGGAGGTGCGAAAGCTCGCCGAACGGAGCCAGACGGCCGCGGCCGAGATCAGCAAGCTATCGGTATCCAGTGTCGATGTCGCGGAAAAGGCCGGAACCATGCTGCAAAACATCGTCCCGGACATCCAGAAGACCTCGGACCTTGTCCAGGAGATCAGCTCGGCGTGCAATGAGCAAAACTCGGGCGCCGACCAGATAAACAGGGCGCTCCAGCAGCTCGACCAGGTCATTCAGCAAAACGCCTCGGCATCCGAGGAAATGGCTTCGACTTCCGAGGAATTGCAGAGCCAGGCCGCGCAACTCCAACACTCGATCGGGTTCTTTGTAGTCGGAAACATTGCTGGGACAAAAGAGACACGGGCGGCTGCAAACGGCGCCCGCCAAGGCCAGGAGCGAAACGCAAACGCCCGTGGGCGCGCAAATGGAGCACACAAGCCCCATATCGCCCATCTTACGTCCGGAGCGCTCCACGCCAGGCTCGAAAAGGCAAAACCCGCCGGCGAGGGCGCCAGGGCGCTCGAAGACGGCGCCAAGGCCCGGGGCGTCGACCTAAACCTTGGCGGCAATGAACGAGGCGACGGTCTCGAAGACGAGTTCGAAAGATACTAGGAGGATATCCCATGAGTGTCACCGCAATAACCGAAACGACCCAATATTTGACCTTTAAGCTCGAAGAAGAAATCTTTGCGCTCGATATCTCCAAGGTGCGCGAAGTGCTCGATTTTACAACGGTAGCCAAGGTGCCCCGGACCCCCGATTTCATGCTCGGGGTGATAAACCTGCGGGGAAGTGTCGTGCCCGTGGTGGACATGCGGCTTAAATTCGGCATGTCCAGGACCCAAAGGACGGTCAATACCTGCATTATCATCGTGGAGATCGAAATCGACGGGGAAAACACTATCCTTGGCGCCTTGACCGATGCTGTCCAGGAGGTCATGGATCTTGATCCTGACCAGATTGAACCTGCTCCACGCATCGGGACTCGCCTGGACATAAAGTTCATTAAGGGCATGGGAAAACGCGACAACGGCTTTATAATCATCCTGGATATCGATAAGGTATTCTCAGCCGATGAAGTCGCAGCGATTGGCGAGACATGCGAGCAAGCGGCCGCGTAATCGAAAAATATTGGCTTTTTCCAAAACCGGACTCACAGGTGCGCTATGCGGGATGATACCTCAAAAGCAGAACTCCCCTGGCAGAGGGAACCATCTTCTCGCCAGGGGTCGTCTTCCTCCCCGGCCGAGACTAACCGCAACCGCGCAGAGGGAATATTTTCGGCGCAGATGTCGAGTAAGGACTTCGACCGGCTGAGCAAATTCATTCACGATTCCTGCGGCATCCGACTGCCTCAAGCGAAGAAAACCATGATGGAGGGGCGGCTTCGCAAGCGGTTGCGAGCCCTGGGCATCGAGTCGTTTGGCAAGTACTGTGAATTTGTGTTCAGCTCGGACGGAATGGAGTCCGAGTATATTCACATGATCGACGTGGTGACCACCAACAAGACCGATTTTTTCCGGGAGCCCGATCACTTCGATTACCTCTCCGGAACGGTCCTCCCCGAACTCCTGCGTTCACGCAAGCCGGGGGTTCGAAAAAAACTCAATCTCTGGAGCGCGGCATGCTCGACCGGGGAGGAACCCTACACGATCGCAATGGTTCTTCGCGAGTTCGGGCAGGCTTGTCCCGGGTTTGACTTCTCGATCCTTGCAACCGATATCTCGACTGAGGTGTTGGAAAAGGCCAGGCTGGGCATATACGAACATGACCGCGCGATTCCAATTCCTATGACATTTCGAAAAAAGTACCTCCTAAAGAGCAGGCAAAAGGAAAGAGGGCTCGTGCGGGTTACGCCCGAACTCCGAAATTGCGTTGAGTTCCGAAGGCTTAATTTTCTCGAAAAAGACTATGGACTAAACGATCGCATGGATGTCGTTTTCTGCCGAAACGCGCTCATATATTTCGACAGGCCCACGCAGGAAAAGATCGTCAATCGATTCACACAACATATGGTTCGGGGGGGCTATCTTTTTGTGGGCCATTCCGAGAGTCTCCATGGAATGGAGCTGCCCCTGGAACAAACGGCTACGACCGTCTACAGGAAACTGTGACTATTAAGGTTCCCGGTTGAACAAAAAGATCAAGGTGCTGATCGTCGATGGTTCCGCCGTGGTCCGCCAGACCCTTAAGGACATTTTGTCCTCGGACGAGCGGATCGAGGTCTTGGCTACGGCCTCGGACCCGATTACTGCAGTCCAAAGGCTAAAGGGCGAAATCCCGGACGTAATTACCTTGGATGTCGAAAGGGAATGCACGGACGCCATCGAGTTTCTTAAAAAGCTCATGGCCCAGCATCCCATCTCCATTGTAATTTGTTCGAGTCTTACCGGACGCGGCTCCAACGCGGCGCTAAAGGCCCTCGAACACGGCGCGGTCGAAATAGTCGAAATGCCGGGGGTGGGCGTCAAACAATTCCTGGAAAAATCCAGGACGCGGATCTGCGATGCCGTAAAGGCCGCATCGAGGGCTGCGCCCGGGGGAGGTGGCGAAGTGCGCAAAGTCGCTCCCAAACTGTGCGCCGACGTCGTTATCGCCAGGCCCAAAACGGCAGCCGTGATGGATACGACCGAAAAGGTGGTCGTGGTGGGCGCATCCACCGGAGGGACCGAAGCGTTAGCCGTTTTTTTGGAATCGCTTCCTTCCGATTGTCCGGCGATAGCGATCGTCCAGCACATGCCGGAGCATTTCACGGGGGCTTTTGCAAAACGGCTGGACGCAATGTGCCGGATTTCCGTAAAAGAGGCGGAAAATAACGATATCCTGATGAGGGGGCGAGCGCTGATAGCCCCGGGTAACCATCACATGCTGCTTAAGCGCAGCGGCGCGCGCTACCTGGTCGAAATCAGGGAGGGACCGCCCGTCTGCCGTCATCGCCCTTCGGTGGACGTTCTTTTTCGCTCGGCCGCCCTTTATGCCGGGAAAAACAGCGTGGGCGTCATCATGACGGGCATGGGCGACGATGGCGCCAAAGGCATGGCGGAAATGAAAGAGTCGGGCGCCTTTACCATCGCTCAGGATGAAAAGTCCTGCGTAGTGTTCGGCATGCCCTGTGAGGCGATTAAAAAAGGGGCCGTGGACCGCATCGTCTCCCTTGAACAAATCGCCGGGGAGGTATTAAGAATCTGCCGGCGGATAAACTAGCGATCCATTCGAAAACCCTGATCGTGAGGGGGCGTTGGGCACGGTGATGCGTGTACCCACTCTACCGGGCTCGCAAGAAGGGGCTCGGCTCCCCCCCCCTTTAGCAATGACGCGCACGAAGAGGCTTGCCTCGATCCCCCCCTTAGCACTGACCCGCATGAAGGGGCTTGGCTCGATCGCCCCCCTTTTTTGCAAAGGGGGGTTGGGGGGATTTACTCTCCAGCCGCTTGCAATGACGCCCACCGACCGGCTGGGCTCGCTCGCCCCCCTTATTTGCAACTTTGCAAAAGGAGATAGGCGGACGTATGTGTGGGTAATTGTAAGTTTGCAAAGCGGGGTTGCGGGAGGTTTCGAGTCTGTTCGTACAGCACGGATAAAAAGCGGGCGCATGTGTAGGTACGTATGTGTAGGTAATTGTAAGAGTTTTATCGTGCCCGACAAGAAGTTTCCGGACCAGCGCCTGTCACCCTGGAAGTCGCGAGAAAGGACCCATTGCCTCAGTGAGGTTTTAGGACTAAATTGTTATTTGCCCGCTCAGGCCGAACCTCTGGAGCGAGGAGCCTTATCGTGTCGCATACGGCATCAAAAAAAGCCGATTATGAAGACCTTTTCACCATCCCGGACAACATGATCGGCGAGATCGTAAACGGGAAGCTTATAGCCACTCCCCGGCCATCGTCACGACATTCCCATGTGGCTGCGGTCCTTAGCGGCAAGTTAATTCCACCTTACCGGTTAGGAGAGGGCGGAGGACCCGGCGGATGGATCCTCCTCTACGAACCTGAGATCATGTTGGGGGAGCACCTCCTGGTTCCCGACCTTGCCGGCTGGAAAAAGGAGCGATTTCCGCGAACGACACAATCGAACTGGATTTCCATTTCTCCGGATTGGGTGCGCGAGCTCCTTTCCCCTGGCACGGCGCGCTACGACCGCATTGAAAAAATGGCCATTTACGCTCTACAGGGGGTACTCCACGCATGGCTGATCGATCCGAACCTCAAAACGGTCGAAGTGTTCGAACTCGATTCTTCCAACCGGTGGGTCAACCGTACTGCCTTCACGAAAAAAGGTAAAATCCGGGCCGCTCCTTTCGAGCAGGTAGAGATCGACCTCGACTATTTGTGGCTGGAAGAAGAAACAGGAGAGGCGACATAAAACTCTCCCCGTCCCTCTCCTGACAATTACCCACACATGGGCCCACTTACCCCTTAGCGGAGACTCCCAATAAAGGGGCTTGGCCCGATATCGCCCCCCTTTTTTGCAAAGGGGGGTTGGGGGGATTTACTCTCCAGCCGCTTGCAATGACGCGCATGGACCGGCTGGGCTCGCTCGCCCCCCTTATTTGCAACTTTGCAAAAAGAGATAGGTGAGCGCACGTGTGGGTAATTGTAAGGTCCCTCTCAGGGGTCGATACCTTCGAATAAAACGCTCGACAGGTAGCGTTCTCCCGCATCGGGGAGAATGACAACGATCAACTTGTCCCTGCTCCCGGGAAGGGCCGCCACCCGAACAGCCGCAGCCATCGCCGCGCCGCTCGAAATCCCGCACGTGATCCCTTCTTCCCGGTGCAAACGCCTCGCCATTTCAACCGATTCCTCGTTTGAAACAGTCACTATCTCATCGACCAAATCAAGGTCCAAAACTCCGGGCTTAAACCCGGCGCCGATCCCCTGGATCTTGTGAGGGCCGGGCTTGGGCGTCTCCCCGTTTCGAATGGCGCAAAGGACAGCCGAATTAACCGGCTCGACCGCTACCGTTCGTATGGCTTTCCCCTTAACCCCCTTGATGTAGCGGGTCACCCCGGTAATGGTCCCCCCGGTCCCAACCCCGGATATAAGGATATCGACGCCCCCGGCTGTGTCCTCCCAAATCTCGGGGCCGGTCGTTTTGAAATGTATATCGGGATTGGCGGGGTTGGTGAACTGCTGGGGCATGAAATACTTCTTAGGATCCGATGCGACTATCTCTTCGGCTCTCTGTATGGCCCCGGGCATACCCTTTGCCCCCTCGGTAAGGATCAATTCCGCCCCGAAGGCCTTTAGCATGCGCCTGCGCTCGATGGACATGGTATCGGGCATCGTAAGCACCAGCGGATACCCTCTCGCCGCGCACACATATCCCAGGGCGATCCCCGTGTTGCCGCTCGTAGGCTCGATTACGGTCACATCCGTTTTGCCCTTTACAAGACGCCCCTCGGCCTCAGCCGCCCAGATCATCGCAGCCCCTATGCGGCACTTTACCGAATAGGAGGGGTTTCTTCCTTCTACCTTGGCCAAAACGATCCCCGGCATGCCCGCAGTGATTCGATTGATGCGAACAAGCGGTGTTCGGCCTATGCTTAGACTATTGTCGTCGAAAATATTTCCCATACCCGTTCCTCCTCCTGTGGTCATAACCGGCCGGCCTCAACGGTTGCCGGCGCGAAGCTCCCCTACCCTTTCGGCCAGCACCTCGGCTGCGCGCTCTATTTCCGCCGCCGTAGTGGGCCTGCCGATGCTAAGACGCACTGCCCCAAAGCCCTGTTCTCGAGACATCCCCATGGCCTTTAGCACGCCGGAGAGCTCCCCGCTGCCCTCATGGCAGGCCGAACCGGTGGAAGCGGCGATCTCAGGGGTGCGCTCAAGCAACTGGGCCCCGCCAACTCCCCGAAAACTTACGTTAAGGGTGTTGGGGAGCCGCTCGACAGGATGTCCGTTAAGCCTCACACCCTCTATCAGGGCCTTTAGCCTCTCAAAGAAATGTTCCCTCAAGGAAAGAATGCGCGCCCCCTCGGAGGCAAGACAAAGCGAGGCCAATTCGGCGGCCTTTCCCAGGGCCACGATATAAGGGACGTTTTCCGTTCCGGGACGCCTCCCCTCCTCTTGCCCTGCGCCAAAAAGACAGGGATTAACTTTTACGCCCCGCCGAACATATAGAGCCCCCACACCCTTGGGCGCGTAAAACTTATGGCCCGCAACGCTCAAAAGGTCCACCTGAAGCAAACCGACAAGCGTTGGGATCTTTCCCACCGACTGCGCGGCGTCCGTATGAAAGATAATTCCCTTTTCCGAGCAGATCCCGCCGATTTCGCGAAGCGGCTGGATCGTTCCCACTTCGTTATTGGCGTGCATGACGCTTACGAGGATGGTGCCTGGGGTTATGGCGCGGCGGACCTCTTCGGGGTCGAGGCGGCCGGTCCCGTCAACCGGGAGCAGCGTCACCGAAAAGCCCTGCTCGACTAGCCGCTCCAGGGGCTTTAAAACGGCCGGGTGCTCGATCGTAGTGGAAATAATGTGGTTTCCACGCTCTTTGTTGGCCAAAGCCGCGCCGATCAGCGCCTGGTTGTTGGACTCGGTGCCCCCGCCGGTAAAAAGCACCTCCGAGGGATCGCATCCAAGGAGTGCGGCCATCCGTATCCGCGCGAGTTCGACAGCCTCCCTGGCCTTTTTCCCGTAAGCATGTCCGCTCGAAGGATTGCCAAATTCCCCGCAAAGATACGGCAGGAGCTCTTCGACCACTTCGGGCTCCGAAGGGGTGGTGGCGTTATAGTCGAGATATATCGGTTTCACTGGCGTTCTCCAATCCCGGCAACCCTTCCTGGCCATCGTTTTCCCGGCCGCTCGCAATCTCGGGGTCGGTCAGCCGGCAGAATGCGCAAAGCCCCGGAATTGCTGTCGCCTGACCGCATTTTTCGCAAGCCTTAAGAGCCGGCCGCTCGCACCCGGGGAAAATACCGCTTTTCCTTGCCCGCAAAAAGCTGAAATAAAAGTTTAGCTTGGTCCCCGGAGAACCAATCTCCATGGAATTTAGCGACTCTTTTAGCCGAATGCTTGTAGCTCCTTTGGAAAACGGGCATTCTTCCTCAATATAATCAATGTTGGATACGATCGCATACGCTGCGGTTTCACGCTCATAAAACCGGGCAAGGGGCTTAACCCTTTTCATCAGGCCATGTTCGCCCGAGGGCAAAACCGGCGCCTGCCTGACGAGGTATTCGACCTCCCAGCGCAGAGTGTTTCCAAAAAGCACCGCTGCTTCATCGTCTAGGTTATGCCCCGTTGCGAGGACAGGGTAGCCCAGTTCTCGCGCCGCCCGGTTCATCTCGTGGCGTTTTACCAGCCCGCAAACCGAGCAGAGCTTTTTTCTTCCCCCCGCCCTCCTGGCGGCCAGTTCAGCCACGGTCTTGCCGTACAGGGCGCCGACATCCACCACGTGGAGCTCGGCGGCCGGCGAGACGCTTTGCGCAAATTTGCGCGCATAGTCTACCGATCTTTTCGAATACCCGCACCCGTCGTCTATCCCGAGATCTATATACAAACCGTCGGCATGGAACCCCAATTTCAAAAGAATGGCCCAAAGAGACAGGCTGTCTTTTCCGCCCGATACCGCCACCAGCACCCGGTCTTCGGGCTCAAACATCCGGTGCTTGTGGATAAAGTCGAAAGTCGATTTTTCGACCCAGGCCAAAAAGTGTTCCCCGCACAGCGCAAGCTTGTGCTGTGGCATATTGATGACCGAATCGGCCGCGCATTTGCGGCAACGATGCACTCCCACAAATTACTCCATTGCTGTTTGCCGCGCCCTCCGGACCCCGGTCACAATCACCGGGAAGGGCGCCACTGATCGTGAAAAAAATCCCAAAAGGAATGCGCGCTCATCCGCCGGAGATAACGGAGACCAGCTTTATCTCGCCCTCGGTCCCTAGCCGGGTCTCGTTACTTACCAGCTTGCCCTCTTTTACGGCCAGAACACTCTGGGGATTTAGCCCCAACCCCTTTATCAATTCCCGTATCGTGATTTTTCCGGGGGATTCAAATTCCGATTCTCTAAAAAATATTTTGACCATACGCCTCATCGTCTGCAAAAAAATCCAGCTCTGCGCTATCGGGTAAAACCCCACAATCGCCGACCGTCCGCCCACTTTCCCGGAGGAACTTTGGCGGGATTTAAGGATACCGGAATACCTGTCACCCTTACAACCCTTTTTGGGGCGAATTCACGGGAGCGCACCTTCTGTCGATCTTTATTTATCGCTTCGACTAAACAGTAAAACAATACGGTAAAGGTGTTAAATTTTTTAAGGGCCGGGAGTAGACTAATCCCAATCCATGTTCGTCTTAGCAAGGTGAATTCAACCTTTGTCCGTGGAGGTTTGCATTCGAAACTGTCTACGAAACACCAAGGAGGAAAGAATGAATACGAAAAAGATGATGGTATTGGCCGCCATGGCGCTCGCTTTTTTGATTATCGCCCCCGCTGCGCCCGCGCAGGCGCAGTGTTACGGCTGCAATCCCTTACTGCTTCCCTTCGCGGTCGTGGGCGCCGCGGTCGGCACTGCGGCCGCAATCGCCGGCGCGCCTTTTTGCCCGTACTGCGCTCCGGCCTATGGCCCTCCGCCACCGGCCCCGGTCTATTACTATCGTCCCGCCCGGGAATACTATCCCCGGTTTTGGGTCCCGGGCCACTACACCCCTTACGGGAGATGGGCGCCAGGACACTGGAGCTATCGTTAGTATTCGACATCTGCGATCGGACAGCCTCGGGTGGCAAACCCGGGGCATGGCTTCTTTTGTGTTTTTGCCCCCCCCCCGCCCTTTTCGTTTCCGATTGGCTATGATTTCGGGCCAATGTCAGGTATTATAATTCCCGTTATGGAAAACAAAGGATAACCCGCGCAAGCGGTCGTCCGGCTGCATCTGCTAGCCCCCCCTGCCTGACTTTGCGGCCTTCGGCGTGTTCTACCCCTTATGTGCGGGCCACAGGTGCGAAGCGTTACACTCGTAGAGGAAATGGAATGAAGATCTCCCGGGGAATTAATGGACTAAAGGGGCTTGGAAGATTTGGCGCAATCGGCAGGGTGCTCGCCAGGCACGGGTTTGGCGATATTTTCGAAAGGGTGCTTAAGGGGAAAAAGACCGACCCGGAAGGCGAAACGATTCCAGGGGAAGGATTTCCCTCGGCCCGCCGCATCCGTATGGCGATCGAGGAGTTGGGGCCGAGTTTTATAAAGCTCGGACAGCTCATGAGCACACGCGCCGATATTTTCCCCCCCGAATATATAGCCGAGTTTAAAAAACTCCAGGACATGGTGCCCCCGGTTCCCTTCGAGGAAGTTAAGGCCGTCATGGAGCGCGAGTTGAAACGCCCTCTTCTCGAGGTCTTCGCCCAATTCGACGAAAAGCCTATCGCCGCGGCCTCGGTTGGCCAGGTCCATATTGCCAGGCTACCCACGGGCGAGAAGGTGGCGGTAAAAATCATTCGCCCTGGAATCGAGCGCAGAATTAAGGAAGACCTGCGCCTTATGTATTTTCTGGCGGCAAGGGCCGAAAAATCGCTGGAACTTGGCCGGGCGATCGGGGCAACCAATATTGTCCGGGAGTTCGAACGCAACATTGTGCGTGAACTGGACATGATGATCGAGGCCGGAAGCATCGAAAAGTTCGCAAGGAATTTTAAAGAAGTAAAAGAGATTTACATCCCCGCGGTCCACTGGGACTACACGACACGCTCGGTGCTCGTAATGGAGCACATCGACGGCATCAAGATGGACCAGGTCGAAGAGATCCGCGCGGCGGGAATCGACCCCAAGGAGGTCGCGCTGATCGGGCTGCGCTCGTTTTCCCGCCAGCTTATGCTCTTTGGTTTCTTTCATGCCGATCCGCACCCCGGAAACACCCTGGTGATGTACGACGGCCGGGTGAGCCTGGTGGACTTCGGCATAACGGGCTGCCTGGACGAAGAAACGATGCGCCAGATCGCCAACCTCTTCTTGGGCTACGCCGAACACGACTACGGGCTGGTCATGGACGCGCTGACAGACGCGGGCCTCATTAGCGAGGAGATGGACCTCAAGGCTTTCCGAAACGATCTAAAAGATGTCAGCGAATCGTTCTACGGCAGATCTCTTCAACACATTTCGGTAAAAGACGTCTACGACCAGATGATGGAGCTTGTGCTAAAGTACGGAATCAGGCTTCCGCGAAATCTTCTGTTGCTCTTTAAGACCTTCATCCAGACGGAGGCCCTGGGAAAGATACTGGGAAGCGACGCGAGCATCCTTGAGGTGACCCGGCCGTTTGCCAAAAAACTCCTGCAGCGGGAATTAAACGCCCGCAGCGCCCTAAGGCACCTCGACCGGGAAGGCCGGGCGCTAAGCGGCTACGCCAGGAGCATCCCCAAACACATAAACGACATACTCCGGCAGACCGCCTCCGGCCGCCAGCGACTGGAACTGCGCCATTCGGGATTCGATCGGGCCCAGGCGGCCCTCGAAAAAGGGATAAACCGGCTAACGGTTGGAGTCATAATCGCCGCGTCGATAATCGCCGGGGCGATGGTTTTAAATTCGGGACAAAAAGTCATTAAGTTGACATTCCAGTTTCTGGGGCTCCAGACAGTCTCCCTTACCGCGATTTTGGGACTTGCCGGCTACGGCGTGGCGACCCTTCTGGGAATCTGGCTGATCGTTTCCATCCTGAAATCGGGCAGGCTGTAGCCAAAAGCTTGCTTTCGAGGCGATTTCCTGCTACAAGAAAAACTCGTCGGCGCCCATAGCTCAGCTGGATAGAGTGCCGGACTACGAATCCGTAGGTCGGGTGTTCGAATCACCCTGGGCGCACTCAAGAAAATCAAGGGCTTAGCGGAATTGCCGTTAAGTCCTTTTTTTTGCGCCCACTGGTTCCTAATACAGCCACCCGAGCGCAACGGCCATCGCAGGATTTATCCACGCCCTCATAAACCTTTACGTCTACCTCATTTGGCCAATCGTATCCCTTAAAAATCCATGATGCTTGTTGCCACTCCATCCCAATAGGTAACCACGCCCTCTTTCCATTTTACAAAACGCACTACCCGATCCTGAGAGATGACGATGGCAATGGCGTCCTGCACTGCGTTGCAATAGCGAAATACCGAGCGGTGGCGGGCGCCAAAGCCTCCCGAGTAGACCTCTTCGCGTTGAGCCCCCTCTATATCCAATGCCCTGGCCACTGTCCTGACCCCTTTTAGTCCACCCGATATCATGGCCCCAAAGCCCAGCAATTCAAATCCCTCGCTAAATACCACGGCGCCGTCTACGGAGGCCAAATCCGCAAAGAAATGAGCAAGATCGAAGACCGCCTCATCGCAGAGCGCAAGAGATTTGTCACTGCTTGCCACGTATTCTTCCCAGCCAACGGTTTTGCCCGTACCGGCCTTGCGGCCGTACACTTCGGCAAGAGCATTCATGAGGTCGAGCACCAGGGTCTGAAACCTTTTTTGCCCAGCCTCGTCGCTCACCTTGTATTCGATGTTCAAATAGGAGTTTTCCTCGAATACATGGTCGGCCGTTTCCGGGGGTATCACCAGGATCGTGCCGCCATGTCCGGAATTTCTCACAGAGCCGATGATTCGCCTCACCACCTGCTGAGCAATTGTTTTTACAATGCTTTGATCGAGATCGGCCCAGGGCTTCCGGGCTGCTTTCTTTGCCCCCAGGTGCAGCCCCCAAAGTCTTGAGCGAACCCGGGCAAAATTTCCGGGAAGCCAGGTGGAATCAAAGACTTCGTGTGTAGGGCTCACCACCTGGCCACGATTTAGCGTTGCTATCGTAAGAGGTCCCCGGCAAACGGTTATTCGCCCGGGGTCCGTCACATAAACAACCAGTGAGGCAGGCAACTCCGGCGGGATCACTTTTCCTCCATATGCATTTTGGACCCACCGAGACCCGGAATGTACAATACCCCATATCTCCAGCCGGTTTTGCGCGCCATAGCTCACGGCGATCATGGACCGGTAAAAGTCCACAGCAGGCGAGAGCCTCTTTAGTTCATATTCATCAAAAGGTCTCGGATCGCTAAACAGAAGCCGATGCAGACCTTTGGGCGGCCAGCCATTATCGTCGAAGCAGCCGGGCTCCCTCAAAATGAGCCGGAACCGAACAGGTCTATCCTCTTCCCTCATAAGACTTGCCTGGTAGCAACAGGAAAGAATGTGCTCGAGATTTTCGAGTTCGGGAAGAAAATCCCCGGGACCACGATCAATTGCGCCATCAAAGCCGTGCGGACGGGCATCGCCCCAGTGGTCGACAACATAGAGCGCAAGATCCCGTGTATTTGCGTGCGACATATCTATTCCTCCAAGTCCGGTCCCCGGGGAGCACATTCTCCAAATCGGCCTCCAACCCATTGGCCATAATATTTTTCAGTGCGAAATTATGGCCCAGCCCCCCCCGCTGTCAATAGCATATCACTCCAACCGCCCTGTGAGATAGATTCCGGGGCTATGGTCCTCATTATTCCTGCAAGCTAAAAATTCCAGATACGATATTGTCAGGGGAGCCTATCGCGTTCCCTGCAGGAGCCGATAGCCCATCCGCGGTTACGCCTTGCCTCTCGCCCCCTGTCCCATGAACTTGCTCAGGTATCGCTCCACGCCCCCCCGGGGGGGGGGCGCGGCGGATTCACTGAAAATCGCGCGCTACATGCTCCAAAATCCATTGCATTCCGGTAGCGAACCGATAAAATAGCGTCTTTTCAGAAACGTTTCGTTTACACTTCCATCGGGAGGTGTCACCTGTGGCCAAGATAATCATCCCCATCGCATCGCAAATCCCGCAGGCCCAATCCTCCCGAACCCCTATGGGCGCCCTGCGGATCAGTCACAAAGACTTAATCCCGGACGATAATGGGGCTCACTATTGACTGCGGCATCGACGCGAGGCGGCTTGAGAAAAGGACGGCCTGACAGCCCGGATCCTTTTGGAACAATCCGAAAAGAAAATAGGTTAAGGGAGCTATTATGTCAACAAACGATACAAAAGGGATAGCCATTTATCGCTTATTAATCTTGTTTATATCTTTTGTATACGTTACACTTATTACTGTTTCAGTATTTTATACGCTCCTTGATGCTAAATATAAAACGCAAATTGATAATCAGACGAATCAACTTTCAATCGATAACAAAGCTCTTGCTGATTTATCAAATGAGAATGCGAACTTTAACAGTTTATTTCAAACAATCAAAGTAGACTACAACAATATTTACTCTAAAAATAGCGATCTGGCTGTACAACTCCATTCTTATACCCAAAAATATGCGGCACTTAACTCCAAATTAACGTCATGTTTAGACGATATCAAAGCGGCCAACATCGACACCGGCAGATTAAAAGATGTAACCGCCAACTTACAGATATTTAAGGATATCATCGCGCCGTATTTGGTTTTGGAACCAGTATGGGTTGGCTCTGGAGTAGGCACTTCTACGTTTAACGGTAACCTCATGATAATTCTTTATGAAAATACCAAGAGCGACAAGTCGTGCCACGATTCTTCATCTATTTGCTATCTCATCGAAAAGGGATACAAAAAGAAGCTGTGCCTCGATAAGCGGAAACCGGTGGTTTTTAGCTATCAACGCAATCAATATCTATTCGATCTGGTGCGCGCGCAGCAGACCCCCGATGGAAGCCACCGTTATTGTATTTCCATACTCAAAAAATGGTGATGGTTGTTTAAAACTACCAAAGGACGCCGGCTTCCCAATCCGAGTTCTTGAGTTCATCTGATCCAGGTTTCCGTTCGGCCAAACAGTGAAAAGCCCATATATCCCCTCAATTTCATTTGGTTCTTGCCTTCGGTCCAAATTTTACAGCTATACCTTCGGCCATCCTCCGGATCGTAGATCTTTCCGCCTTCCCACAGGTTATCGCCCCTATAACGGAACCCCTCGAGAAGCGGCAGGCCGAGCAGGGTCCGTTTCCTTAAGCGAGGATCGGGATTGTGGCTGTCAAGCCGTGGGAGGCCGGCAAGACCGTCTTTGTTTGCGGGTGAGTAATTCGGTTCGCGCAGATACGAAATCTTCCCGCAATATTCCATCCCGCACTTATAGATCTCAAACCGCGTGTCGTGATCCTGCGTATTCCAAGTTCCAAGGATCGCATCGCCACCGGCGCCATGTGCCAACGAGGTCCACAGTATAACGGCAAACAGTGCCGAGGCAATAATCCACGCCTTCATCTTTTTCTCCAATTCCTCATTGGCAGCCACTTTGCTGCGCTCAAATGATAGCGGAACGGATACTTTAAGGCAAGGGCGGCTAAACGGCATGGATACCGATCGCCTTGGGAGATTTATTTTGCACATCTAAGACCTTGTAACGCCAAAGATTTTACAATATCCCATGAGGCCAAAGGATTCAGGGAATGCTAAGTTGCCTGTCGCAGCCTTGTCCTTTCGCCCATATTATGAGCCTCCGCGCGGTTTGACCACAAGCGTACGGGAAACGACACCCTCTCTAATTCACTCTGGTGTGGCTGGATCAGTTTGATTCGTTCGCAAGTGAAGGCAGAGGGTGAGTCGGCGCCTAGAGCTGCTATTGGGCGCACACGCATTGCAAGAGAACCTGCACGGTTAGACCCTGTGGCATCCGCGCCCCGTTAATCCCCAAGTTTTTTTGGCAGAGTGAAATGGTCGCCATGGTCCTGTCCGGTTCGGTTCGTAGAACCTGCACCGCAGTTTCCTCCACTTGCGGGCTGCGGACCGCAGTGAAGCTTCTGGGCTGCCGCTATATCCCACCTAATTATTTGACGAAATCATGGCGCTACAGCAACCGTTTACCAAGTTGGGGTTCCTGGTAAGTTTGGGCGCAAAACGCGTGACATTCTGTCTCATTTACATTTACATTTCGTTATTCTTGCTGCCATAATAGCGACTGAAATAATCTCATTCATTCTACTGAACCTTTTTGGTCTTACTGTAATGGAACGATAATAAGGATCCATCCATGACGAAAAACCTTGTCGAAATCGCATCGGAAATCGTACAAACCCAAGTATCGCGCAACCCTATGAGCGCCCTTGAAATCAGCTCATCTCTTCGGCAGGTTTTCGGCGCCCTGCATGAACTCTACATTGCCGAGTCCCGCGAAATCGAGCCCAGTGAAATTGAGGCTCCCCATCCCGCTCCGCCTCTTAAACCGGAGCATTCGATCCAGGACGATAAAATAATCTGCCTGGAATGCGGGGTCGGGCTAAGGCAGCTTACGAAGTTACATCTTGATTCACACAGCTTGAGCGCCAAAGAATATAAGAAAAAATATGGATTCACGGCAGGGACCCCTCTTACTGCGAAATCTTTGACCAGGGCCAGACAGAAAGCCGCAAAGAAAAGGGGACTGCCTGAAAACCTTGTGAAATCGGTTGAAGCAAGACGGCAGGCCAAACGGGAGTCGCAAAAACTCGTCTCGCCCCAAAGTTCCATTCAGGAAGACAAGGTAATCTGCCTGGAGTGTGGCGCACAGTTCAGACAGCTCACGGAAAAACACCTGGTCTCTCACGGTCTGAGCTCGGATGAGTACAGGAGCAAATACGGCTTTTCCAAAGCTACGCCTTTGGCGGCAAAATCTTTGATTGCGACCAGACAGGCTAATGCCCAAAAGACCGGGCTCTCGGAGAGGATGAAGCAGTTTTGGGAAGCGAAAAGACTGGTGAAGGCGACCTCGGGAACCGATAATGGGGAAGCTGGCGCAGCGGGGTCCGAGCGGGCCAAGAGGGTGCAGAGTCTATTTAGTCCTAAACAGACGGGCTAAATGAGCAGAGAAGCGTATAAACTCCTTATCTTGGCGCTTTCAACCGGTAAAGCTTGGTCTTTGGGAAAGAGCGGGATTTGAAATGAAAATCTACCTCGCAGGCCCTTTGTTCACAGAATCGCAACAGGACTGGATTCGCGGTCTGAAACACGACCTCGAATCCAAGGCTGCCTCCCTGGGCCATCCCATCGCCGTTACGTGGCCCTACGATCTCATCACCAAATCCGAGACCCAATCCCTGGGGAGCCAGGCGAAATTTGAAATCTTTTCCCGCTGCAAATCCCATCTTGACGATGCCGACATGCTGATTGCCCTGCTCGATGGTCCCCAGGTAGATGATGGAACCGCCTGGGAGAGCGGATATTTTTTTGCAAAAAAACGGCCGGGGCAGACAATAATCGGCCTTAGGACCGATTTCAGGCGAGCAGGTGAGAGCGAGGGCGCAATAGTCAATGCCATGATCGAGGTGGCATGCGATTTGATTGTAAGGAGCAGGCAGGAGGTTTTGGGGGCCGTTATGGACTCGCTTGACAGTTAGTTCGGCCCCCTCTTATTGAAAATATTCCGTTTCGCACTCTACAAAAGCGGCAAGGTTTTCGGCGGCTGGCTAAAAGAGTATAACGTAGCCTTGGCATCAACGAAGTGGAAGGTGATGAAGGTCTTTTCCTCCGCCCCCTTCGGGTAAATCCTCAAAAGATCAGGCGCCTCGGCAAAAGCTTGCTCCTTGGCCTCCCGGCTTTCATCAAAGGCGATACTGCCGCGAACTCTTAACCACGTGTCGTCAGTCCCTTTGTCCGAGATCTCGATCTGCGGGTTGGCAACCAATTGTTTGTAGACATCCTTTGTGGTGTTAGTGCAAAAGTAGAGCAAATCGTTTCTTTTCATAATAAAGCCAAACGGTCGGACCCGTCCTTTGCCTTCGTCCACGGTGGCGAGGTGAAAAACGGGATTTGCCTTGAGGTATTCATAAGCGCTGTTCATCCGTTCTCCTTTCAACCTGGTTCACTCCGCTTGGTCTTTCGATCCAAGATTTGTAGCGGGGACAACTTACATTTTGCGCACACATCGACTGGCGACTCATGCCCCTCTGGCGCGCTCCGAGGCTTCCTGCCTGCGCTTACACTCTATACACAAGCTAGTGACAGGCCGGGCTTTTAGCCGCTCTATCCCTATATCGTCGCCGCATTCCTCACACTCTCCGAAATTGCCCTCTTCAATTTTTTGAAGGGCTTCGCGGATCTTAATGACCAGCTTTCGCTCCCGTTCCCGAATGGTTAGTAAAAAATTTCGATCCGATTCGGCGGTAGCCCGATCTGCGGGATCAGCGAAGTTTTCCTCATTTCCGGTCAAATCGGCCGCCGTCTCCGCAGCCTTCGAATAGAGTTCGTCCAGTCGCTTTAAAAGCAGATCCTTAAAATATATTTGCGTTTTCTGATCCATGGTAAAACCCCGGCACTGAATTCAAAGCTTTGTCAGCTATCATTTTCGCAACAGAGAGTAAAGGGAAATCGCATCAAGTTCTTTGTGATTTGTGGTAACCGTTCACCGCCGAGTTAAGCTTTGCCTCCGCTCTGAAAAAGAACCTGCCCCCGCGTGGACGGAGAAGGAAGCAATAAGAGGCTTCGCCAATCGGGCGTCCGAAGGCGCAGCCCTTTCGACCGGCCGTCGTCTCCC
>JARLHO010000111.1 GCA_031292215.1 Syntrophobacteraceae bacterium | reverse complement strand
ATCTCGCTCGACCTGATTCCCCACTCGTTCAAGTTTCAGCACCGTGAACCGTAAGAGGCAAACTTGCCTCAGCCACCTTAAGCAAACCCTTAATCCGGGAGTGCCTGCTCTACCCTTCGGTCCGCATCTTTGGATGCTTATGGGCAATGGCCTATGTGCTCACGGGAACCTCACCTACCGAGGAGCCAAAATATCTTCTAATCTCATCGTAAATCGATGTCAAGGCAAAATCAAGCAGCACCCGGGCCGGGAGCAATAAAGGGTTTGGCGCCAAAATGAGAAGCCCCGCGCGCACAAATCGTAACCGATGTGCGCAAAATTCGTAACTTTTGGACTTGAGCGCTTCTCCCTGGGGGCCATATTTATCAATCACATCAACTTTTTACATGATGGTACGCTTATTGCCATTAGTAAAGTCGCGCCACCGGTTTTCCTGCCTGCGATTGGGACAGTAGATCGGCGGGCGCAACAAAGTTTTCAAAGCAATTGATTCACTATTTTTCAGGAGAAACACAAGATGCAAGGCAGACTCTGCACCGCTCAATCAGATATATCGGCCGAGGAGGCTGAGCAGCCCGATTTTAGAGGGGTTGCCGACCCGGCATCGCCGGCTCAAAGCGACTATCTACCCTGGGCTTCCTATCCGCTTGAAAGCGCACCTCCCGGGAACGCGAGGCGCACCGGAGACATTTTGCGCATGCCGACGGAAGTGCCCGTACTGCGGTCGATTTTTAACAAACCCAAATCGACCCGCGTAGCCGAGTTCTACTTAAACCCTCCCAGGCCGATTCCGGTGCGGGAAGGCGTCCGGGCGAGCGTCAGGGGCAAATTCCTATATGTCGGGGACGAAAAGCTCTACATTCGCGGGGTCACTTACGGTCCTTTCAGGCCCGACGAGCAGGGCTGCGAGTACCACGACCCGGAAACGGTCGACCGCGATTTCGCGCAAATGGCGGCAAACGGCATCAATGCCGTACGGACCTACACCGTACCGCCCCGGTGGCTTCTGGATACGGCGCAGAAGCAAAACCTGCGCGTTATGGTGGGGTTGCCGTGGGAACAGCACATTGCTTTTCTTGACGACAGAAAGCTTGTAAAAGATATCGAAAGGCGCGTTCGCGAGGGTGTTAAGGCATGCGCCGATCATGCCGCGGTCCTTTGTTTTACGATCGGAAACGAAATCCCGTCATCGATAGTGCGCTGGCACGGCCGGCGCCGTGTCGAGTCTTTTCTTGAAAGGCTCTACAAAGCGGTAAAAGAAACAGACCCCCGGGTGCTTGTCACCTATGTAAATTTTCCGACCACCGAATACCTGGAGCTTCCCTTCCTCGATTTTGTCTCCTTTAACGTATATCTCGAGACCAAAGAAAAGCTCGAAGGCTATCTCGCGCGCCTCCAAAACCTTGCGGGCGATAAACCCCTGGTCATGGCCGAAATTGGGCTGGACAGCATGCGAAACGGAGAACAGGCCCAGGCGTCCACCCTGGAGTGGCAGATCCGGTCGACTTTCGCCTCGGGGTGCGCGGGGATATTTGTCTTTTCCTGGACCGATGAGTGGCACAGGGGGGGCTTTGATATTGAAGACTGGGGGTTTGGCCTGACCGACAAAGACCGCAACCCCAAGGAATCGCTTATCGGCGTGGGAAGAGCTTACGCGCAGGTCCCCTTCCCCGTCGATTTAAACTGGCCGAGCATCTCGGTAGTCGTTTGCACCTACAACGGCAAGCGCACCATCCGCGACTGCATGGAAGGGCTAAAACGGGTCGATTATCCCAATTTCGAGGTGATCGTCGTAAACGACGGCTCAACCGACGGGACAGACAAAATAGCAAAAGAGTACGGCTTTCGAGTCATTTCCATTGCCAACGGCGGCCTTAGCAACGCCCGAAACGTAGGGATGCGCGCAGCCGAGGGCGAAATTGTCGCCTACATAGACGATGACGCCATCCCGGATCCGCAGTGGCTCACATACCTTGCGGCAACTTTTCTTTCCACCGATCACGCCGGCGTCGGAGGCCCCAACATACCGCCCGGAGATGATGGGCCGATAGCCGAATGCGTTGCCAATTCCCCCGGCGGCCCCATCCACGTGCTTCTTACCGATAACGAGGCCGAACACATCCCGGGATGCAATATGGCGTTCCGAAAGACAGCTCTCGAGGCTATCGACGGCTTCGACACACAGTTTAGAATCGCTGGAGACGACGTCGATCTGTGCTGGAGAATTCAAAAACAGGGGTGGACCCTGGGTTTTAACCCGGCGGCCATGGTGTGGCATCATCGCCGCAACTCCATCAAGACCTATTGGAAACAGCAACTGAACTACGGGAAGGCCGAAGGCTACCTGGAGCGCAAGTGGCCGGAAAAATACAACGCCGCCGGCCATGTCCCGTGGGCTGGAAGGCTTTATCTAAAGGGATTTGAAAACTTCATGGGCTGCTTTCGGGGAAGGATTTACCAGGGCACATGGGGGAGCGCCCTTTTCCAGTCGATTTATCAGCCGGCCCCGAGCCTTTTCTGGTCGCTGCCTCTCATGCCGGAGTGGATCGTTGTGGTGGCGGCGCTGGGGTTTTTTTCCCTGCTCGGCCTGCAGTGGACACCGCTTCTTTTGGCGCTTCCTCTTTTTCTTCTGGGCGCAGCATTACCGGTAGCGCATGCGGTGGCCTGTTCGTCGAGGCTTCCTTTCACCAATTTCCCCGTTTCAAAACGGCGAAGCCTCAAGGCCATTACCGCCATGCTGCACGTGATCCAGCCGATGGCGCGTTTTCTGGGAAGAGTAAAACTTGGCCTGACCCCGTGGCGCAAATGCGGCATGGCCTCCGGCATAGCGTTTCCTCTGCCCCGGCCCAAAAACTTTACGATCTGGAGCCAGCAGTGGTGCTCGCCCTTTACGTGGCTGGAATCGATTGAAGAAAAGGTAGCGGCCCTTCGAACGGTCATCCTTCGCGGCGGCGACTTTGACGGCTGGGACCTCGAACTGCGAGGCGGTCTTCTGGGTTCGGTCCGCATGCTGATGGCCGTAGAAGAACACGGCGGAGGAAACCAGTTCATCCGCATAAGGAGTTGGCCCCGCTGCACGCCCGCAGGAATTGTCATCACCTTGTTTTTCGCAAGCCTTGGCGCGGGGGCTGCGGCCGCGGGCGCCTGGATAGCCTGCGCCGCCCTCAATGGAGCGGCCATTGTCCTTATGATGCGCGTGCTGCTCGAATGCTCATCTGCGATGTCTACGCTTAGCCAGGTGATGCGCCATAAGGAAAAAGCCTCGGACTGATATCGGGGACCTTACCAACTGTAAGCGCAGGTCCGCGTAAATCTTGGCATACCCTGCAACACCCCCCCCCCCGCCCGAATACGTGGCGGGGGGTTTTCCTCCCGGCGCCTGATGTGACCTTTTCGGCGTCTCCTTCCAACTTTTTCCCACCGCCCGCTTTTTCGTTGTTAACCGTTTCGACTCGTGATTAAATCACCGGCTGGCATCCCCGGTGCTAAGGCTAATCCCGGGGCGTCTTCTGATTATTTACAAATTCATTACAACCCAGGAGTCAAGTCACCTCGGATGAAGGGGGGCAAGTGGAGCGAATCTGGCTAAAAAGCTATGACCCGAAGACGCCGCATTGCGCGCAGTATCCGCAAACGTGCATACCGCAGGTCCTTGAAAAGAATGCGCGGGATTTTCCCGACAACCCGGCCGTGGAATTTTTCGGCGCAAGACTCGCATACCGGCAACTGTTCGACCATGTGCTGCGGCTGGCAAACGGGCTAAAGGGGATCGGCGTGGAGGTTGGCGCCAAGGTAGCCATAATGCTCCCGAACACTCCCCAGTGCGTTATAGCCTATTACGCGGCGCTCTGGCTGGGGGCAACGGTCGTCATGACCAACCCGCTCTATGTCGAGCGCGAACTTTTGCACCAGTGGACGGATTCGGAGGCGGAGTTTCTGTTCACCCTCGACCATCTGTATCCTAAAGTGCAGACGGTCCTTCCCAAAACGGCCATTCGCTCAACGATCGTTACCTCCATAAAAGATTACCTGCCCTTCCCTCTTCGGTATCTCTACCCTGTCAAGGCGAGGTTCCAGAAACTTTTCCAGTCGGTCCCCTATGATGGAATCCGTCTTTTGAGCTTCCGGAAGATGATCGCAGACAACCGGCCCGAGCCAGTTGCCTGCGGCGCGCGGCCCGACGGACTGGCCCTTCTTCAGTACACCGGAGGCACCACGGGGACCCCCAAGGGGGCCATGCTCACCCACAAAAATCTTGTGGCAAACGTGGTGCAGCTCGTTTCGTGGTTTCCCGACATGGCTTTAGGCAAGGAACGGGTCCTTGCCGTACTGCCTTTTTTTCATGTGCTCGGCATGACGGTCGCCCTTAATTTTTCCCTCTACACAGCCAGCGCGGTCATCGTAGTGCCGCGCTTTGACCCCGACGAACTCATAAAGACGATAAAGAAGAAAAGACCGACCTTATTTCCGGGGGTGCCCGCCATCTATATCGCGATCATGGCCCATCCCAAGGTCGATTCGTTCGATCTCACCTCGATCAGGTTCTGCGTAACGGGGGCATCCGCCATGCCCGTGGATATCCTGCGCAGGTTTGAGCAGAAAACGGGCAGCACGATTATCGAGGGATACGGCCTCTCGGAGGCAAGTCCGGTTACGCACGTAAACCCGATCGAAGGAACGCGAAAACCCGGCTCGATAGGACTGGCGCTGCCCGACACCGATTGCCGCATAGTCGATCCGCAAAGCGGGTCGCTCGATGTGGCGCCGGGCGAGGTAGGAGAGCTGATCGTTTCCGGCCCGCAGGTTATGGCCGGCTACTGGAAAAGGGAGCGGGAAACCAGTGAAGCCCTTCGAGAGGGGTGGCTTTACACAGGAGATCTTGCCACGATGGACAGCGAGGGGTATGTCTTCATCGTGGACCGCAAGAAAGACATGGTGATATCTAGCGGCTACAATGTCTACCCAAGAGAAATCGAGGAGGTTTTATACGAGCACCCCAAGGTGGTGGACGTTGCTGCGATCGGGGTTCCCCATCCGAAAAGAGGTGAGGTGCTAAAAGTCTTCGTGGTTGTAAAGCCGGGCGCGCATCTTACCTCCGAGGAAATCCTCGCCTGGTGCAAAGAAAGGCTTGCCCCTTACAAGGTGCCAAAAGAGATCGAATTTTCCGAGTCTCTTCCCAAGACCAACGTCGGCAAAGTGCTACGGCGGGAATTGCGCTCCAAAACGGGTGGCGAGCCCAAAGCGCGGCAGTAGAACCCCACTTGTGCCTGGTTTGCAAAATGGATGATTTGACAACTGGTCACAACCCGAACACAAATTGGCGCCTGCGTCTGGCGGCAGCCGATTTCTTTTTTCTTTTGAATCAATCGTATCCCAGAGCCACGGCCCTGGAACTTGTCGGAAATCGCTACGATCTCGATGCCGCGCATCGCGTGCTGCTTAGCCGAGGGGTCTTTTGCCAGCGCGAAGCCCTCGCCAGGCGGGGAAAACTCAAAATCCCGGCCCAGTGGCGAAAAGATCTTCTTGTCGTCGACGGCCACAACGTCCAGATCGCTATCGAAAGCCACCTTGGCGGAAAGCCGCTTCTTCAGGCCAATGACGGCGCGCTGCGAGACCTTGCGGGTCTATCCGCCCGGTATCGACTGAGCGAGACGAGCGAAGTGGCGCTCGACATGGTAGTGGCTTTTTTAAAACTCTTTTCTCCGCGCGAAGTCCTTTTCCTGTTCGACGAACCGATGCACCGAAGCGGTGAGCTTGCCGCCAACTATCGCAAACGGATTGCCGCAGCGGGGCTAAAAGGAGGGGCAAGGACCAGTCCTGTCCCCGAGCGCGAATTTCCAGACGATTGCGTTATCGCCGGGAGCGACCGCGCCGTCATCGACTCTGCCCGGCGCTGGACGGACATGGCCCGTCTGGTTATCGACTATTTCGGCTCACCGGAGATCACTGCCGACTTTTCCGGGTTCCTGCTGGCCCGGTCCGCAAAAACCTGCGTGTTGGAAGGCGAATTTCCTGGGTGAAAAGCTACCCGGGTCCTACTCGATCGGGCTAAAAGAAAAGGCGCCGCCCGAGCGCAGCTTGCGCGCCGTACCTCCCGTAAAGCCATGACCCCGAGTGGCCGGGATTGACATTTAGCCGGGTGCTATCTATTAAAGGCGTTGACTGGGCCGGCAAGGGACCGGAGTCAACACGGAGCGCACCGCACAAACCTATGCCCCGAAGGGGAAGGGAATGGATTTACAAAAGTCGCTAAGACAGGAGATTTCCGCGCTGCTAAGGGGTGGCAACGCACATCTGGACTTCGAAGAGGTGGTTTCCGATTTTCCCGTGACACACATCAATGCAAAAGCGCCGCAGGTGCCTTACAGTTTCTGGCAAATGGTTGAGCACATGCGCATCGCTCAATGGGACATCCTGGAATTTATCCGCAATCCGGCCCACGTTTCTCCTCATTACCCCGAAGGCTACCGCCCCAACCCGGAAAAAAGGGCCGATGAGGAACTCTGGCGAAAGACTTTAGATGATTTCCGCTCCGATCTGGAAGCGCTCGACGCGATGGTGCAAAACCCCGAAACCCACCTGTTTGCTCCCATTCCACACGCCCCGAACTATACCGTTTTTCGCGAGATACTTCTTGCCGCCGACCACAATTCCTATCATTTGGGAGAACTGGCCATCATCCGGCAGGTACTCGATCTTTGGCCGGCAGACAGAAAATATCTAACAGGCGCCCCGCAATAGGGATACTTATGGATAAAGAGCCCAAACTTCTGGTTTGGAACTTCACTTCAGAAGAAAAAGAAAAACTCGATTGCCTGCTAAAAGAGATCGGAGCACCTCCGGCATCGACCATCGATCGCTCCCGGGGGCATCTTACGCTGCGCGAGATCATACACTCCGATGGCCGGGGTAAAGATTGCCTGGAATCTACTGAGAAGCTCCTGCTCTTTTACAATATTCCACAAAGGGGTGTCTTTTTCCTTATCGATGTCTTCAAAAAGGCGCGTCTTACACAGCCGTTCTATGCCGTTGTGACCGAACATTCCATTGAACGGCCTTTTAGTAAGCTCCTCGCAGGCGCAAAATAACTGGTCAATTCGACAAAGAGATCATATAGTTGGGAGGTGTAAAACGCAATTTGGAACGGGGCCGCCTTGTCCCCCGGGCCGGGCTCAAGGGAAAGCCTTGGGGTTTCCAAATGCTTTGAAAAGGAGACTCGGATGGATTGGCGTGAAGTGGTCGAAGATCCCAGTTTGAGAGACCTACCCTACAAAATTGAAACGAATGAATGGGGACAAATCGTGATGACGCCGGCGTCGGGCAAGCATGCAGTGTATCAGTCGCGCATACTTCGATGGTTGGTGTTATCCAACTTGGGTGAGGCGCTTGCAGAGTGCCCCATTCAAACATCAGAGGGCGTTAGAGTTGCCGATGTCGCTTGGGCAAGCGCCGTGTTTCTCAAAAAGTACGGCGCCCCGCTTTCTTTTCCCGAATCCCCGGAAATCATCATCGAAGTAATGTCCCCATCAAACAGCAGCACCGAGATGAAAGACAAAAGAAGGCTTTATTTTCAAGCCGGGGCTAAAGAATTCTGGCTATGCGACGAGAATGGAGACATGCGTTTTTTCAGCACCAAAGGAGAAATGGAAATAAGTGCATTATTCCCGGAGTTTCCGGGACATATCCACATCGAGGTGGTGTAGGCAACGAAAATACAGGTATCTAGGTAAATCCCCTGGAAGACCTGCTTTTACAGAAAAGCGCCGTATTCTTAGATAATTTTACGGGCGCTCCCCCCGGGGACAAAAGTTACCCGGTCCGGCAATAATTTCAGCAAATGTGGAAAATATGCAGGTTGAGTGTATTCATGGATAAAGAACCCAAACTCCTGGCTTGGAACTTCACTTTAGAAGAAAAAGAAAAACTCGATTGCCTGCTAAAAGAGATCGGAGCACCTCCGGCATCGACCATCGATAGCGCCCAAGGACATCTTCCACTGAGGGAGATCATACACTCCAATGCCAGGGGTAAAGATTGCCTGGAATCTCATGAGAAGCTCCTGCTCTTTTACAATATTCCACAAAGGGGTGTCTTTTTCCTTATCGATGTTTTCAAAAAGGCACGCCTAAAACAGCCGTTCTATGCCGTTGTGACCGAACATTCCATTGAATGGCCTTTTAGCAAGCTCCTCGATCACCTGGTCGACGAACGGGACAAAGCGGCGAAAAGGGCTGCCTGCGCCGGCACGTCTTCCATAACATAGAGGCTAGCTGTAGGGGACCGGAATAATTACGATTCTGTACCCCAATTAAAAGGAATTAGGGGATGATCGATCGCGAGTTATCACTCGGCAACCTGGGCGAGGGTGACATTTTTCACGGCGAGTGTCCCAATGGGGCAAGCCTGATTTGCCTCGTGACCTCTTTTTCCGAAACCATTATTCAAGCAAGGACCGTAACCTCTCAACTGCATTTCCAATTTGGTAAGCGTTCACCACGAAGCCCCATTTTTCCCTTCGCGCTCTTTGTGTTCTTCGTGGTTGAATCCCGGTATTGCTCTCAGTTCAGACCTCCGGGT
>JARLHO010000110.1 GCA_031292215.1 Syntrophobacteraceae bacterium | reverse complement strand
TGTGTATTGGACAGTTGTTTCGTTTTTTCTGGCGCCGGCAGAGTAAATCCTCCCAACCCCCCTTTGCAAAAAAAAGGGGGGCGATCGAGCCAAGCCCCTCTAGGCGCGAGTCATTGCAAAAGTAGGTAGGTGGGCGCATGTGTGGGTAATTGTAAAGGGATATAGGGGGGGGTGCTCCAATGTACTCTACGGTCTTTTAACCCGGTTTGTCGCCCCTTCCCGGGTTTACATAATTTTGCCGCAAGGTATCCGGACATTGCAGGAAAAGTTGAGATAATGATATGATGGTAATATCTGATGACCGGACGAAAACGACATTTCAACCGTGCGGCTAACGGGAGCCGTTTGCTTGCCTGCACGATTGACGGGGTTATTAGATTTAGTAAACTCACTCAATCGAATTTTACCAATTGAGAGGATGATCGAATGAATCGCAGTCCGAGGGGAAACGCTTTCATAGTACTGTTGCTCGTGATATCTTGCGCGGCCTTTTTCCTCATGGAATCGAGCGCATGGGCCCGAGCCGGAAGAAGTGGCTTCAGCGGAAGTCGCGGAAGCAGGAGTTTTTCATCGCCTAGAATGCCCTCGTCGTCATCGCCGTCCGGCTCCGGTTCGTCTGGATCCGGATTTTCTTACGGTTCTCCCACCCGGGGCAATAATTCCTTCATGTCCGGAATGGCCGGCGGCTTTATGGGCGGAATGATCGGGAACATGTTTTTCGGACGGCCCGGTTACGGCTCGAGCGGAAGCGGAATGGGGCTGCTCGATCTTATCGTTTTAGTGCTTATTTTTTTCTGGGTCTGGAGGTTCATCAAAAAGAGGCGCCCCGATATCTTTCAAAACACCTCCCAATCCCAGCCCTATGATGACGCGAGCGGCATGGGACCGGCCGAGAGTCTTCGATCCGGCGAGGTGGAGGAGGGGTTGCAAAGGTTTCGTATGACTGACCCGGGATTTTCGGAAGAGGCTCTTAAGGAAAAGTTCCAGGATATCTTTTTTCGAGTCCAGGCGGCATGGATGAACCGCAAACTCGATGGAATCTACGGGATGCTCGCTCCGGAAATGGTTGCCTATTTCGGGGAAGAATTTAAGGGGATGAAAAACCTGGGGCAAATTAACCGGCTTGAAAACATCGCCATCAGGAAAGTCGAATTTACCGAGATTTGGCAGGAAGAGGGGCGCGATTATGTCACAGCGCTTATCACCGCCAATCTGCTCGACTATACCGAAGACGAACATACCGGTCAACTTGTGAGCGGGGACCGGTTAAATCCCGTAAAATTTGAGGAATTTTGGACATTTTGCCGCGATCTCGGCTCTTTTGACTGGCAGCTTACCTCCATAGGTCAGGTCGGGCAGGCCCAGGGGCGCTGACCCTGGCAGGATCGCCACGGGGACGTTGACAAAGCGGGCACATCGCTGAAAACCTTTTGTTAAAGGAGCAATCCATGAGTTTTCTGGGAAATCTGTTCAAGAAGCACGCTGAAAATGCGATCACCTCCGTGCAGCAATTTTTGGTGACCATTGATCCCGAAACCGCAACCGAGGCCCAGATAGCGGAGTTTTCCGACCAGTTGTCCAAAGCCAGCCTTGAATTGGCCAAGGCGCGCGCCGATTATCAACGCGATGTCCGAGAGGCCGATGATATCGCGGCCCTTTACGAACAGAGGCTCCAGGCCGCAACCATCCTGGACCGGCAGAACTCCGAGGCGAGCGATCCCGAGCAGAAAGCCTCCCTTTCGGCAAGTCTATCTAAACTTGTGGCCATGCTCGAGCAGATGAAGCCCGATGTGGAGCGGGAAAAGCAGGAAGTTCAAGACGCCCGGCTGATGATGGAAGATCTCACCAAGTTTGTCGAGGAATCGGCTGAAGCCCTGAAGCAGGCCAGGGCACGCCTGGATCATGCCAAAACCGAGATGAGGCGGGCCGAGTTGGAAAAAGAGCGCTCCGAGAAACGGGCACGCACCGCGGAAGTGCTTGCCGGTATAAAGAAAGACAGCGGAACATTTAATGTCGCACTCGATGCGATGCAGAAAAAAGCCGATACCGACAGGTTGAAGGCCGACGCCGCCAATACGCGATCGCGGCTGCTTACCCCAACCAGTGGGGAAAAAGAAGACGGAAATATCGCCGCTGCGATGACGCAGGCCTCCGGGAAGCCTGCGCTCAATACCGGCAGTATTTCGGACAGGCTTGCAGCGCTAAAAAAGTAGCCCCGGCAGATATGACGCGTGTCCTGTAAAGCCCCTCGCTATTGCCTGGCGGGGGGCGCGAAAAACGCATTATGTGCTCCACTCTAAACCCCGCCTGCTCCTGCGACGTCTATTTCGAAACGGCCTGGAAAGCTCGCAGACTTCCCGCTTCAGTCTGCGCGATAACGATTGTCAAACAATGCTTGCATAAGGGTGCAAATCTCTCTTATAGTGGCCGAAAATCGCATTCCGGGAAAGTCAACGGATTCAGCCTATATCCCCGTTTAAGGAGGTTTTTAACTCACTATGGCTGTTGCCGCGAAAATGAGTCACTTTATCGAAAAATCCTCGTGGATTCGCAAAATGTTCGAGGAAGGCGCACGGCTGAAAAAAATCTATGGCGAGGACAAAGTCTTCGACTTCAGCCTGGGAAACCCCAATGTTCCGCCTCCGGACATAGTGGATGAAAAACTGATGGAACTGGCCCGGAGCAAGGCCCCGGGGAAACATGCATACATGTCCAATGCGGGCCTTTTATCCACCCGTTCGGCGATGTCCGCCTATTTTTGCAAGGAATTTTGCGTCTCGCTGGCCCAGGAGCAGATAGTTGTCACGTGCGGGGCCGCGGGGGGGCTAAACATTATCTTTAAAGCGCTGCTCGACCCCGGTGACGAGGTGCTTTGCCCTGCTCCCTATTTTGTGGAATACGGCTTTTACGCCGATAATCACGGGGGGGTGCTAAAATCGGTTCCCACCCTGGAGCCCGATTTCGACCTCGATCTTGAGCGCATGGCGCAGGAGATCGGAACGCGCACAAAAGTCGTGCTCATAAATTCTCCCAACAACCCCACCGGGCAGGTTTACCCGGAGCAGACCATAGCGAGGCTGGGAGAAATTCTCAAGGAAAAGAGCAGCCAGTTTGGCCACGTCATCTACCTGGTGTCCGACGAACCCTACCGCAAGATTATTTATGATAACTGCTGTGTCCCCTGCGTTTTTTCCCACTACCCCGATTCGATCATCACCGGTTCCTATTCCAAAGACCTGTCTTTACCCGGGGAACGCATCGGCTATGTGGCGCTAAGCCCCACGGCGGAGGAAGGCGAAAGGGTGATCGACGCGCTCACTTTGGCTAACAGGATCCTCGGGTTTGTAAACGCCCCCGCCATCATGCAGCGGCTGGTCGCCGAGCTCCAGGGGGTGTGCGTGGACGTCGAGGTCTACAAAGTGAAAAGAGACCGGCTCGTTTCCGCGCTCTCCGGGTTTGGCTACGAACTGAGGGCGCCTCGCGGCGCCTTTTATCTCTTTCCCAAAAGCCCGATTCCCGATGATCTGGCGTTCGTTGGACTGCTCCAGGAGGAAAACATCCTTTGCGTGCCGGGGAGCGGGTTTGCCGGGCCGGGCCATATCCGGATCGCCTACTGTGTAGACGACGCTACCATCGAAGGGGCGCTGCCGGGGTTCGAAAGGGCAATGAAGCGTTCCAGGAATATGTGACGCAAGACAGTGTGGAGGGGCAAAGATGGCAAAAAAGCTTATCGTGCAAAGAAATCTCCGAAGAACTAAAGGCGGCGGCGCCCCCTATCTGAAGTATCTGGTGTTTTCGGCAATCGGTCTCATTTTTCTGGTTGTTATAACGCCCTACCTCTTAAGGGACAAAAGCCACGAGATGACCAAGAAAAGACCGGTCCCGGAGAGCGGCGTCGTTACCAAGGAGTTGCCAACCGAGGTCCGGACCCGACCCGCCCCTGAGAAGCCAACCGATTTGGCCGGCGCTGCGGGAAATCCCGAATCTGCCGGACCGGCCGGCGGGGGGGCGTACGCGGGCCCCGAATCGGTTAATCCGAAACAACCGCAGTCCGCGCCCGAACCGGCCCCCAAAGCCGTGACGGCTTCCCAGGAACCATCTGCTCCCCAACAAGCGCCGCCCGCCGCCGCGCCGGGACCGGGCGAAAAAGGCATGGCGGCTTCGCAAACGGAAAATGTACCTCCGGCTGCTGCTCCCCAAAATGTGATTTCCACCCAACCGGGGCAGACGTCTCAACAGGTCCTTTTCCCCAAAAGTGAAAACCCTTCCGAAGCTCCCCCGGCGGAGGCGCGAAATCCGCGTCCCAAAGCCGTAAAGGAGACCGGTGGGACGGTTCGCCGCAAAAAGACGGTTATTTCCGCAAAAAAGGCTCCAAAGCCCAAAACCCTGCGTTGCGCAAAGCCTGCGGCAAAGCCTGCCGCCTGCGAAAAACCGAGTGGGAGTTATGCCGTCCAGGTGGGGTCGGTCTTTAAAAATATCAGCCGGGCCGAGTCGATCCGAAAGCATCTGGCGGCCAGGGGCTATAAGGCTTCGATCCGCCATGTCGGCGCCTCGGGCTATCTTGTGGTGACGTCTTCCTCCTCCAGGAGCAGCGCCTATACGTTAATGGCGCAAATGAACGCGGGGGGGTTGAAAAATACGAAGATAGTGGGTGCCAGCGCCCAGCCGGCTCAGGCCGCAAAGCGCTAACCAGTCGCCGTCAAAGCAAAAGGAATCGTTTAATCTCGTTGTAGGGGTAAGAAGATTTGGCCGGCAGCCTGGCGGCACATTTCTTTGAACGGCCATTACACCTTGCGCGACGCCGGTCAGGTCATTGACCTGGATAAGATCGTCGCCGGACTGGTGGGGGGATGACGGCCGGAATTTTCAGGGGGTTCCGGCCCGCATCCCCTGCGAGCTTTCGCCCCCGGGGAAGGTGTAGTGAGTTCGCAGCCGATGGAATAGTCATCGTTTCATTCTTGACCCTGGCCCGAATGTGCTCGGGCTCATCGACTGGATAGGGGCCACATGAAATTGGTCGGCAGGGCCGCCGCTAATAATTTGAACAGTAGGCGACTTCTGCCCCCTGAAAGCAGGGTTGATAGCTAGCGCTGCTCGCGGCTGCGCCAACCGCCGCCCCGGTTGCGGCCCCGGCGGCTGCAGCGCCCCAACCGCTTCCCATATAGGCGCCCCACCCCTGATTCGCATTCACGGTGGCTCCGTGGTAATAACTGCCGCCGCCATAGGCGTTGGCATGATAGGCGCCCCCACCATAGGCGCCGGAGGTGCTGCCGCCAAAGGCGTTGGTATGAGTGGTCCCCCCACCATACGCGTGGGACGTGCTGCCGCCATAGGCGTTGGTATGAGAGGTCCCCTCGCCGGCTGTGTGGGACGTGCCGCCCCCAAAGGCGTTCTCGTGGCTCGTGGACCCGAAGCTGTGCTGCATGCTTCCCCCACGGAAACTGCCGCCGCTAAACCCGCCACCGCCATGGAAGCCGCCAAATCCACCGCCGCCGTGGAACCCCCCAAATCCCCTGGCCTCAGCCTTCTGGACCAGGCTGACAGGGAAGGCCGCCAAAGCTGCGCTCAGAACAACCGTTATAAGCAACTTGAAATCAGACCGTTTCATGACTTCTCTCCTGTTTTTTTCCCGGGAGCAGCCGGTTGCTTCACCTTAACGAACCTTATCTTCTTGACCCCCGCGGGCGCAGTAAATTTAAACAGAGCCCCGGACAGGCGTGGAGCTGTTTTCCAGCTCAGATACGCGCTCCATTGTGGTTCGCCTTCCAGTGTCTTGTGGACCAAGACTACTTTTAGCGGTAACGGCTTCTTACCTGAATCGACCCAGATCTGGATTTGGACCTCTTTGCCATCGAAAGCCAGGTGATGGCAGTAGACGCCGCGCACCTTATGCAGGCCTACATAAAGCGAGTGCTCTATTTTGCTGGAGACATGCTCCCAAAGCTGAGGGCTGGCCAGGTCGGTCAAGGCCACCCGCAGACCGTAGTCTTTATTGGCTTTGGAAAGCGCGCCTTCGATGTTGGCAGGAACTTGCAGGGTGGCGTAGACATCTTTGTCCTTGTCATACAGGGTGAGGGTCTCGCCGTTTAAAAAGAACTCCTTGTTCACCAGGTCTCCCACGGCATTGACGCGAATCGTGTCGGGCCGCTTCACGTACGTTTCCATCTCGATGCCGTACTGGAGTTTTTTCCCGCCGCGGTAAACCTCGTCGTCGGCGACCTCGGCGTGAAAGGAAAACTCTTGAAGTGATTTCAGGTAGTCACACATTTGCCGCAGCACTGCCTTCGGGTCGGGCTTTGTCGCTGTGGCTGCCGCTTGCGCTCTGGAGACCGCTGCCGTGCAAAAAACCATGAGAAGGCCCAGGATGGCGCCCAGACACACTCTGTTTGCTCGCATGAGAACACTCCTTGCGTAAGGTTTAAAGGCTTGCAGGTATCTGTAGGTAAACAATGCTACTTCATGGTGAATAGACACACCGGAATTCTGTCTGCTTTAAGGTTTAAGCATTGGCCGTGGTCTTTGCAACGGATTGAAAAACGTCGCCATTCCACAAAAAACGCTCCATCCGCTCCAGTTCCTTCATGGCGAACTCCTGCAATTTAGCCTCCGATGTATCCGACCCCTTCGCCGTTTGGCCCATGAGGGTAAGTCGCATGGCGATGTGAAACCGGTCCAGGAGATGTTCCGCATTGGGATTCAATCAGGGCCGCAACGCGCGCGCCTTGTCGTCGCCCCGGGATGGAAAGGTGAGCAGCGCGCCACCTTGGGCGGCTTCCTCACGAGCTGTCTCGTTTTCTTCTCGATTGCGCGCCCAACCTGCAACCGTGACTCACAAACCAAGTGCGACCTTGAACCATATGTAGTCGCCTTTGAGAGTGTAGCGGGTATCCATTTGAGGCAACCATTTCACCTCTGCCACGACTTTATGCCCTCCGCAAAACGTCGGAGATATATAAGAAATTACCGGCCCGACCCCGGTCATGAGGGTCTCAAAGGAGCCAAGTTTCGCGCCCGAGCCGCTATCGGCGGTAAACTGCTTCCAGTAAAAGGCATTGACGCCAACCCCGAAAATGCCGTAATTGCACAAAGGCAAATGCTCGGCAACGGTAGCATCGGCGTGGAACACGTCACCGCTCTGATAGTCGGTTGCGTTGTTATTCGTATTAAAGTCGAGACCGGCTGTAGTCGTTATTTCGAGCCCTATCTTCTTACTTATGTAGTTAAAGGACGCCATCGGCTCGAAAGTCCAGTAATTGAGACCCACATTGGCCAATTGACCGACATCGTATCCGCCGGTCGGGGCATAGACGTTAAGCTGCGTACCCCATTTGAAATCGCCGCAGTTCCAGGTAAGCCAAAAAGGCATCATTGTGATGTCACCCAGGCCGCTGGTCGTGTCAGTGCGAGTGAATGTCCTGCCAAGCGGGCCGGTAATGGTGCCTGTCACATCCATCCAGACATAAGGGATCAACATACCGACCGAGTACTTGGCGTCGAGAATACCGCAGGGAAACGTGTAAATTGCTCCGACCATTTCCGCGTTGCTTGTGGCGTTAATGTTCGTCGCGATATCGCCGCCGAATTCGACTCGCCTGCCTGCCCCGATACTGCCGTTATAGTGGTTGTACCAATCAATCGCGGCCCACCCGGCTGCCGGAGCCATGTCCCCGAAATCGGCAAGCGCGCCCGGTATGTAATGACCGGTCCCCTCCTCTGCGGCAAAGACACTCGAAGGCTGAACGAGAAAAACGCTCAATGCGAAAACGGCGATAACGAAGACAAACAGTTTCTTCATGACTCCATCCTCCTTCTCGAATTGCTTGCTGAACCTGACAAGACGGTAAAGACCGGAGCTTACTCGCCGCCAGTTAGTAAATTGATGATCCCGGCCTTCCAGCGTGGGGAAAGATAATCTCTGTTGAGCCTCATACACTCAATGCGAGTGGCTCCGGGGGGCACGCCGAGGCAGAGCATGAACTCATTTATCGTCTCCTTGCATGAAAGGACCGCTATGTCTTTGCAATCCCGGTAAGTCCCACGGTCTTCACGAAATCGCGGCGGGTAACTCCGTTGCCTTTTTTCTTCGCACTCATGTCAGCCACCTCATGTACTTGTGGTTAATGAGTATTAAAACTTAGCCAATCTAAATCTGGGTGCGATGCCGGTGCTCGATGGTTGGGATAAAACAAATTAGAGTCCTCGAAAAGACAAGCGATACAAAGGACAATGTCTCAGGACTTTAGAAATGGCGTGATTTCACGCGAAATTTCACTGACGGTGAAACTATGCATTAGGAACTGCCGGCGCAAGTGGCTTAATGAATTCTATCGGCCAGGATCAAAGTCGCTCCGGCAAAGAACATCAATTTCGGGGGAGTGCAGAGGCTTCTTTCACAGGGGGACTTACCTTTATCTCGTGTGACACCGTTATTTGTCTCACATGAAGAGACATCCGCGATTGTTCCTTGATCGAACGCAAAAGTTCGCATAAATTATATCGCAATCGATACGAGGTAGCGCGCATGCCAAACACGCATGCGCCAAGGCTTCCTGACGAGTTGGCGAAACGATGGACAAGGGTTGCCAAGGTCACGTCGACTTTATACCACAGGCCGAAAAAGAGCTTGGCAGGATCGATCCTGACAACGCCCGCCGAATGGTTCTCTATCTCAAAGCGTCCCTTTGGAGGAAGGTATGCCGCTGCGGCGGGGGTCGAGCGATACGGCTGCTCCGAGGGCTCGCCCGAATGCCTTGAAAGCCGCTTCCAACATGTGGTGCGTATTGGCCCCGTAGAGAACCCGGATATGCAGGGTGACTCCGCCGTGCTGGCAAAAGGCTCTGAAAAACTCGGGCGCAAGCTGGGTTTCAAAGTCCCCGGAACGCTCCGCCAGGGGCGGGGTGTCATAGACGAGAAACGGGCGGTTTGACAGATCAAGGGTTACGCAAGCCAGCGACTCATCCATGGGGAGGGTGAAGTGGCCGTAGCGGGTTATGCCAAGTCTATCGCCAAGCGCTTTCGAAAGGGCCTGGCCAAAAGCTATTCCGATGTCTTCGACCGTATGATGGGCGTCTATTTCGAGGTCGCCCGTGGCTTTTACCTTGAGGTCAAAAAGGCCGTGAACCGCAAAAAGCGTCAGCATATGGTCGAGAAACGGGACCCCGGTGTCCAGATCGGCCCCGCCTGTCCCATCGAGGCAAATCTCGACGCTTACTTTGGTCTCTCTGGTAGCTCTTTCCACATGGCCCGTTCGCTTACCAGCCATAACACCCCTCGCGCTGGAACTTAAGGTATTTATCATGGTCCCGATCCATTTGCCGATTTTTCGGCGCCCGATTGGCCACAATACAAGATGTCCCGCAAAATTCAAGGGATTAGTGGAGAATAGCAATGGACGGTCCGGTATACATTGTGAGTTGTCCCGATTACGACCAAGCCGATGAAAAAATGGAGACGCTTTTGTCTCTTCTGGGCGGGATGAGCCGGTTTGTAAAACCCGGAGAAAAAATCGTGCTCAAAGCCAACCTGCTCCAACCGGCCGCGCCCGAGCAGGCGGTGACCACTCATCCCCGGATTGTGGCAGCGGCGGCGCGAATGGTACGGGAGGCCGGCTCTTTTGCAATTATCGCCGATAGCCCCGGCGCAGGCCATAAGTACACTGCGAAAACGCTAAACACCCTCTACGGCAAAACGGGAATGTTTGAGGCCGCACGGGCTTCCGGGGCCGAGTTGAACTTCGATACAACCTGCAAGCCGGTCTCATTTCCCGCAGGGAAATTGGTCAAGCGCTTCGATGTGATAAATCCGGTAACCGCCGCGGATGGCGTATTGGGGCTTTGCAAGCTCAAAACCCACACGCTTATGAGCATCACCGGCGCGGTCAAAAATAATTTCGGAGTCGTCCCCGGGCTTTCCAAACCGGGCTATCACGCCAAGCTACACGATAAGGCGCAGTTCGCCGATATGCTGCTCGACCTCGCCGAATATGTTTCGCCACGGCTCTCCATAATGGACGCTGTGGTCGGCATGGAAGGCGACGGCCCCGGTGTCTCGGGTGTTCCCCGCCGGGTCGGCCTGCTGCTGGGATCGGTAAATCCCTTGGCCTTAGATATTGTGGCAAGCGAGATCGTCGGCCTTGGGCGTGAGCAAAACCCGTTGCTGCTCGCTGCGGCAAGGCGAGGACTCACCCCTTCGCGCATCGAAGAAGTCGAGGTGATGGGCGCCGATGTATCGGAGGTACGTGTCCCGGGCTACAGGCTTCCGGCAACCATCGAGGAGTTGGGGTTAGGCAAACATCTCACCGGGTGGAAAAAACCGCTTGCGCCCTATCTCAAGGACTGGCTTTCGCAGTCGCCCCGGGTGGGGGGGAAAAGATGCGTTGCCTGCGGTATTTGCCGGGATGCATGCCCTGCGGGCGCAATCACGATCGCGCAGGGCAGGCGCGGAAAAGCGCTAATAGACGACAAGCGGTGCATACGGTGTTACTGTTGCCACGAACTCTGCCCCGAGGGCGCCGTAGAGCTCAGGCGAAGCCTCATGCACCGGCTGTTGAGCATCGGATCCTAAAACCGTGCCTGGGGGCGATGTACGAATCGCAAATAGATGCGGTAGTCGCCCGATTCGAGGTCCTGCGGAACTTTTTGCCCCTCCGGAATCAAAACGGAGAGAATACGTCCGCGAAGCGTTTTGTCCGAACCGCCCTTCTCCCTTTTTTCACTTATTTCCAAAAACCTTGCTTCCACCGAAACGGGTCCGTCCCCATCCCGCTTGTACTGGTCCGAGGGTCCGATCCGGGGGCTTTCTCCAATGATGATGTCCATGGTCCACCTCTCTAATAAGTTCCTCGCAAAGATATCGGTCAAATCAGAAATCTACTTTACTGTTATAGTCGGGCGCCTCTTCGAGTAGGAAAGATGGACATCACTGCCCGTACACGTACGTCCCCGGGGCATCGCAAAGCGGCTGGAGCCCTTTATCCGGCGCGCCCATTGGAGGCGGGTCGACAAGCGAAGAGGATCTTTTGGCAAGCCAGCGCTCCCACGGCGTCCACCACGAGCCGATCTGCTCGGGGGTCTTTTCCAGCCAGGAGTCGGGGTCTATGTGTTTTTCGCCGGCTTTCCTGGTCGACATGCGAAAGGAGCGGGCGTGGCCGCCCGGTTCGGAGACTATACCGGCGTTGTGGCCGCCGCTGCAGAGAACAAAGGTGATCTCCTCGGCGTTATTTTGGAAAAGAAATTTATAGACGGAGCGCCAGGGCGCCACATGATCCCGTAGGGTAGCCACCAGAAAAATCGGTCCCTTTATATCGCTTAGAAAAATCGGACGGCCTCCGGCAATGTAGCGCCCCGTGGCCAGATCGTTATCCAGAAAAAGGGACCGCAGATATTGACTGTGCATCCGGTAGGGCATTCGAGTGGTATCGGCGTTCCAGGCCATAAGATCCGAGAGAGGCCTGCGCTGCCCCAGCAAGTAGTCCTGAATATAGCGCGACCAGATGAGGTCGTTGGACCTTAGCAACTGAAAGGCCCCCGACATCTGCCGGGTATCCAGGCAGCCCATGTACCACATGATGTCTTCGAGGTAAGTCACCTGGCATTCGTCGATAAAGAGCATGAGTTCTCCTGCTTCGGTAAAATCGTTTTGGGTCGTTAGAAGAGTCACACTCCCGATTCGATCGTCGTCATCCCTGGCCATCGCCGCCGCTGCTATCGACAGTATGTTTCCGCCTATGCAATAGCCGAGGGTATGGATTTTTCTCTCCGGGACCACCGAGGAAATGACTTCGAGCGCAGCCATGACCCCCAGGGTGCGGTAGTCATCCAGGCAGATGTCTCTATCTTCCGAATCCGGGTTTTTCCAGGAGATCATGAAAACCGTGTAGCCTTTTTCCACCAGGTACCCGGCAAGGGAATTGCGCGGGGATAAATCGAGTATGTAGTATTTCATTATCCATGCGGGGACGATAAGAAGCGGTTCGGCGTAAACCTGCCCGGTAGCCGGGCTGTACTGGATAAGCTCGATTAGCCTGTTGCGAAAGATCACCTTGCCCGGAGTAGCGGCAATGTTTTCGCCCACCCGGAAATCCTCCTCGCCGACCGGTTTCTCCCGGAATAGAGCCCGTTTAAAATCAGAGAGAAAATTGAACCAGCCCCGAGCGAGATTGGCCCCCGATTGTTCTCGCGTGCGGGCCAGGACTTCGGGATTGGTCGCAATGAAATTGGAGGGGGCAAAGATGTCGAGAAACTGCCGTATCATAAACGAGACAACGTTTTCGTGATGACAGGAAAGGCCGTGAACGTTGGTCGTACTGCTTTGCCAGAAGCTCTCCACCATGAGAAACCCCTGGGCCATGGCATTAAACGGCCACTTGTTCCACTCGGGGCCGCGAAAACGCCTGTCTTGGGATGTGGGTGTGAAACAGTGAGGATATTCGCGATTTTCGTAGGCGTACCCAAGATAATCGCAGTACCGGGAAAACTTCGTCGATAGCTCCATTAGCAGCTCTGTTCTTTTTCCGGGCAAAACCATCATGTGCAATGCCCAGGAATAAAAAGCGATCGCCAGGGATCTCGGGGAAATGCTGAGGGTAAAATTGGATTCCCAGGCATGGTAGATGCGATCGATATCGTCGAAATCCAGTCCATCGGTTGTTTTCATGTAGGCTCCCTGTTTGCGGGGTAGAGGGCGGAATCAAGAAAAGCTGAAGACCTGCATGTCCTAATCTCAACGCAAGTTAATGGCTGATTTCGCTCCGGCAATCTCGGGCGAGGAGAAATTGAGCGTAATATTGGCGCTCACCGCTCTCCAATAGCCTTGGGCGCCAAAGTGCGCTCTACCGGCCACGGTGGTGAAGCCGGCGCGCTCTTTCGGGCAACCAATAAATTTGTGTTAATTTTTTGTTACATTTTGCCGAATTAGTTGTTACGGGGAACCAGGTTATGGGCTCCTCGGGCAAGACTTGCAGGGATTCCATTTTTTTGTAAACAAAATAGATGTTATCAGGGGAATACAGAAATGACAAAAAGATTAGGTCTTTCCGCAAAAATATTTTCAATCGGCCTTATGATATCACTTTGTATGACACTAGTATTTCTCTATATATATCCTAAAATCAAATATGATTTTCTACAAGAACGCTACGATAGCACCAAAATAGTGGTGGAAACAGCTTGGAACATTGCCGAGTATTATTCCGAGCAGGCAAAAGCAAAAAAAATGACTGTGAAAGACGCCAAGCAGCGGGCAATTGACGAAATTAGATATTTGCGATACGGACATGATGGATATTTTTGGATAAATGATATGGAACCACGCATGATCATGCATCCTGTTAATCCCGCACTGGATGGTAAGGATATTTCTAAAATAAAAGATCCCAATGGTAAGTATTTATTTGTTGCCATGGTGGATGTTGTAAAGAAAAATGGAGCTGGATTCGTTAGCTACGACTGGCCTAAACCAGGTAGCCCTAAGGCTGTCCCTAAAGTATCGTATGTGAAAAAGCTGCCCGAGTGGGGCTGGATTATCGGTTCGGGGCTCTATATCGACGATGTTAATTCCGAACTAAACAATATACTGTATATAGTTATAATTGCCATTTCCCTGGTCACCCTCGGCGGTCTTATCCTGTCATATATGATGTCTTGTTCGATCGCAAAGCCGATTGTAAATGTCATGAATGACTTAAAAGTAGCAGCCGGGCAGGTTGCCCGGGGAGCATCGCAACTATCGGCAAGCAGTCAGTCTCTGGCTGAAGGAGCCTCGGAAAATGCCGCGAGTGTGGAGCAAACTTCGGCGACACTCGAAGAGATTGCCGCCATGATCAAGCGCAACGCCGACAACGCCCGCCAGGCCGATGGCATGATGCTCGATACCAGTAAGTTGATGGGCGAGGTAACTTGCGCCATGGTGGATTTGACCCGGTCAATGGGTGAGATTTCAGATGCAAGTCAAGAAACGGCCAAGATCATAAAGACAATTGACGAGATTGCCTTTCAAACCAATTTGCTTGCACTCAATGCCGCCGTGGAAGCGGCGCGCGCCGGTGAGGTCGGCGCAGGGTTTGCCGTTGTGGCCGATGAGGTTCGAAGCCTTGCGGGCCGGGCCGCGGATGCGGCTAAAAGCACCGCAGGTATGATCGAAGGAACGGTTGGCAAGGTCAAAAACGGGGCCGGAGTTGTGGGCAGAACGGATGGGGGCTTCCGGAAAATGGCGGACGGCGCCCGCAAAGTTGCCGAATTGGTGGCCGAGATCTCTTCGGCCTCCCAGGAACAGTCTACTGGAATTGGCCACATCAATAGCGCTGTCGCCGAGATGGATAAAGTAATTCAACAAAATGCGGCGATTGCCGAAGAGGCGGCTTCGACCTCTCAAGAGATGAGTGCGCAGGCAGGGCTTATGAACCAGTCGGTGGCAGAGTTGGCCGGTTTGGTCTATGGAAATACCGGCAGGAACGCGACCCGAAAACCAAAGGTTATCAACAAGCCAAAGATGAGGGCAAGAGGGGGAAAAATCCAGCGAACCCTTTCAACCACTCATAGTATTCCTTTCGATGACGATGAGAAGATGTCCGATTTTTAAGATTCCAGCCAAAACGTATTATAGAAAGATGCGTTCACGATACGTCAAAAAGATGGGTTTCGCTACGTTCCACCCATCCTACAATGGTTACCGATATGGACTGGCGATGGGTGGAGAGGAAGTGCGACCCATCTTCGGGGAGTCTTAATTTAGCTCCTGAAGCCTCTTGTGAGTGGGCGCACCCGTTATCCTTACACTTACCCCTTAACGGAGACGCGCAAGAAGGGGCTTGGCCCGATCGCCCCCCTTTTTTTCAAAGGGGGGTTGGGGGGATTTCGACTCGGGAGTAAACTCCCTCCCTATTCTTAATCCCATGCTCTTTTAAGATACAAGCGGGGCCGCCGCCTACGGGGATGCGGTTTGAACGAGATGAAACTTCGGTGACTACATCACCCGGCAGGCGGTGCGGACTGCCGTCCGAGCTGCCGCCGGCGCAGCCAGTCGGGCAGCTCGGGGCTTGGCAACCCGTCTGCGGCGACACGCCGCTGAAGTTTCATAAGAGGAACGTGACCCGGCTATTATTCCCCGGTCAAAAACGCCACCGGGAAGTGGGCAAATATCCGATGGAGAGGAAGTCCCGGGTCCCGGCGCTCGCCAATCGTTTCCACGGACTCGCCGGTGAAAACGTTTCTCCAGGATGCGGGGGCGTCTGCGGGAATCTTTAAAAAACTCTCCCCCCAGACTTTTTCGCCAAGGGGGGCGCCCGGAGCGGCCAGTTTGCTCGTAAACCTGGGAACGGCTGCCAGCGCCCAGCTCTTATCTTTTTTTCGTAAGAATGCCACCACGTTGTTTTCTCTATCCCCCGAACAGGTAAGGGGAATGTATTCGCCTTCCAGGAAAAGGTCCCGGTGAAGTCTACGAAAGTTTAGCGCCTTATACGTCACGTAGAGTTTGATGCGTCCGTCCTCCCAGCCGTCTAGAAGCTCGGCTATGAGGGTGTCGGGATTTTTGGCCTCCCGTTTTTTGAGATCTTTTAGAAAACGCACGCGCTTCCTGAACTCCACCGGGCGGCGGTTGTCCGGGTCCACAAGGCTTAGATCCCAAAGTTCGGCGCCCTGGTAGAAGTCGGGCACGCCGGGGGAGGCGATCTTTAGAAGAAGCTGCGAAAGCGAGTTAAGCGCCCCGTGGTAGGAAAGGCGCAATTGAGCCCCTGCGAAATGGTCGAGAAATTCATTTTCCCCGTTCTCCTCGAGAATGGATTCGCAAAAGCTAAGCAGACCGTTTTCATAGTCGGTGTCGGGGGCCGTCCACATGGTGTGGACCCGGGCTTCCCGGGCAGCCTTTAGCATGTAGGCCTTGAGGCGGCGCCGGAAAGCGGGGACTTCATTGGTCTGAAGGGGCCAGGCGCCAAGAAGCGTTTGGTATAAAAAAATCTCCTCGTTTGGGTCCGGGGCCGAAACCGTTGCGCCCGAGCCTTTTTGGGGCGCGTTGAGAAGTCTCCACTCTTTGAGCAATTCCTCCCACTCCTCGACGATTTCGGAGAGTATGTTGATGCGGGCCCGAACGTCTTCACCCCGTTTGGTGTCGTGTGTGGAAGTCGCGTTCATGGCAAGGGGCCACAGCCTTTGCCTTTCCCCGTTAAATTGGTGGAACGCTTCCACCGATACCGGTGTAAAACTCGTGCCCACCTCATTTAGCGAGATCAGCGGATTGTAGACGTAGAGGACGGTGTCCTCCATGCCCTTGGCCATTATGGGACCGCTAAACTGCTGCCAGCGCATCACGAAGTTTAGCCGTTCGTCTTTTTGTTCGGCGGTAAAATAAGTCGGAAAATCCATGAGCAGCAAACGCCGCATGTAGCTAAGAGCCAGCGGGTTAAGAGAGGGGTTTCTGCGGGAAACCTCGGCCAGGGCCCGCTCGATTGTATCTCTATCCCGCCCGCAAACCTCATAGCTGCAGATATAGGTCCTGTAGACCGGCAAACAGGCCGTAACTTCAACGAGCGCCTGGATAACGTCTCGCCTCGACAAATCGCGGCTCAGCCGGTCATGGCTGGCCAGAAGGCCCAGGTAGAAACCAAGGTTTTCCACCTCCCCGCCAAACAGGGTCCGCATGACCGTTTTTTTGCTCTCATAGACCATGTCCCATACATTTGCCCGTATCGAGGTAAAAGAAGCGTAGACTTTTTCGAGCTTGCGGTATCCGCGCTCATCGACAAACAGTCCGTTTACGATGTTTAGGAAATCGTATCCGGTCGAACCCGACACCGGCCACTCGGCGGGCAAGGTTTCGCCTTGCGCAAGTATTTTTTCGACAACGATATAATGGGAGGCGCGACCGTTTTGCTTGGGGAAATCCCCGCTAAGAGACGCCTGAAGACGCTCGAGATATTCCCCCGGGTTGTAGAGGCCATCTATGTGATCGATCCTCGTTCCGGTGACCTTACCCTCCCGCACCAGGTCGAATTGAAGGCCGTGGTTTAAGGCCTCGAAAACCTTCGGGTCTTCTATCCGGATGCCTATCAGATCGTTTATGCTGAAAAAGCGGCGATAGTTGATCAGCTCGAGGGAGACTTTCCAGAAGGCGAGGCGGTAGGCCTGATCGGATAGCAGCCTGTCCAAAAGATCGAAGCTTTCGGGCTCACCTTTTCTGCCATTGTAGATCCTCAGGTTTTCGTCGATGAATTCCTTTACCGCCGCCGTCCCCCGATAGAGCACCCAGAGGCTTTTTTTTATGATGCCCTTTAATCTTTGCCTCTCCCGTACCTTTTTGGGGCTGGTAAGCGAGCGGGCGGGAAGGTGCTCGCTAAGCGAGACAATGCCTCGTAGACCCAACACCGCCGGGTCCTCTTCCCCCAGGGTTTTTTCGAGTTCGCCAAGGCCAAGCGAAAGGATGTCCGCGTAGGATTTGGGGTCGAGCGAAAAACTCGAATCGAAATACCGGACCGAAAATCCGCCTTCATCGAGCACCAGTTCCAACTCCCCGGCTTCCAGCGCCTCGCTGTAGTATTTCCCCAACACCGGCAGCAGGACTTTTCCATCGAGCACCTTGCCCGGCGGGCGCCAGTCGATGTCGAAAAAAACGGCATACGGAGACGCCTGTCCGCTTTCCAGCACGTCCACCCACCAGTGATTGTCGCGGCTTAGCGCCATGTGGTTGGGAACAACGTCGATTACAAGGCCCATATCGCGCGACTGGAGCTTTTGGGTAAGGGAGTCGAAGGATTGGCGCGAACCCAGCACCGGGTCGATTTCGGTGGGATTAGTCACCGAATAGCCATGGAGGCTGCCCTTGCGGGCGTGGGAAATGGGGGAGGCGTAGAGATCCGTTATCCCCAGGTCGTGGAGGTAGGGCACGAGAGTGCGGGCGGCGCTGAAAGCGAAGTTTCGGTTAAACTGGATGCGGTAGGTTGCCGAGGGGGGCCTTACTATCATTTCGGCTCCAGGGGCGTTCGGGCCGGTGGCCGCGAATGCGCCTCTATTTTAAGAGTTTTTGCGATCGATAAAAAATGCGAAAGACCAGGGTTCGAAGCTAAAATCGGCCGGTTCCTCTCCTCTTAAAAACTGAGGAATGCGGCTTCCGGGGCCGCCCCACCGTTTTTGAGCCGAATCGAGTTCCTTTGTCCACGCGCCGGGGGGCAGGTCTAGGGTGGTGCGTCCCGCGGTTTTTCCGAAATGGAAAAAAGATATGGCCTCACGGCCACCGCCAAGGTGAACGAGCAGAACATTTTCACTCCCGCGGGACAAGACTTCGCGCACCTTGGCCGAAGCTAGGATCGATTTGCGCAGCCGCAACAATTCCGTGTAGAAATGCAAAAGGATATTGTGGTTGCCTTGCAAGGCAAGGTCACGGTTAAGCTTGCAGCGCCTGAAGGTATCCTCCGCCTGGGGGTCCGGCGCCTCGGCCCCTCCGAAAGCCCCGAACTCGGCTAACCTGCCCTTTCTTACCGCTTCGATCAGCGCCGGGTCCGAATGGCTCACAAAGTACTGGAAAGGGGCCGTCTCATTGTACTCCTCGCCCATGAACAAAAGCGGGGTGAAAGGGGAGAGGATGACCGCGGCCGCAGCCGTCTTCAAGGCCTCGAAGGGGACAAGGGCGCTAAGCCGCTCTCCTTGGAACCGATTTCCCACCTGATCGTGATTTTGAGAAAAAACAACCAGCCTTTCGGGCGGCGTCCCCCGGGAGGGCGTTCCGTGGCGCCTGCGGCGGTAGGCCGAATATTGCCCCGAATAGACAAAACCCTCGCGAAAAGCCTTGGCAAGCTGGCCGAGCCGGCCAAAATCCACATAATAGCCGCTGTTTTCCCCCGTTAGAACCGTGTGCAGGCTATGGTGAAAGTCATCGTTCCAGTGACCGTCCAGGCCCTGGCCTCCCAGTTCCCGGGGAGCGATCAGGCGCATCTCGTTTCGATCGCTTTCAGCGAAGAGATATACTCGCCGGTTCAGCCTCTTCGCACGTCTGTCGACAGTCTCGGAGAGCTCGGAGAGGAACGTGCGCGCAGACCGGTCAACGATCGCATGGACGGCGTCCAGGCGCAGGGCGTCGATATGGCACTCCTCGATCCAGTAGAGGGCGTTTTCTATAAAAAAACGCCGGACCTCGTCGGATCCCGCGCCGTCGAAGTTTAGGGCCATCCCCCAGGGAGTGCGGTAGCAGTCGGTAAAATAAGGGCCGAAGTCGCCAAGGTAGTTCCCCTCCGGTCCCAGGTGATTGTAGACCACATCGAGGGTTACCGCGAGCCCTCTTAGGTGGCACGCATTCACAAGCCTCTTTAGCCCGAGCGGCCCCCCGTAGGAGTTCTGAGCGGCAAACGGATACGCCCCGTCATAGCCCCAGTTTCGCCCCCCGGGGAATTGCCCGACGGGCATGAGTTCGACTGCTGTTACGCCCAAACGAACGAGTTCGTCGAGGCGACCGATAAGCCCATCGAAGGTGCCTTCGGGGGTGAAAAGGCCGACGTGGAGTTCATAGAGTATGTAGTCTCGAAGGTCGAGACCGGACCAGGAAGCGTCGGACCAGGGAAATGATGGGTCCATCACCCGGGAGGGACCGTGAACGCCCTCGGGTTGAAACCGCGAGGCCGGGTCGGGGCGACGCTTCTCTCCGTCTAGAAGATAAAAATAACGGGTCTTTGGCCCAACTTTTTCGAAAATCCCGTGGAAGTAGCCCCGGTCGACTTGGGTAAGCGCAAGCGCCCCCCTTTCGTTGGAACCTTCCCGGGCCTGCGAGATGGCCGGAAACTCCACCTCGACGCGACCGGCTGCGGGCGCCCACACGAAAAACTCGCATCGCGATCCGTCCCTTGGCGAAGCGCCAAGGCTTGGGGAAACACTCACGTTCGCCCCCCCAACGGGCGCCCGGGTAAAAGCTGGAGAAAAACTGCCGCGCTCATCGCCTCGCCTCCCCCCCCGGCCTTACAGCACGACAGTTCGACCCGGAAGGCCCTTGCCGTCGTCGCCGGCGCCCCGGAGCAAAAGCATCAGGGCCAGGTAATCCCTGAGGTTTCGAGTAACGAGTAAATAGTCGCGGACAAATTCTTTGGCGAATTTTCCCATGCGCTGTCCCACTTCCGGATGGCGTAGCAGATACCGGATGCGAAGGGCGCACCCCTCAGGCGAGCTCACGAGAAACCCTGTGCGGAAATTTCGAAGCTGGAGCACTATGCCTCCCGCGGCCCCGCCGATTACCGGTTTTCCCTTCCACATCGCCTCGGTAACGGTCAGTCCGAACCCCTCGCGCACCGATTTTTGCACGATGATGTCGGCGGCCCGCTGCAGGGCGTTTACTTCGTAGTGGCTTTCCGGGTGCAGGAGCAAAAGGGTGATGTCGGGTTCCCCATGGGCCGCTTCCTGGACCTGGGCAAAAATCCGGGGCCCCTCCGGATCGTCTGTCGCCTCGCCTCCGGCCAGAACGAGCCGGCAGGGCGTATGGGCATGGACCATTCGGAACGCCTCGATCACTCCCACCGGGTCCTTAAACGAATCAAACCGGGATACCTGCAAAATGATGGGTTTATCCCTTTTGATCCTCAGCCTGTCCATCACCGCCGAGACTTCCTGCGCGGAAAGCTCGCGGTTCTTATCGCTTAAAGGATCGATCGATGGGTAGAGCAGGTACTGGGGGTGAGGCAGGTTGCGCGAAAAACCGGGCATCGAAAAGATCGAACCATCGTATTGTTTGACCGCCTCCCGCAAAAATCTCCAGACATGGCGGTCGGGTTTGGAGGCGTCTATGTGACAGCGCCATATCCATTTTTTGGCCTGTTTACGCATAAACTCGATCAAATAGGCGGGCTGCGGGTCGTTTACCACCACGAAGTCGACGTCAAAGTCGAGCCTTTCGGCGTTGCGGCGATTGACCTCGATGTAGTGGTCAAGCATCGGTTTGCCGATAATTGTCCTAAAACCCTGGAGAGCGTTGTGCATCGCCTTGGTGACTTCGAAAAACGCCTGGTCGCCCTCGATGACTTCCCAGCGGGTGTCTATCCCCAGCTCGTTCCACAAGGGGATGATCCCGTTGAGAAGTTCAGCCACCCCGCCGCCTATGCGGGTCGAATTGACATGTGCCAGGCTAAGGGGCTTCAGGCGGTCGGCCATGCGCCGCAACTGGTCGATAACCGGAGCGCCCACGATCTGCTCGAGTTGTTCCAGGCGCGAGGTCATAGGGGCTTCTCCATGTATTGGTCGATCAGGTCCATGATGGCTTTGCGAACTCCTTCGAGCGTATAGAACCACACGTCGATGCCCTGAAGGGCCGCAACGAGCTTGGGCAAACCAAAAGAGTCCCGGATCCAAATCGAAAAGTCGTTGGTTTTTGATTTTCTCAACCGCCAGCGCGCGTCCACGAAATGATAATAGATCGAATCAATACCCACGTTGGCAAGGCCGGAGCGGAACTCGGACAGCGAGCCGGCGACAATTCGCGGCCGAAGCAACACGACCGTTGAGGCTTCGCAGAAGTGGAACTCATACCCCGGTCTTGCCCACGGCACGGACGGAAGGTTCCACATGTACTCTTCCATGATTTCCGCCAGCGCCTCCCGTACCTGCTCCATATCCTCGAAGCCGAACGGATCGATGACGCTCAGCTTTTCAGCCAGTCGGCTGTCCTGCAGGGATGTGGCGGCCCAGATGGCGAAGTCGTTGGGATATTCGACTTCGGGTTGAGCGATCGCCATGCGCGATTGCCACAGATGATAGGACAAAACCGCTGCGTCCACCTCCCGTACTGTCTGCAGCATCTCCCGCAGATTTACCGCGGTCTTTCCGGTGGGCATGGTCAAGATGAGACATTCGTTGAACCAGAAGGGATTGAGCGCGACCTGATCGGGGCTTACCATTTGTAGCTCGTCCTGAAATTTTAGAGGCAAGACGGTCACCGCAACATATCAGCGGTCTGAAAACGTTTGAGTGTAGCAAATATAAGCAAGAGAAAACGCAAGCACAAGACCTCCAGGCCCAAGATCGGGCTCGGGCCGAACCATTCGGGGACAGTTCGCCCCTCGCGGGGGCCAAGGTGGGGTTTGGGAATGGAGACCATTTCCGGCCAGAGCCCAAAAAACCGAAAGGGGCTTGGCTCAATCGCCCCCCTTTTTTTCAAAGGGGGGTTGGGGGGATTTCAAGCCTTTTCGTACAGGACCGAGTAAGCTCCGCTCAAACATACAAGGGATCGAAGCCACCATTCCATTAACCGGTGGTTGAGGCCGTGAGGCCGACACCCCCGGCAACGATCGTGATCCCGGAGGGACTGCTCCCCCCGGCGGTGCAAATCATGAAGGTCGTGTGCAGATTTTTTTCGAGAAACTTTAGCGCAGGTTTGAAAATCCCAGCCGGTGGCCGTTAACGGTTAGGACGCCGTGTTTAAAAGCGGCGCTGGATGTAAACGCTCCGGAGTCGGCAGTAATGTACTTGGCGGCCAGAAGGCGCGCGGCAAGCTGTCCGGCGCTGTCCTTGGACTGGTCCTCGGCCCCTTGCCGGTTTTTTTGGATCGCATTTTGGGCGATGAAGTAGAAAAGGGCCTGCGAGACGGAGAGTTGGGCATTTGCGTTCACACTGGTCAAAAGCGCCAGGATGTTTCGCGAAAACTCCTTTCCGTCGCCGTCAAAACCCAGCCGGGCTTTGCCAGTGAGATCTCCTTTGTCCGTTCGTAAGTTCAATTGCTTTATCTCGAGTTCCGGGCGCCCGGCGAGCAGGTCGGCCGCCATTTTGGCAAATAATCCCCTCATTTGGGCTTTGGCCGCCTCGTCATTTCCCATTTCTTCCCGCTGCAGCGCCGGCGCCAGTTTTTCGAACCTGGCAAGAACGGACGCATCGAGCTTTCGAGCCTCGAAATCCATCGAAAAGGGCCCAACCCCCAGCCCTCCGGCATTGAGTTTTCCAAAACCCAGCCGTATGGAGCCGTTAATTTTATCTCCTTCCACCATGGATTTGGTCTTGAGGCCGAGGGAAGCCAGGGTGAACGCGCTCTGGCCGTTTTCGACCGCCTCGATTGAGCCTATCGAAAAATGAGAGGACCCAACCGATATTCCCTTTATCCCGGCATGCGAATCAAACTGTCCCCGAACGCCCGCTATTTGAAGCTTGCGATTTTTTCCCGTAACGAGCAGCGAAGGGCAGTCGCAAGTGCACACGGCCGCTGCCGCCTGCGCATCGAAGTGGAACTTGCCCGATAGGCCCCCCCATTTGACCTCCATCTGTTCCCCCTTGGCGTCCTTAAACTCATGTTGAAAAGAGGGGATACCAAAATAGGAGACGGCGTCGCCGTTGATTGAAAGAACGGTCAGCGCCTCCGAAGAGGCCAGTTCGGGGATTTGTCTGAGCGCCTTTCCCATATCGGCGCCCCCGGGCTCAAGGCTCGTTCGGATAACCGCCATAACGGGGCGAAGGCCCCCTTTCAGGCGTGGGTCGCGCAGGAAGACAAAAGGCCCGTGGTAGATCGTGTCGACCAGGTCGATACTGATTTCGCGGCCCTGGCGGGGAAGGACCAAGGTGAGCTTCGTAAGGGCCCTGGAACTGAAAAGACCCCGCTTATAGCTTAAGACCTCGGCCTTAAGACCCTTTGAACCATTTATTCGAGCAATACTTTGGTCATGGAACTGTAGCGCCCGCCCCCCTATCCAGTAGCTGACGCCTACATAGCAAAGAGCCAGCGCTAAAAGAACGGACACTACTATCGCCACGGTTTTTTTCATGGAATTCCTTTCCGGATTCGAACCTCCAGGCGGGTCTAACGTCCCGCGCACGCCTGTAAAGGGCTGTTGGAACGAGTAATCAATAGCCCAAATCCAGGCGGAAGGAAATCAAAATGATATGGCTTCGAATCGAGGGAAAAGGGGCAAAAGGGAATCGCAAATGTAACACTCCGCCTGTATTATAGCTTTTTGCCCAGGCCGATGTTGCTGCGTTACATCTGTTTTTTGGTTTAAAACCAGGGGGGATGTCCAATGATGCGCTGTAAAAAAACCATTCCGGCATTGTTCGTTGCGGCTTCTTTGCTGCAGTGGACCGTTATGGCTGCGGCATACGGTTCGGAGAAAGACGGGCGCAGGCAGCCACAGGTTACGGCGCAGCCGAACGTGAGCCGTTATGAGGCGAGGTACTTCATCGATCCGGCAAAAGAGCCGCGGGTGTCTCGGGCAGCGCTTGTAAAGCTGCTGCGCAAAAGAATCAAGTATGTATTTGTCATTTTCAATGAAAACCACTCGTTTGACAACGAGTACGGGACGTTTCCGGGTGTAAACGGCATCTACTCCGATGGGTTGAAACCGCGCTCGGCCGCTCGTACCCCCGGATTTACCCAGACCTACAGGGATAATCTGAGCGGTGCAACCGTAGTCGTCCATCCCTTCCGGCTCGGTCCCGGACAGAATTCGAGCGTCATGGACTCGGTCGATCACTCAAACGAAGGCATGATCGCAAAGTATGACGTGGCATGCGGCGCGCCGCGGATGGACGGATACGCGAGGCGGGAATACCAGAGGTTTGCGGGCGCCCCCGGCGTCCGGCCCACCGCTGCCGGGCAGGAAGAAGGCACACAGTTTGCCCGCCTTGTCATGTCTCACATAGACTGCGACACTATTCCGTTTTTCTGGCAGTATGCCCGCCGCTTTACGATCTTTGACAATATCTTTGCAACCGAGGACGGCCCCTCCACCCCGAACGCGATTGCGATGATCTCCGGACAGGTGGGCCAGACCCAGTGGGTCAAACACCCGGTAAGCGCCGGCGGTGAACCGGAAACGGTTGGCAAAAACAGTGGAACGCTGCACGGCCCCCCGATCACAGGTGATAGTCAGCCCTTCTACGGCTCCCAGTTCGACACCGCAAGAGTTGACCGGGAGCCCGCCGGAACGCGTGAACACTACAAGAACGGCAACATCACCATGAACCTTACCTTCGCCACCCTGCCGCTTACTTTCCAGGGGAAAGACATCGTAAAGGCAATGGGGGGTAACCTCAATCCCGGTCTCGATCTGCCCGATATCCAACAGGACATCCCCTACATCAGAAACCTTGGAAAAGAGCCCGTTAACTGGGGCTGGTACCAGGAGGGCTACGATCACGAGGCGAGCGACCCCCCCGGGGTGGCCTCGCACAATTCCTATGTGAGCCATCACAATGCGGCGCAATACTTCGGCTATATAGCCGATACACCCGCAGTTCGGGCCGGCATGCACGGTCTGACCGATTTTTTTAACGCCTTGGCCAAAAACTCTCTTCCCGAGGGCGGAGTATTCTACATTCGGGGCGGCTATCTAAATCTTATAGGGAAAAAGCCCGTGGTGACCGACCCCAAGACTTCCGCCGGTGAAATCGCAGCAATCGATGCCGCCAAGGCGGGCGATGACGATCACCCGGCCTACTCCGACAGGCAACTAACCGAAGCCATGGCCGCCCGCGTAATCAACGCGGTCGCATCCTCTCCCAAGATCTGGAGCCGGTGCGCGATCATAATCACCTACGATGAGACAGACGGTGAGTGGGACCACGTCCCGCCGCGCATCCTCGCCTACGGTCCGAAAGGGCTCCTCTCCCGCGGCTCGCGCGTCCCGCTGATCCTTATCTCGCCCTATGCGCGAACGCATGTCGTCTCGCATGTCGAAGGCGATCACAACTCGGTTATAGAAACCATCAACTACATTTTCGGGCTGCCCGCCCTCGCCAGTCTCCCCGATGAGGCACAGGCGCTAAAGAAGGGCGATTCGCGCTATTTCAACCGGTTTGCACCCGCCGGGTTTCACCAAAAACACCTGGGGCCCAATGACATCGAGTCGCAGGTATCAAATAGCCTACTTTCGGGTTTTTCTCCCCGGCGCCTTTCCGGCAAAGCCCGGCCGCTACCGGCCTCCTTTGCCCTAATTCCCGAAACCGTTGTGAATACATTTCCGCACTACGGCGGCCACGGCTGCAAAGAGATCGGGATAGTCCCCGAAGACGTCCGCCAGGGAATCGAAAACAACATCCCCGAGGGCTTTAATCCGCTTCCCGGCACCTACCCCGCGACCGCGCACACCGATGCTGTAACGTATTAACAAACCGATCCCGGGACCCGGGCGGTGTTACGCGGGGCGCGCAACTCCAGGCGCGCCCCGCGCGCCATACGCAATTCCCTGCCTGCGAGAGGGATGGCCGCCGACTGCTCGCCGGCCCTTTATCGACGTCCCCCTCTTTTTCACAATCTTTTCACCATGCTTGGAGTGAAAGCCCATGCCACGGTAATTCCCGCTTCCCTGCGAATATAGAGGGCGTTTCCTCCGATCTCATGTATCCTGATCGCTTTGGGCATGATGTATCCTGTTAAGATGATTCCTTGGTAAGCTGCAAATGGGACCCGGGCGGCCTTCGGTTGCATTGGACCAGAGCAAATGTAGGTTAGGTTGAGCGAAGCGAAACCCAACAAATAAATCTCTATAGGAAACGCCAAGTTTCATTCCCGATAAAACCCCGTATAAAAACGGGGCGGCGCCGTCCAGCTGCGAGTAAAGTCGAATGTGCAGCTTAAACTAAGTGGATTTTTGTCTTGCCCTAGGGGTCCACTTTACTAGAGAAAACGGCCAGAAAATTTTATGAGGTGAAACTCGGGTGTTGGAAAATCGGGCGAACTGGTCGACGAAACCGCCGCGGCCTCCAATGAAATGAGTGCTCAGGCAGAGCGGAGGGAAGATTTCGTGGAGCAATCGGGGCGGCTTGTTGAAGGCGCCACTGCCACACGTTGGGTAAGGCAAACCCCCAAAGCCGAAGTAAAGACCGCCCCGGGTCCGAAAAAAGCATCCCCCGGGAATCCCGCCATTTCCGTCTCCCATCCGGCGGCCGGAATCCAGGGTGGAAATAAGCAAACACATACTTTGATAAAGATGTTGATTCGGGCCGGGGTAATCTGATAGCGTGTCGTCCGGGCCGCCGGGAACCGTGCGGCGTCGAAGGCAACGGAAATCGAAGCCTGCACAAAAGCGGCCTTCGGACAACACGCCTCGGATGGTCACCTTCCAGGAGCCCCTGCAAGGTGGCCGTTGCAGGCAAAGAGCGCGGGGCAGCGCTTTTTGCCCGCAAACCGTAATGTAAGAACCTAAACGATCTTCAACCGCAAACGGACAAGCTCGTCTGCGCTCTTACCCGCCTGGAAAGCCTTCCAGTCGAACGGCGCTCCCCCGAGGACCGCCTGGATATCTCCCATCGGTTGACTCCACCGTATAAAATCTTCAAGAGTCTTTCGCGTAACGAAAAAACCACCCTCCAGGAACGTTTTCCCCAGTGAACGGGCGACGAGATTAAAAAGCTTCAAAGTAACGCGCCCCTTTGCCGTTTCCCCGCCGTTTTCCCCCTCCTGCCTGTGTGAAATCTGGGCGCGAAGCGATGCATAATAGCCGCCGCGGCGCATGGTGGCGCCAACCAATCCCGGCATCGCCGCGGAAAGGGCAATCGTGCATCCGTCTTTCACACGGGCCCTGTCCAGGTCGTCAACCGGCTTTCCATCCAGAAATATCGTTTGAATGTTTTCCTCGACAAATTGGGGACTCAGTCGCAGTTGGTCATGCAAAAATGAACGTACGCTGCAACCAACTTCCCTCCAAAGAATAATTCCCTGCTGCAGGAGCTGCAAAAACCGCGGAAATCCGGCGGCGCCCACCATGACTTGAAGCTCCGCTGCGGGAAGACCTTCTATTTTCTCGCTCATTGGCACGCTACCCATCCACAACCGAGGAAAATTCCCCGCCCCCTCCCCCCCGGAAAACCCCGGAAAGGAGGGCAGGGAACAGCTAGTCCTTACCAGTTGAACACTTTGTCGAGATCTTCGTCTTTAACCTCGAAGACCACATTGTGCGGAGGCACCTTCTCCGTTTTGAAAAATTGCGGCAGCCGGTCGTGCTCTGAGGTAAACCCTGCCTTGGCGTTGAAATCCCTTTCCATGGTCAGGATGGTTTTGCCAAGTGTCACGACTCCGTCGGCAGTAAGGTTCAGCCCATAGAAGGCATTCAAAAGATCCAAAAGAGCCTGGAAGGTCTCGGGTTGATCGAGCACGGCGAAAGCAATGAACAGACACATTCCCGTGGCGTCAATCGCGGCTGTGGCGATTTGCAGATTCCTAGACAGCTCCACCTGGCCTTCGGGTTTCAACGGATCGACTTTACCGCCTACACCGAGGATGTTGGTCGCCACGGCGTACCCTGCGGTATGGTCGGCGCCCATGGTGCTTGTGGCGTAAGTTACGCCGATGCCCTGGACCGCGCGCGGATCGTAGGCCGGCAGTGCCTGCCCCTTTACCACGGGCACTCTTTCCACGCCGAAGACTTTACCGGTAACCGCCGCGCCGTTGCCCAGGATGCGTCCGACCGGGGTGCCTTTGCCAACTTCCTCAAGCAACCCGATGGCGCCCTGAGCGTCGCCGAATTTAAGAAGGCCCCCTTCCATGGCCACCCCGAGGGCTACTCCCATCTCGATTGTGTCCAGGCCGTAATTGTCCTCCATGAAGTCCATCTGCGCAATGGCGTCCAGATCGCAGATCCCGCACTGCCCGCCATGAGACCACACGGTCTCGTATTCGGGTTGTTTGGTCAAAAAATGGCCGTCTTTGTCGTTAAATGTCCCGGAGCACTGAATGACGCACCCCCGATGGCATCCGTGAGTCGCCAGACCGCCTCGGGCCGTTTCGGTTTCCGCCTGGGTCTCGCCGCTGATCTTGGAGGCGCCGTCGAAGCGGCCCTGCTTGAAATTGTAAGTCGGATACCCCCCGGCCTCATTGAGAACATTTGTCAAAACGTTAGTACCGTAGGCCGGCAGGCCCTGCCCGGTAACCGGGTGTTTCTTCAGCCCTTCCACCCACCTTTTATTGGCCTCTTTATACTTTTCGGGGTCCTTGGGAGCGCGCATCTTCATGCCGGTGTCGTCGAGGACGATAACTTTAACGCATTTGGCGCCCATGACCGCGCCAACCCCTCCACGGCCCGCATGGCGAGTCGGCCTCAATTCCATGTCGGTCACGGCAATCGAGGCGGCGCTCATTTTCATCTCCCCGGCCGGACCGATGGAAATGCACGTTATCTTTTCTCCGTGCTGCTGCTTCATCCTGTCGACCAGGTCATAGTTGGGAAGCATCCTCAGGCTGTTGTCGACAGATATCTTTACGCCGTCGCCGTTTATGACAATTTTATAGAGATCGTCTTTTTCGGGTTTTCCCTCCAGTACGATGGCGGCGTAGCCCATGCGCGCCAGCACCTGCGCACCCTGTCCGCCTGCGTTGGATTCCTTTATGCCCCCCGTTAGCGGGCTCTTGCATCCCACCGACAGCCGCCCGGACATCGAAGCTATCGTACCGCTCAATAGACCTGGGGCGATAACCAGCTTGTTTTCGGCTCCCAGGGGGTGGCAAAGAGGGGGAACTTCCTTGGAGACCACCGCCGAGGTAAGGGCTCGACCGCCAAACCCGGCGTAAACTCCTAAAGGCTCCTCAGTCACTTTGGGCCCGGCTTCGGCGCCCATGTCGATCCGCAGAATTTTGTCCATATCGTTTCCTTGTCCCTTGAAATGAAAAGCAGTTGGCTTCAACAGCCCCCATCGGTTCCTTCTTCCCTGCAAACCCATCGCTCCCCGTCCCAGACCCCCATTACCTTGCCGGAGTGGGAAACATCGTAGCCTCCCATGGCGGTCGCCTTGCGGCGGAAAGAATCCGAAGAGACGATTTCCAGGGTCGTCTCGATCTTAAAATCCCGCCAGGCGCTCTCGGCTATCACAAGGTCATAGCGCTCACGGGCAAACGGTATGAAATCAAGGTCCAGGGCCCTGGCCGCCGAATAGATTGCCATCCCCGTATCGGCCCGTCCGCTAAGCACCCCGATGGCAACGCCCATGTGAGTAAATTCTTCCTGGTCGTAACCCTTGATTTGATCGGTTAAAAGGCCCACCTGCCCGATACTGTAGTCGAAAAGCACACGCGTTCCCGAACCGGCCTGTCGATTAATAAAGACCACATCCGGTCGCAGAATGTCTTCTATTCCAGTTATCTTCTTAGGATTGCCCTTGGCCAGGATCAACCCCTGCTCCCGCATCGCCAGTTGGACAATCCGAACGGGAGTCCCTTTCAAATGACGTTCGACGTACGAATAGTTGTACTCTCCCGTTTGCGTGTCGAGGAGATGGGAGCCTGCAAAATGGGCCTGTCCTCGACGGAGCGCCATCAACCCTCCGAGGCTGCCCACATTGCTCGAAGAAAGATGGAGCCTGCCGTCACGGCCTTTGAGTTCATTGGCAATGAGGTCAATGGTGTTGTCGTGGCTTCCAATTGTCAGCAGAGTGTAATCGAGCAGCTCTTTGGGCCGAAGGAGTCTGATTTCGACTTCGGCCCCCTCCTCAACGCCTTCCAACTCCTGCGGGATCTGCAAGATTCCGTCGGCGCGCGTAAGCGAGGTGATTATGGCCGCCCCCCTCTGCAGGGGCATTGCCACGACTTTGCCCTCGATTCTGCCAAGAATCACCCGCGCAAATTCTTCCAGCCCCAGCTTGGAAGGCAGCTTCCGTCCAAGGGTTGCCGAAATGGTCGGGAAAGCCGGGTCGCAGGTTCCCTGGAAAGAGTAGAGAAGCGGCCTCACAAACTGTTCGAAAGCCATTATCGCCGACACCGAATAACCCGGTAGCCCGACCACGGGTTTTCCGTTCACCATTCCCAGTATGACCGGTTTGCCGGGCATCATGGCAACGCCGTGCGTCAGCACTTCACCAACCTCTTCGATGACCGACGAGATGAAGTCCCCCGACCCGGCCGAAGAGCCGGCCATCATCAAAACGACATCGGCCGAATCGGTCCCGCTTAGCAGCGCTTCCTTTAACGATTCATACTCGTCGGGCTCAATGGCGCCCAGGGTCGGCGCTCCGCCGCATTCCTCGACCATCCCGAACAAAATGGCGCCGTTAAATTCTATTATATCCCCCGGCTTGGCCTCTGCAGCCTTTTCAGCCGGAATGATCTCGTCTCCCGTGGGTTGGAGAAATACTTTGGGCTTTCCAAAAACCTCTACGGAAAGGATTCCCGCCGCCAGTAAAGAACCCGCGTCGGCCGGGCGCAAAACATGATTTTGAGGCAGAAGCAATTCCCCTGAGACGATGTCTTCCCCCACCTTGCGCACGTGTTGCCACGGGAAGGCCGCCGCTCGGATCTCTATCTCCCGGGCCGAGATATTTTCGACATCCTCGATCATGATTACCGCGTCCGTACCTTCGGGAAGCATATCGCCGGTATCGACCGCCCGGGCGGTTTCCCCGACACGCAGCGCAACGGGCGAGGTATCGCCTGCCCCGTAGGTATCCCGGGCGCGAACCGCATAGCCGTCCATTGCGGCGCCATGATAGTGGGGCGCCGACCGAATCGAAAAAATCGGCTTTGCAGTGACGCGGCCAACACTTGCGGCCGCAGGGATCGTTTCCACCACCGTCCGCAGCGCCCCGGTCCGCTCCTCCCAGATCGCGCGAGCGTCCCGGAGAGTTTTCATCTTGAGGTAGACGTTTCTCTTAGTCTTTTTGACCGACCCGGTCATGGGATCGCCCGAGGCCCGATCCGCGGCAGTGTCGGCTTCCTGCTGAGCCGGCATGGAGCTCAATGCCTCCTCATGGAGCTTTTCTATGAGCTTTAGGCTCGACCCCCCGGGCAGAGGATGTCCCGCCTTCCACCTCGACCACGACGTGGCCGTGACTCCGGCCGCCAGGGCCGCTTTCCCCGCTCCGCCCAAGTGTTTCTCAATGAGTTCCATTTGCTTTTGCAGCCCTGTTTTCATGCAGTCTACAATCCCGTGGTTCCGTGACATTCTACACCCCGTAAAGCGCGGAAAGCAACTGCAATCTACGCAGCGTGCCTATTGTCCATGCGCTGGTAAAAATCGTGTACAATGGAAAAATAAGCCCCTTCTACACTATGTTTATTGCCCGCGATGTCGCACCCGGCCGCCTCCAGCCAACGGGCGACTTTTCCAACTATCCCAAATTCACCATTTCATAAATATGTAGCCCCGTGTCGAAATATAACAACTTGCCGGCAAGGGGTTCACCAATCCCGGTCAGTACTTTAACCACCTCCTGGGCTTGAATTGCCGCGGCAAGCGCCGCAGTTGGCGCAGGCGTTCCCAATACGGTCTCGATTCCCTTCCCCGAAGGGCCCGCTGTCCGGTAGATCTTTTCCAGTCCGGGACCATCGGGCAAAATCGTCGCGACCTGACCGGTGCATCCGGCAATGGCCGCGTGGACCAGCGGAATTTTTAGCTCCTGCGCCGTTCGGGAAATCAGCAACCGGCAGTCTATGCAATCCAGGGCGTCGACAACCACGTCCATCCCGGTAAGCAATTGCCTCGCATTTTCCTCTGTCACCATCTCCGGCAGGGCGTGGGTTTGAACCTCGGAGTTAACCTCGGCCACCCTCGCCGCAGCAACTCTCGCCTTGTTCATCCCGAGGGTTGCCTCGGTTGCGAGCAACTGCCGGTTGAGATTGTGCACCTCGAAACAGTCGCCGTCGATAATGCGCAGAAACCCCACCCCCAGTCTTGCGAGCAGTTCGATCGCGTTTCCGCCCAAACCGCCCGCCCCGACAACGGCGACGCGGGATTTTAGCAAACGCATCTGCCCCTCGATGCCAAGAGTTCCGAAATTTCTTTGATACCTTAGCGGGATTTCACCTGCGGCAAGCAACTCCAGCGAGTTTTTCCTTCCCATCAACCACCGCCTATCGGAGGGAATAGACCCAATCGATCCCCTTCGCACAGCGCCTGGCCCGCAGGGCAGTTTCGTCCGTTGATCATCAAGAGATGAACTTCATCGGCATCGACCTTGACGGTCGCGATCGCATCGGCCGCCGTGGCGCCCTCGGCCACATCGACAAAAAGAATGCCCCCTTCCGCGGTGGGAGCAAATCGCCTCAAAGTGGCATACAACCGAACCTCTATTCGCATGGGGATTTTTCTCCCGGGTGGCCCGTGAACCGACCGCGAAGCGTCATCTGCCGAGGTTTGCGTGAAAAAGATGGACCCTTACCTCGGCGCCCGCATCCAGTCCTTCGACGTGTCGATCGATTACGATGTAGCCATCCGACCTTGCCAGAGCGCCAATCATGGCCGATTTTCCAAATACCGGGGTCGCCGCGAGCCCCTCCGGCGTCTCGCGTAACACGACCGGGACGTAATCGGTTCTCCCGTGGACCGATGGAAGCTTTCGGGTGAGCACCGCCCGCTCTGCGCCGGCATCTTTCCAGGCCGGTTTCCCTTTGAGACCCTGTAGGCTGTAGAGGCAAGGCAAGACAAAGGTCCGGCAGATCGTCATGGCCGATATCGGGTGACCGGGCAGCCCCCAGAGGATCTTGCGGCCCGCCCGGGCGAGGATGGTGGGTTTTCCGGGGCGAACCGCGACCCCGTGGACGAGCAGGTCTGCCTCCGCAAGAGAATCCAGGGCCAGGACGGTCAAATCCCTTACGCCCACCGAGCTTCCTCCGGAGATAAGAATGACATCGTGGTCCGCCAGCGCCCGGCGGCACGCTGCGACAAGACAATCCAGATCGTCTCCGACCACCTCGATGGTTCCCGTGATGGCCCCGACCTCCAAGACCTGGGCCGCCAGCGTATAAGAATTGATGTCCCTGATTTTCCCCGGTGGAAGCGCAATGGTGGAAACCGGCACGATTTCGTCTCCGGTAGACAGGATGGCGACGCGCGGTTTGCAATAGACTTTGACCGAGTCGATGCCAAGAACCGCGAGGACCCCGATATCCTGGGGCCGCAAAAAGTGGCCGGTGGAAAACACGGGTTGGCCGGCCTGAATGTCTTCTCCTGCCAAAAGTATGTTTTCTCCCGGCGCCACCGGCTTCATGACCTCTATCGACTCGCTGTCGAGTCTGCTGGTGTACTCGATCATGACTACCGAATCGGTTCCGGCCGGAACCATTGCTCCCGTGGGAATCGCAATAGCGTTTCCGGGAAGCCCTTCCGGTACGCAAGCCTCACCCATTTTCACCTCGCCTCCATCTCGCAGGAGCGCCGGCTGAGACTCGGAGGCCCCGAAGGTATCCCGCGCCCTTACGGCAAAGCCGTCCATCAACGCGCGGTTGAAGTGAGGAACGGATTCGGGGGCGGTAATCGCCTCGGCAAGGATGCGGCCAACCGCGCCATGAAGCCCCACTCTTTCAGGCGCCAGCGGCTCGAAACCCTCTATCAATGCCAAGACCTCTTCGGCCGTTTTGACTGTGAGAAAATTCGTCATGCTCAGATGCTCTTCTCTAGCCCGTTCTTTGGGCTGGCGCGTCCGCGGGATAGGGTTTGAACCGGGAACGTATTGCCGTATTCGCGATTCTCGCTTATATACTACACGCTTAACCAGAGGATAGGCAACCCCGTACAGGGAAGTCTACAGCCTGTAAAACGGTTTGGCAACAGAATGTCAAAACCACCATTTCCCCCCCGCGCCGAAGAAATGGCCGGCGCCAGGGGAGGTGTCCTTTGTAGGGGAGAATGTGCAATGGGTGAGGCTAAGGGTGGCAACCGGACGATTCTTGTCGCCGGAGGCGGCATAGCCGGAATGAGCGCGGCGGTGGAAGCCGCCGAAGCGGGTTTCCCGGTAATCTTGGTGGAACGGGAGGCCTCGCTTGGCGGGCGTGTGGCCGGCATGAAGAAGTACTTTCCAAAGTTTTGTCCGCCTGCGTGCGGTCTCGAGATAAATTTTCGCCGCATCCGCAGTAACCCGCTCATCCGTGTCCTTACGATGTCCGAGGTGGAAAAGATAAAAGGGGAAGCGGGAGATTTTACCGTCGCAATCCGGCTGCGTCCCCGGTATGTAAATGAAAAGTGTACGGCATGCGGAAAATGCTCCGAGACCGCCGTTACCCGAATCCCGAACCCGTTCGATTACGGCCTGAGCACGCTAAAAGCCGCCTACCTCCCGCACGAATTCGCATACCCGATGCGCTATGTGATAGATCCCCGGATCATCGGCACACCGGAAGCGGCAGCGGTGGAAGCGGCCTGCGGGTATGGGGCCGTCGATCTCGATATGGTCTTTGACGCCATCGAGGTGGAAGCCGGCGCCATAATATGGGCCACGGGATGGACGCCCTTCGATGCTTGCGCCATCCCGCGCCATGGCGCCGGAAAGCTCCGGAACGTGATCACCAATGTCGTGCTGGAACGGTTAGCATCCAGAAACGGGCCGACCGGCGGCATACTTTCAAGACCCTCGGACCGAAAGGCTCTCAGAAAGATTGCCTTCGTTCAGTGCGCCGGATCAAGGGATGAAAACTTTCTGCCCTATTGCTCGGGGGTATGCTGTCTGGCCTCTCTTAAGCAGGCTATTTATATGCTCAAGCAAGATCGCAAAGCGCAGATCACCATCTTTTGCACCGATATCCGTGTTCCCGGCAACTATGAAGCCCAGTTCAAAAGCATTGAGCAAGAGGATGGGATTACCCTTGTAAGAGGAAAAGTGGAGCAAATCACTGAAGACCCCCAAACGGGCCTGGTCGCCGTGGTCGTTGAAAACCAGGCCACTCGGAAAATTCTTCGCGATGAATTCGAGCTCGTAGTCCTTGCCGCAGGCATGGTTCCGAACACGGCCAGGGATAAAATCCCTGCTCCCGCCGCATACGATGAGTATGGATTCCTTTCGGCCAAGGGCAATATCCCGGGAATATTTGGCGCCGGGTGCGCAACGAGTCCAAGCGATGTCGCCTCGAGCGTTCAGGGAGCGAGCGCCGCCGTTCTTCGCGCCATCCAGGTCTGCAGGAGTAAAGACTAACCCGCGGCCCGACTGCAATGTTTTTGAGTTAACCGACTCGACTGGATTGTATTGACAAGTAACGGAGCGCCACATTAGGATTCAAATTTGTGCGACAGGGGATAGGGTCTTGCAACGGAAAAACCAGGGAGGGAGTATGAAAAAGACCGGATTTTTTAAAGAGATCGCCCTTATGCTTCTGATTGGCTTTGTATGCGCGGCCTTTGCCGCCTTTCCATCGTTGGCAAGAGCCCGGGAAAAAATCATCATCTTTAATGCCGGTTCCCTGTCCATTCCCCTAAAGGAGATGTCGGAGGCCTTCAATAAATTGTATCCGAATGTGGAAGTGTTACGAGAAGCTGCGGGGTCGAGGGTTTGCGCCAGGAAAATCACGGACCTCAAAAAGCCCTGCGACATCATGGCTTCAGCCGACTACTCGGTCATCGACAACCTGTTGATCCCCGACCATGCGTCCTGGGACATCCATTTTGCCACCAATGAAATGGCCATAATGTACCGGCCCGATTCAAAACATGCCAAGGAGATCAACAGCGCGAACTGGTACAAGATCCTCCTCGAAAAAGGAGTGCAGTACGGACACTCCGACCCGAACGCCGATCCGTGCGGGTACAGAACCCTGCTCACATGGCAGTTGGCTGAAAAATACCTTAAGGTTCCCGGGCTTTACAAAAAACTCGTGGCCAACTGCCCGATTGAGAACGTGCGCCCCAAGGAAACGGACCTGATCGCTCTTCTGGAGTCGGGCCAGCTCGACTACGTGTTTATTTACAGATCGGTATGCGAACAGCACCACATGCCCTGCGTCCGTCTTCCGGATCAAATCAACCTGGGCTCTCCCGCCTCCGCGGACTTCTACCGGCAGGCTTCTCTTCGGATTTCCGGCAAAAAGCCGGGCGAGTTCGTTGCCGTAAAGGGAGCGCCGATGGTCTACGGCCTTACGATCCCCAAAGATGCCCCGGACCGGCAGTGGGCGGTTAAGTACCTGGCTTTCGTCCTGGGACCTCAGGGACGGGCCATCATGGAGAAAAACGGGCAGCATGCGATTTATCCGGCGGGTGTTTCGGGAGATCCCGCGCAGGTGCCGCCGGAACTCAAGCCGCTGGTGAAATGAAAAGTTTCAGGATCGTTATCGCCGCCCTGGGCGGAGTGCTGATTCTTGTCATCGTGGCGCCGCTGGCCAAGGTGATCGTGTCCTCGGCCCCTTCGCTCCTGCGATCCACCGCCTGCGACCCGGAGGTTCTTCACTCGATCTTTTTGACCCTGCGCGCGGCCCTGTGGGCGACACTGGGCTGCCTTTTGCTGGGAGTGCCTCTGGCCTACGCCCTGGCCCGTTGGGATTTCCCGGGAGGCTCCCTGGTCCAGGGCATCGTCGATCTGCCGGTGATGATTCCCCATACCGCTGCGGGAGTCGCCCTGCTGATGGTCTATGGACGCGAGTTTTGGGTTGGCAAGGCCTTTGCCCTGGTCGGCATCACTTTTACCGGAACCGTTGCGGGCATCAGCCTGGCCATGGCCTTTGTCTCCCTGCCCTTTCTGGTCAATGCCGCAAGGGATGGCTTTCTGGCCGTCGATCCGCGCCTGGAATGCGTGGCGAGGACCCTTGGGGCTTCACCGTGGCAGACGTTTTTCAAAGTGAGTCTGCTGCTCTCCTGGCGCTCGATTCTCTCGGGCGCAACCCTTATGTGGGCGAGGGGAATCGCCGAATTCGGAGCAGTGGTGATGCTCACCTATCACCCCATGGTGGCCCCCATTTTGATCTGGGAGCGTTTCGAAAATTTCGGGCTACGGTATGCGACTCCCGTGTCGGCGATTTTGATCTTGCTGTGTTTGGTCATTTTTTCCGGACTGCGCTGGCTGGCAGCACAGAAAGAGGATCGCTGAGCGGGTGCTAAGACTTGAAGATATCTGCCTGAACCTGGGCCACTTCCAACTCCGGGACATCCGGTTGCACGTCGAAGCCGGAACCTACCTGGCGTTGCTCGGTTCCACGGGTACGGGGAAAACGGTCCTTCTGGAAACAATCGCCGGAATGCACACGCCAAGGAGCGGGCGCATCTACATCAGGGGCCAGGACGCTACACGCCTGGCGCCGGAAAAAAGGCGCCTTGGCATAGTCTATCAGGACTCCGCCCTTTTTCCCCACCTTACGGTTTTCAGTAATATTGCCTTCGGGCTAAGGCTCAAAGGCTGTCCGGGCGGGGAAATCAAAAAGGCCGTCGAAGACATGGCCGCCTTTCTTGAAATCGAGCCGCTGCTCAAACGGCGCCCCAATCGACTCTCCGGCGGCGAGCGCCAGCGGGTGGCGCTCGCCAGGGCCTTGGTGATCAAGCCTTACGTGCTGCTCCTCGACGAGCCATTGAGCGCTCTTGACCGCGCCCTGCGCCGCCGCGTTCAAAACGAACTAAAAAGGATCCACGAGGAGCTCGGAGTAACGATTATCCACATCACCCACGATGTGGCGGAAGCCTTCCTGTTATCCGATCGGTTGGCGGTGATGAAAGGCGGGCGCATCCTGCAGGAAGGCGCCCCCGATGAAGTGTGCAACCGTCCCGCAAGCCGTAGTGTCGCTGAACTGACGGGCATCGAAAACCTGATCGAGGCCAGGGTGGAAAACGGACGGCTGGCTACTTCGATGGGCTATGCCGATTTTTGGCCCCTTGCAGCCGAGGCGGGCGATCTGCCCGCTCGGGTCTACCTGACCTTGCCGGGCTGGAGCATCGAACTGTTTCCCGCGGGAAAACCCAAGGAATACATCTGGCGGGGAACCTTGACCGTAAGAGATGTTCGCCCCGGCAACGGCACGGGAATCGTCGAACTGACCCTGGGCCACGAAGGGGGAGAATTACTAAGGACTCACCTCTCGCGACGCGAAGCGCAAGCTCTTTCAGCCTCTTTGAACCGCGGGACGAGCGTGCCCGTCGGCCTGCTCGCCCAAGGGGCGCACTGGGTGCCCCACGAAACACCGCGGTAAAGAGGCTTCCCCCGGTCACCTCGGCTATTCCAGCCTAAAGCGCCGACCTATAAATTTCTATAACGTCATCGAGTTTTGGACACCGTGGATTGGTCAATCCGCAGGCGTCTTTCTGCGCGTTTTCCGCCATGACACGCAGATCCTTTTCCTTTACTCCCAGCTCCTTTAGCCCCGTGGGGATGCCCACATCGCGAGAAAGGGTCGTTATGGCGTCCAGGGCACGTTCTGCCGCTGCACGCAAGGACAATCCCTCCAACGGCTCCCCCATGGCTTTGGCGATGTCAGCGAAACGGCCCATCTTCGCTATCATGTTGAATCGCTCGACATGAGGCAGCAAAATGGCATTACACACCCCGTGGGGCAGATCGTAAAAACCGCCCAACTGGTGTGCCATCGCGTGCACATGTCCCAGGCTCGCGTTATTGAAGGCCATACCGGCGAGGTACTCGGCGTAGGCCATCTTATCGCGGGCTTCCATGTCCTGGCCGTACGCCACGGCCGCCCGCAGGTACTTGCTGATGAGGTCGATGGCCTTCAGGGCGCATGCATCCGTGACAGGCGTTGCTATGGTGGAGACATAAGCTTCGATTGCATGCGTCAGGGCGTCCATCCCTGTGGCAGCGGTCAACAGGGGGGGCATGCCCGCCATCAGCAAAGGATCGTTTATCGCCAGGTTGGGGGTGACTCTCCAATCGACAATGGCCATTTTCACCTTGCGACCGGTGTCGGTGATGATGCAAAAGCGTGTCATCTCGCTTGCGGTGCCGGCCGTGGTGTTTATGGCTATGAAGGGAGGCATGGGCTTGGAGGACTTGTTTATCCCCTCGTAATCTCGGATATTGCCGCCGTTGGAGGCCGTTATCCCGATGCCCTTGCCATTGTCATGCGAACTGCCGCCCCCAAGGGAAATAATCATGTCACAATTGTTGTCTTTAAAGACTTTGAGGCCGTCATGGACATTTTTATCCGTTGGATTGGGATGGGTTTCATCGAAGACAACAGGTTGCAGGCCCGTATCTTTTTCGATCAATTCCACGATCCGTGCGGTAATGCCTGCCTGGGTTATTCCCTTGTCCGTACAGATAAAGGGTTTTTTCCCGCCCAGCGACTTGATCTGTTCGCCAAGTTCCTTGTGTGCGCCGATTCCCATGAGGGTGACCGTGGGAATGTAAAAACCAAAAGTCTGATCCGCTAAAGCCATTTTTTAGTTCCTCCCGGGAAAGGTGGGGAATAAACCAAACCAGGGTGAAGTTCTCCACTCCGATCGATTTACTCTCCAATTTCATTTTTGAAAGAACCGCCTCATTCCTGTTCTTACGGTAATCACTATTCTTTCCTTTGGGTTATCGTCCCTGTTGCCGGAGACAAAATTTGCGTCCGGTTCACCTTTTTTCATACGATCAAGGCCGGGATGCAAACGAACTGCCCGACGCCAACGGGGCAACCTGGACCTCACGGGAAAAGTTTTTCCGTCCTCGATGGCACGGTTAGTGCCCATGCTGTGTCCGATTGGTGCGCTGCCGGAATACCGACATGTATTGCGGCGCCAATTTGATCCTCTTTTGCGATGACGCATTTCAGATTCGGAAGGGAGCTCCGATGGCGGCTTACAATGATATTCTTCGGCCTGCATTGAGCAACTCAGGGGCGCCCTAGGGCTGGGTGATGCCGATAATTGATTATCTCGCGGCCCGCAAACCGCTGTAATCCCGAACGGTATTTTTGACAGAATCTCTCCTGATCGGAGACAATTTCCTGTATTGCCCCAAAACTTCGACATTACAAAATAATTGAAGGAGAGCCCCAACTTTGACGGCTTGTTTTTCCCCTTATTTGGAAAGCAGATGGAAAATCTCGATATTTTGGACGTTGTAATCGTCGGGGGGGAGGCCGGCGGGCCTTTCCGCCGGAATTTTCGCCATGAGGGCGGCAACGAAGACTGTCCTGATCGAAAGGGCGCCGCCCGGCGGACAAATGGCGATCACCAAGGATATAGACAACTATCCGGGTCTTAGGGAAACCAATGGCTTCGATCTCACCGGCCGACAAATCATTTGGGCTGGTCAATTCCGTGGCTTGTAGCGCGGGGACAATAATTTTTGCGGATGTGGCGATGAAATTTATAAAACGAAGAGGTAACGGATAGGGCGCCTCTAAGCAGCCGGAAAAAAATTCACATAATGATTGTACGACTGTTTTTGGGGTTTGACCAAAATGGCTGACAAGCAGTCAGGGACGCCGGGAAAACAACCGGGGGAGGCCCTTTCGCGCATTCCTTATGATTTGGTCCTCATGGATTGCCAAATGCCCGAAATGGACGGTTTGGAGGCGACCAAACACATTCGCGATGGCTCCCCGGGAGTGCTCAACCCGCATCTGCCCATCATCGCAATGACGGCCAACGCCATGCAGAGCGACCGGGAGCAATGCCTGCGCGCCGGAATGAGCGACTATCTGCCCAAGCCGGTGCAACTGAAGGGATTGGCGGCGATGCTCGAACGCTGGCTTCCTTCGGTTAAAGGACGCCCTGAACCAAACCGGATGGACTCCGTAGTGTCGCATAACCATTTGACCCGCGCGAACTCGGGCTAACCAAGGCGCCCCGATCATGACTCTCTCTGCGATTTCAGGAAGCGCCACCGAAAAGCGATTGCCGGTCTTTTTGTGCAGATTCTCAGGCTCTGCCGGCAAGCCGGGTTCGTTAAGCTTGAACAGATCCCGGAGGGATCAAAGCCATTAGCCGGGTGGTTGAGGCCGTAAGGCCGATACCCCCGGATCGGCGCCGGGAGAGGTGAAGAGGGCGGGGGCGCAAAGCCAGGGGTGGTTACCCTCGCGCCCGCCGCCCTCATGATAGGGACCCCGGATGGAGATCGGCTATTTCACGGCGCTTTTCGGGCGCTCACGTGGTTCAATCGCGTTAAGAATCTTTTCCGGAGTAATGGGAAGGTCCCGGCACCGGTAGCCCGTCGCGCTAAAGACGGCTTCGGCGATCGCCGGAGCGGTGGGAATGGCCAGCCCCTCGCCCGCTTCCTTTGCTCCCATCGGCCCCTCGGGTTCATAGGTCTCGATGTGTACGACCTCGCTTGGAGGCATGTCCATCGCGTTGGGCATCTTGTAGTCGAGGAAATTGGTATTTAAAGTCTTTCCCCCGTCCATTATGAACTGTTCCGACAGGGCATAGCCCAGCCCCATCTGGATCGAACCCTCAAGTTGGCCTTCCGCGGCCCTGGGGTTTATGACCGTGCCGCAGTCGTGAGCCGTCCAGAATTTTTTCACATCGACGATGCCCGTTTTCTTGTCCACCTCGACCTCGGCCACCTGCGCCCCGAAACTAAAGGCCGGGGTAACGAGCCCCTTATCTCTTGGCGTGTAATAGCCGTGCGCAATGAGGGGTTCACCCCGGTTGGCCTTTTGCACCAGCCCGACAGCTTCGCCGAAGGTGAGGCCGCGATCGGGTCTGCCCTTGGGGTACACCTTGCCGTCCTTGCATTCAAACTCGTGGATGACATTCAGGTTAAACCGCGCGGACACGGCGCCGAAAAGTTTTGCCTTTATCTTTTCGGCCGCGTTTAGCACCGCGTTTCCGTTAAACAGGGTGAGTCTGCTTCCCCACGCCCCGAGGTCGGCTTGCGGGGTCATCGCGGTGTCGGCCGAGGTGATCCGTATATCCTCCATTTTGAGACCAAGAGATTCGGCGAGGATCTGCTTTACCGCAGTATCGCATCCCTGGCCGATATCGGCAGCCATGGTGAGAAGATGCGCCGTCCCGTCGTCAAAGACCCTGACCTCGGCGGCCGAGTAAGGGTACTGCGTGTTAAACCAGTTAAACGCCCCCCCCGAGATGAAGGAGTAGCAGCCGATCCCGATGCCGCGGCCTTCTTTGGGGTTGGCTCTTTTTTCCTTCCAGTCGCTCATCTGGGCCACCTTCTCCAGGGCCTCGATAAAGCCGCAGGTGGAGATGGTGGCAACCCCCGGAATCTTATCCCCGCTTACCTGGGCATTCTTAATCCTTAGCTCTATAGGATCCATGCCCAGTTCTTCGGCGGCGATGCTCATCTGGGTTTCGGTCGCAAAAATAGCCTGCGGAGCCCCAAAGCCTCTCATGGCGCTTGCCGGCGGCTTATTGGTGTAGATATGTTCTCCCTGGAAACTGTAGCTCGGGTAGCGGTAGAGCATCGCCCCGAAGTTTCCGCAAAGAAAAGTGGCGGTAGGCCCCATAGCGTTATAGGCCCCGCCATCGAGGTGGACCCGGAAGTCCTTTCCGGTGATGGTCCCATCCTTTTTAAACCCCACCTTGGAGTAGAGCTTCATCGGGTGCCGCCTTCTTCCGGCGAGAAATTCCTCTTCTCTTGAAAGGGTGAATTTCACCGGCTTGCCCGTCTTTTTGGCCATAAAGGCCGAGCAGAATTCCCAGGTCCTTAGTTCCATTTTCCCCCCGAAGCCCCCGCCAACGAACGGCTTTATGATGCGCACGTCGTTTTCGCGCATCTCGAGGGTCGAAGCCAGGAGACATTGGATGATATAGGGGACCTGGGTCGAGGTCCAAAGGGTGATCCTGCCGTCCAGATCGCATTGAGCAATCGAGGAGCAGGGCTCCAGATAGGCGTGCGACACCGCATGGACGGTAAAGATATCCTCCCGGACATAGTCGGATTCGGCAAAGGCCTTCTCGACATCGCCGTAGTGAATTTTGCGATTTACGCTTATGTTGGTCGGACAATAGTCATGAAGGACGGGGGCGCCTTCCTTGATCGACGCATCCACATCGAAGACTCCCGGAAGCTCAACGTATTCCACATCGATAAGGCTAAGAGCCTCTTCGGCTATGTCCAGGTCGACTGCTGCCACCGCTGCCACCTCATCGCCGATGAAGCGCACCTTGTCCACGGCCAGGGCATACTCGTCCTGAGTGTCAGGAAAAAGCCTCCAGTTGCCGTACTTTACCTTCGGGATGTCTTGCCCGGTTATCACGCATTTTACACCCGGAAGAGCTGCCGCTTTGCTGGTGTCGATGCTCACTATGCGGGCGTGGGCCAAAGGGCTTCTTAAGATCCTGCCGTGAAGCATTCCGGGCAGCTTGATATCGTCGGTATAGACCGCGGTTCCCGTTGCCTTGGCCCTGGCATCGTTTCTGGGGACATGTTTTCCTACTATGCTGAATTTTTTCATTAATTCCATCCTTTTTGGGGGAAGCTGGTAGCAAGGAGCAAGAAGCGGGAATGGAGCGTCACCCCTGTCTTCTTCCTGCTCCCAGCTCTTTGGGGGAAGCCGGAAGCAAGGAGCGGGAATGGAGCGCACCCTGTCTTCTTCTCGCTTCTCGCTTCCCACTTCCGGTTCATCGTGCCAGCGCCCTTTTGCTTGCCGCCTTTATCGCCCTGCCTGCCAGAACGGCAATTATCCTGGTCCGGTAATCGGCGCTGGCCCTGAGATCGGTAATCGGCGAAGCCTCCCCGGTGGCTATTTCTCCGGCCTTTTCCAGGATATCGTCGCTAATCGGCTTTCCCCGCATGATCTGCTCGGCCCCGGGCGCCCGAAGAGGTGTGGGACCGCAGGACGCTATGAACAGCCGTACATCGTCACAGACATCCCCTTTCATGGTCACCATCGCCGCGGCCCCAACCGCTGTGCAGTCGAGTTTGCCCCGGGCGGAAAGACTGAGGTAGGCAGCCCCCGCGCCTGCCGGCGGAAGCGGCACGCTAAGGGATGTCACCATCTCTGCTCCCCTGAGAGCGGTAAGGCCGGGACCCTTGAAAAACTCCTCCAGCGGAAGGTCTCTTTTGCCTCCGGCCCCCTGGATGTGGACCGTTGCCCCCATCGCGAGAAGTGTTGGCGCATTGTCTGCGGCCGGTGAGGCGTTGCACAGGTTTCCAACCACTGTTCCCATGTTTCGCACCTGCACGTTGGCCGTTCCCCGGGCGGCCTCGGCCACCGCCGGATAGTGCTCGACGATATCGGGGTGGCTTGCCACATCGGCTAGAAGAGCCGTTGCGCCAATGGTCAGGCCGGTCTTTTCGCTAAATGCTATAGTGTCTAGTCCATCGATCTTCTTTAGGGAGATGAGAATCTTAGGGGTCATTGCCCCGTGCTTCATCTTCATCAATAAATCCGTTCCGCCGGCCATAAGCCTTGCGTCCGCCCCCCCCGATTCGAAGAGTTCGATCGCTTCCTCAACAGTTTTGGGAACGCGGTATTCAAAGTAGGAGAGCCTCTTCATGATGTCTTCCTTTCCGAGGATTCCCTCATCTTTTCGCCGGCCGCTCCAATAGCTTCCACGATTTTGGTGTAACCCGTGCACCGGCAAAGGTTTCCGGCGATGCCTTCCCGTATCTCGTTTTCTGTAGGAGAGGGATTTTTCGTAAGAAGATTAAGGGCTGCCATTTCCATCCCGCAGGTGCAAAACCCGCACTGGATGGCCCCCTTTTCAATGAATGCCTCCTGTATGGGATGAAGCGTCTCACCCGTTGGGGCAAGGCCTTCTGCTGTCAGGATTTGCTTTCCCTCCATCTCCACTGCCAGGCTAAGACACGAACTGACCGCCCGCCCGTCAACCATGACCGTGCACGCCCCGCAGTCTCCTTCCCCGCAGCCGAATTTTACTCCTGTAAGATTGAGATTTTCCCTCAGCACCTCATTTAACGTTTGCGATGGATTGACGGCAACGGTGTACGGGTCGCCGTTCACATTTAATGTTATAACATGCTTCATTTGACCTGAACTCCTAGTCGAAATGTTTTCGGATCAATCCCAATACTCGGCAACACATTGTAGCGCGCCTCCTGAGATATTCGGACAATTGAGCACCCAAACTTCGGCAGGCTGTTTAATTGTGTGCGGTTCGCTCTGCACTTCCTAACAAGTGTTCATTTTCGATCAAAGTAAAGGCGCATTTTACTCGACTTTTAAAAGTTTGCAAAGTCTCAAAGTTCCTATCGATAAGATATGGTATATGCGAGGTGGATCATGTAGTGGCGAGAAGACCTTCACTGGTCCTGATTACCTGCGTGGCGCTTTTTAAAAAAGGATGTTCATGAACTGAATAGTGAAGCCATGTGTAATTGCATGATTTATATTGGTGTTGACAGGAAGTTATATATAATTTTGCAGCCATATGGAAGGACATAGTCAAACATATACTGTGTTCGAAAGGCATATGACTACAGATAAATCTATTATGGTATCGGTAGTCACATGTCGATATCTCGTTATGAATAAGCAAGATATAAGATTTATTAATGAAATAAATATTTACAAAGCGGCCACGTGATACGCAAGTGATAATCCCGGAAAGATTATATAGAGACAGGATGTTGGTGGCGACGATACGAAGAATTCATGTTGATGAAATCCTGTAAGACTTTTGGCCATTATCGCAATATTCGCTATCCATTAGTGACAGCGGAGTGAAATGTTCGCATTGTTTGGGGTGATACACTCGAATTAGCACAAGAGGTTGTCTGTGCGGCGGGACCCAAAAGAATTTGACGGCCCGAGCAGGGGATCATTTGTCTTTGTCCGCGAAAGAAAAGGGTTTACGTAAGGCCGCGTTCGGAGTCGTTTACTTCGCTTTACCTGTTCTACGCTCTATCTAGTGGGGTCGGAACGAGGCCAAATAGGGCTGCGCCGCTACGAATAATTCAGCCTGGAAAAACGATAGAGCAATTTCTTTGCGTTGTAAGGCTGTTATTGACTGCTTTGAAACATCTAGATGAACTTGTCTAATTATGTGGTAAGTGGAATCGTCGACGTTGGCGGAAAAGCAGTCTGTCCGTAATGATGCAGCGGCTAACGGGTTGCATCGGGGCCAACCACGCGAAGAAAGTGCGAAAGGGCGGGCTAAAAAGCCACGGCAGTTCTTCATGGTGAACGATTGCGAAAATCTTGAAACCTACTATCAGGCTAAGGGCATATGTTCCACGGATTTTCGTTGTCGCCATTCGCGGGCTTGCAATCTGCCCACAGAAGCCGCTGCTGCCTTTGTGGGGACGGATTACGAAGAGAGAAGACTCCCCCGTCTGCTGATTCTTTCCCCGGCTCCCGGCACAGCCTCTCCCGGTAAACCCGGGAGAACCGCTGCGGGTATAAGGAACCGTTGCCAAAATCTTACTCATGCCGAATTGCGGAATCTAAAGAATTGGCACTGGCTTTCAACCGTTGAGTTGGTGCAGATATTGTTGCAGAGATTTCAACCGGGTATGACATGGGAAGATGCTCGCTCTTGCTTCGCCCACGTCAATTGCGTCAAATGCAGCACTGATAATAGAGAGGTCGCGACAATATCGGCCTCTATTTTTAATAGCCGCCGTGAATATATTGCTGAAGAGATTGCGATCCTCGATCCTGATATCCTGGTTACCCAAGGTCGAAGGTAACTGATCACAGGGTCAAGGCTTTAAGCCTGATAAATCCAAGAGAGGTCAGGCTTCTGTCCTTTGAAAAAACAATTCATTGCATCTACGAGGACATCGAAAGTTGACTTTCCGTGAAGGCGGCAGGTTTGTCTGA
>JARLHO010000109.1 GCA_031292215.1 Syntrophobacteraceae bacterium | reverse complement strand
CGGGAGACGACGGCCGGTCGAAAGGGCTGCGCCTTCGGACGCCCGATTGGCGAAGCCTCTTATTGCTTCCTTCTCCGTCCACGCGGGGGCAGGTTCTTTTTCAGAGCGGAGGCAAAGTTTAACTCGGCGGTGAACGGTTACAACAATTTTGTTGGTTGCGTCCAGGACAGATGCCTGCTTTATGCTTTCAGATGTGCGGTTTACTATGCGGAGACGCCCAAAGAAAAGCGAGAAACTGAAAAACTTAAATGGTGGAATTGGAAGGACGGACGAATAATATGAACCGGGTGGAAGCTGAAGCAGGAGTCGCAATGCTTGCCGAAATAGAGAGCGCTTTGATTCGTCTTGCAAACTTCGAGAAAGGTCTTTTCCTTGAGAAGTACTTCAAAACAGGTCCCGGTCAATACGGAGAAGGCGATCTTTTCAGGGGCGTTTGCGTCCCCGAAATCCGCAGACTCGCCAAAACTCACCGGGATATTCCCCTTGAAGATGCCAAACGCCTTCTGCGCGCCTCATATCATGAAGACAGACTGCTCGCCCTTATTATCCTGGTGCTCAAATACTCCAGGGCTGATGCTTCGGGGAAGTCCGATATTTACTCGCTCTATCTCGACCACACTCGTTTTATCAATAACTGGGATCTTGTCGATTGTTCCGCCCAACACCTGGTTGGAGCGTTTCTAAATGAGAGGAGCAAGGCGCCTCTCCATGGTCTGGCCCGGTCTCATAGTATATGGGAAAGAAGGATTGCGATCCTTGCAACCTTCCATTTTATTAAACAGGGCAAATTCGATGAGACTCTGAGGATTTCCGGGATTTTGCTAGAAGACCGGGAGGATTTGATTCATAAAGCGGTCGGCTGGATGCTTCGAGAAGTGGGAAAGCGTGACCCGCGAGCCGAAGAGGCGTTCCTCAATTCTCATTACAGCCGGATGCCAAGAACGATGCTGCGGTATGCCATAGAAAAATTTCCGCGCGAGAAGCGATTGGCATACCTGAAAGGAACCATGCAATGACGATACGCCTGCCGCCAGTCAAAGAGTTTGTGCCGGGGCAAATGGTCTCAATGCCAATAGCCGATTTAGTCGCGGCGTTTGGCGAATAGACCCTAACGGCGTTGGCCGCAAATGTCCGGGTGGCATAGCAATGCTTACGCCAATCGACATGGATTTGCGCAGTGGATAAGTGTGAGCAATCTAAACAGGTCGCGGTTGCCGTGATGTATCAAAGATACGTCGTCCCCTTCCTGGCAGGTCCCCCTTGGACGCCCGGTCTTCTCGAATTCGCAGCCCTGTAGCCGGGGGAGCGCGTGCTGGACGTAGTTTGCGGGACTGGTGCGTCGGCCTGATGGGACAAGGGATTTCGGGTAAAGATAACCGGGCCAAACGCCGATCGTAATGAAGTCGGCCTGGAAATAACCGCCGAACCCTCATAGTTAGGGAGATCATGTCAAAACGGCAGAATGTGGACCCGCATCTTCGCGACTTGGCCTGCGAGGTTCTCAACCCCTTCTCCAGGGATTTTCTTGAACGAAGTGGAATCACCCGTGGAATGAGTGTCCTCGATGTTGGTTGCGGCCCCGGCGCTATGACGGGTTGGCTGGCGGAAATGGTTGGTCCCGAAGGACATGTATTTGCTCAGGTATCGGGGAGAATTCAATGATTTTGGCGATAGCCATCGCGGACGGCAATAGCTTTGAGTAAATGGAGAACGGGAGCGGGTAAAACAGGAAGACATCGATCCGGGCCCGCAATAGAGGCGGGCGAACAGACTCCTAAGCCTTGACTAACTCAATCGCCATGCTATTATGCGAATATAGATTCGCATGAGGAGAACATAATGGCCATTATGAAACTCCAAACGCAGCTCAGGCGGGAGCAGATAGTCCAGGCAGCCCTGACGCTCATCGCCGGCGAAGGCCTAAACGGCCTCAGCATGACGGCGCTTGCCCGCCGGGTCGGGATGGGGACCTCATCTCTTTACAGGCATTTTGCCGGAAAAGACGAGGTACTCGATGGCGTGGTCGACCTGCTGCGTGAAAGGCTTCTTGGCAACGTACGGATTGCCATCGAAGAAGCAGCCGATCCGCTGGAGCAATTGCGGCGCCTTCTGGCCATGCACATGCGTCTCATTCTCGAATACCAGGCGATCCCCAGGCTCTTTTTCTCCGGGGACCTCTATGCCGGCCATCCGGAGCGGAAGGCCAAGCTCTTTGGGATTGTCATGACTTACCTGGAGGAAGTCGCCGCAATTATCCGCCGCGGCCAGGAGCAGGGTGCGTTTCGGCCCGATCTCGACCCGGATTCGACGGCCGTGGTGTTTTTGGGGTTGATTCAGCCGCCGGCCATCCTTTCGCACCTGAGCGAGGGCCAATTCGATGTCGAACATCAGCTCGAAAATGGATGGCCGATATTCCACGAGGCGATACGCATGCGGTAAGAGAGTCAAGACAAGTCTTGGCGCCTGCCGGTTACAATTTCTCCTTCAATTTGACTATTCCGGATATTTTGACCTTCGGAATCGCAAATATCTCCCCGTTGCCGCGAATGAATTTGACTTGAATCAAGGTTCTTTTAGCCCAAGTGTCGTATCAGGTTTTTAAAAGACGATCGATCGGAGCGGCATACTTTTTTTTAAAAACCCCCGGGAAACGCGAAAAGGAGAGGAAATGTTTTGTTTTCAATGCCAGGAGACCGCCAAGAATACGGGTTGCACCATAAGGGGCGTTTGCGGAAAACCCGAAGAAACCGCAAACCTTATGGATCTTTTAATCTATACGCTTAAAGGAATCGGGGTCTACGGCGATCTCCTGAAAGATTTTGGCGGAGTCGGCAAAAAGAGCGGTCTTTTTGTGGCAAAAGGGCTGTTTTCCACCATTACCAACGTCAACTGGGAAAACGCCCGTTTTGTCGCCACGATCAAAGAGGCGCTAAAGGTGCGGGAAGATTTGCGCGCCAGGTTTTTTGCCGCCTACAGGGAAAAGAGCGGCCGTCAGTTCGAGGAACCGTTGCCTGACGCCGCCACATGGTTTGGAGACGATGCCGCGGCATTTGCCGAAAAGGCAAAGTCGGTAGGCGTTCTCACCACCGAAAACGAGGATGTCCGCTCCCTTCGCGAGCTTCTCGTCATCGGGTTAAAGGGCGTATGCGCCTACGCCGACCATGCGGCGATCCTCGGCTTTGAAAAGGAAGAGATCTACGATTTCCTCATGGAGGCCCTGGCGTCGACCACAAAAGAGCTCTCGGTAGACGACATGGTGGGGCTGGTTATGAAAGCGGGAGAAACCGCGGTCATGGCCATGGCATTGCTCGATGAAGCCAACACCTCCACGTATGGCCACCCGGAGATTACCCTGGTAGATATCGGAGTTCGCAAAAACCCCGGAATTCTTATCAGCGGCCATGATCTAAAGGACATCGAGGAGCTGCTCGAACAAACAAGCGGCACAGGGGTAGACGTATACACCCACGGTGAAATGCTCCCGGCAAACTACTACCCGGCGTTTAAGAAACACTCGCATTTTGCCGGCAACTACGGGAGTTCCTGGTGGCATCAGAACCAGGAATTCGAATCTTTTAACGGCCCCGTCCTTCTTACCACCAACTGCCTCGTTCCCCTAAAAAAGGAAAACAGCTATCTCGATCGGCTCTATACGACGGGCGTTGTGGGCTATGAGGGGGCGGCACACATTGCGGACCGGCCCGCTGGAGGCGCCAAGGATTTTTCGGCCCTGATCGCAAAAGCAAAGACCTGCTCTTCCCCGACCGAAATCGAAACAGGGACGATAGTCGGCGGATTTGCCCACAACCAGGTGCTTGCCCTGGCGGACAAAGTGGTTGAGGCGGTAAAGTCCGGGGCAATAAAACGCTTCGTAGTGATGGCCGGCTGTGACGGCCGCCAGAAAGGGCGGGAGTACTACACCGCAGTAGCCGAAAACCTTCCCGGGGATACGGTCATCCTTACCGCCGGGTGCGCCAAATATCGCTACAACAAGCTGGCTTTGGGCGACATTGGCGGCATTCCCCGCGTGCTCGACGCTGGTCAGTGCAACGACTCCTATTCCCTGGCGCTGGTCGCCCTGAAACTTAAGGAAGTGTTCGGGCTGGCAGATATTAACGACCTGCCCATTTCATACGATATCGCCTGGTATGAGCAAAAGGCGGTGGCCGTGCTCCTGGCGCTGCTTTTCCTCGGGGTAAAAGGAATTCGGCTGGGACCGACCTTGCCCGGCTTTCTATCCCCGAACGTAGCCAATGTCCTGGTTGAAAAGTTCAACCTCAAACCCATCGGCACGGTTTCAGACGATGTTGCGGCAATGATGGCCGGCAAGTAGTCCGGGAGGGGATAAGCATGCCGAGACACCGCTGAAAGGAAATAGTTATGGGACGCGTGGTTAGCCTGGATGAGGAATGCTGTGTAGGGTGCGGCGCTTGCGCGGAACTCTGTCCCGAGGTCTTCGAGATGAGCGAAGACGGGGAAAAGGCGCATGTCATTTTTCCCGAGGGCGGGAGCGTTGGTTGCGTGGAAGAAGCAATCGATACCTGTCCCAACGGGTGCATTTCCCGTGAGAAATGAGCGATGACATTTCGAGGATGGGCCCCCGGGGGGACTCGATGCTTACGGGCGGGAAGCGCCTTTTCCGCCTCTAAGCCTCTTATCGGGAAAATAGGCGAAATAAAAGGATACTTAAAAAAACGGCAGAAAAGCCGCTTTGAAAGTCGAGGTGACAACATGTTTGTTGTTTTGATTTCTTTCCCGCCCATAAAGAACGGTAAGGACGCAGAGTTTCGTAAATGGTTCGCCAAATCGAACGAGACGTTTTCTCATCACAAAGGTTTTATCGGAAGACGGCTGCTCAAGCCGGTCAAGGAGGGCAACTACGCAGCCATAGTTGAATTTGAAGACCGAGACGCTTTCTACACCATGCATGGCAGTCCCGAACATGATATTGCCGGCGAGCAGGTAGCGCCGTTATTTGACGGCAAGCCCACACCTCATTTCTACGAGGTGCTTATAGGATAAACGGTGTAGCGCAATCGCTACGAAGCGTCTGAAAAACAATTCTGACGATCAAAGGCTTCGACCAAGTCCGCCTGCTCCAGGAGACGACCGCCTGGAAGCCGATAACGGTGAAAACCGGGATGGATGGGACCACCGAAATTTCTCGCGACATTATTTAGGCGTTAACCGAGGTTTTTTATGCAAAAGGCGACATGGATGCGATGGGCAAGCTTTTTATCGATCGGGGTGATCGTCGGCATTGCATTTTCATTTATTACCTATGAGGTCGCTGAAAAAACGGCCGGCGCCGGCTTTTGCGGGTCTTGCCACACGATGGAACCTTTCGTATCGACGTTTGCAATGCATGTGCACGGCGGCAACAACAAGTATGGATTCCAAGCACGCTGTAACGACTGCCACCTGCCCCACGACGGCCTTGGCGATTATTTATTCGTCAAGGCAAAAGCGAGCATCAACGATGTATGGGTCCAAACTTTCGACAATACGGCAAAGATAGACTGGCCGGGAAAGTTGAAGGAACCCGGCCGCTTTGTCTATGACTCCGGATGCCTGGAGTGCCACGCAAATTTGCAGGATAAGTCCTTATCCAATCCGCGCGCCTTCCTGCCGCACAGAATGTACTTTGCCCAAACAACGACAAAAACGTGCGCCGATTGCCACAGCAATGTGGGTCACAAGCATTTGGCCGAACATATCAAAGAATAGCTAGGGAGAAATGTATGCGAAAAGCGGCGGGTATCCTGGCAGTTTTCTCATTGCTTACACTGGGCGTGTTTTTTGGCCATATCGCCAGGGCGGCCGATAAGGCGCCTGCGCCCAAAGCCGCGGGAAACGGCCCGGCCAAGCCCGGCGGCAGTACGTTTCTGCGCTACCCCAATATCGCCTTCAAGGAGAAAATGACATCCGGGAAAGGCACAGCCATAACCAAACAGGCGGCAGAGTGCATAGCCTGCCATAACGAGAAGACCCCGGCAGTGGTTCAGGACTGGTCCAAAAGTGCGATGGCCCATGCGGGCGTCAGTTGTTTCGATTGCCACACGGTATCCAAAGACAACCCGATGGCCAATCAAACCTGCCCGGGGGTAAAGGGAACCGATATCTATGTGAGCGCGATGGTATCGCCCAAAACCTGTGCGAAATGCCACCCCAACGAGGTCGCGCAGTTTCAGGAAAGCGGCCATGGGCGCGCTGCGATACAGGAGGTAAGCCAACCGGCTAACCTGGCGCTGTTCGCCCATGAAGACATGGATATGCCCCAGTTTAAAGACGCGATACTTATGACCGGCTGCGCGCAGTGCCATGGCTCCGAAGTAAAGATGGGCGCGGACCACATGCCGACACCGGGTTCCTGGCCGGTCCACGGGATCGGCACGATCTATCCCGACGGCGGGATCGGAAACTGCACGGGATGCCACCTGAACCACCAGTTTTCCATTGCCCAGGCAAGAAAGCCCTCTTCGTGCGGCACGTGTCATTTGGGCCCCGATCATCCGGACATCGAGGTTTACACCCAGTCGGTTCACGGCATGCTGTTTGAAGCCCGGGGGGACAAATGGCATTGGGATAGCCCTCCCGGCGGCTGGCAGCCGGGCGCCGACTATTCGGCCCCCACCTGCGCCACATGCCACATGAGCGGCATAAACGGACTTCAACCCACGCACAACGTGGATTTACGGCTCAAGTGGAACCTCTGGGCGCCTGTTTCGGCGCTAAGAACGGGCGGCTTTGACACGGCCATCGATACGTACAGGAAAACGGGCAAGTTCACCGCCGGCAATCCTCTGGCCGGAAACCCCGCCGGCCCCGAGGCCGCGAGAAAAGACATGGTGCAGGTTTGCTCCGCCTGCCACTCGGCCGAGTTTGCGAACAACTACCTTAGCGCGGCCGATAAACAGGTGAAACTCTACAACAAATACGCTCACGCCGCATCGCAGATGGTCGAAACGCTCCAGAAGAAAAACCTGATGATGAAAGACCCCTGGGCAGACCCGGCCTTCAGGACGTATTTCTACATGTGGCATCACGAGGGCAGAAGAATGCGTCATGGCGCCGTCATGGAAGGTCCGGACTATTCTCACTGGCATGGGGTGTTTCAACTTCAGCAGAGTTTGAGAATCCTCCAGGGGATCTACAACCAGCGTATAAAAACGGGCAAGATCGACTACGAGCAAACCGGCGGCGTGGGCGTTGGCGAATAAACAGTGAGGAGCGGGTTCATGCGAAAAGAAGACTTTTTGTCCGCGTTGCGCTTCTTTAAGCCCCGTGTGGAGCGGGAGCAGAAGGAAAAACTCGCCGAAGGCTGGGCGGAGGTTCAAACCGGGGGTCGTTCCTGGGAGGACTACCACCGCAGTCGCTGGCAGTATGACAAAGTGGTGCGCTCGACCCATGGGGTAAATTGCACGGGGTCCTGCTCGTGGAACGTATACGTAAAAGACGGGATCATCGTCTGGGAGACCCAGCGCGGAGACTATCCGAGCTGCGGACCGCAAAGCCCGGACTATGAACCTCGAGGCTGCCCGCGCGGGGCGACCTTTTCCTGGTATGTCTACAGTCCGGTGCGGGTAAAATACCCCTACATGCGCTCGGTGCTTTTGCAGATGTGGCAGGAGGCGCGGCAGGCCCACTCGGACCCGGTCGCAGCCTGGCGAAGCATCGTAGAGGACCCGGTAAAGGTTGGCGAATACAGGAGGGCCAGGGGCAAGGGAGGCCTCGTGCGGGTATCCTGGGACCAGGCGGTGGATCTTATCGCGGCCTCCTTGGTGCATACCATCCAAAAATACGGCCCCGACCGGATATTTGGATTTACCCCCATTCCGGCCATGTCCATGGTCTGCTACGCTTCGGGGGCGAGGTTTCTCTCTCTTATCGGCGCCTCCATGGTCAGCTTCTACGACTGGTATTGCGACCTGCCCCCCGCCTCGCCCCAGATCTGGGGAGATCAAACAGATGTTCCGGTAAGCGGCGACTGGTTCAACGCCACGTACATGATCGTGTGGGGAACCAATCTGCCCATGACGCGCACCCCCGATGCCCATTTCTACTCGGAAGCCCGGTACAGGGGCGCCAAAGTGGCGGCGGTGGCCCCCGACTATGCCGAGTACGTAAAATTCGCCGACACATGGCTGCCCGCAAGGGCCGGAACGGACGGCGCGCTGGCGATGGCCATGGCCTTTGTCATTCTAAAGGAATTCTATATCGACCGGGCGGCCCCCTACTTTATGGAGTACGCCAGGCAGTACACCGACCTTCCTTTTGTCGTAATCCTCGCCGAACAGGACGGGCGCTATGTCTCGGATCGTTTTCTGCGGGCCTGCGACCTGCAGCCGGGCGTCGTCGACCACGGCGAATGGAAGACCGTGGTCTTCGATGGGGCCAGTGGCGCCTACGTGGTTCCAAACGGCAGCATAGGGTTTCGCTGGGAGGACACGGGGAAGTGGAACATTCACTTAAAGGATTCGGAAAGCGGGACGCCCATCGAACCGGATTTAAGCTTTGCCGAGGATTTAGCGCAGTGGGTTCAGGCCGGGTTTCCGATGTTTGAGGCCGGCGGGTCTCGGATAAAGGAGGGGGCGGTTCCGGTAAAAAGGATCCGACTCCAGGATAAGGAGGTCCTGGTGACCACGGTGTTCGATCTCATGGCGGCCAATCTGGGCATCGATCGCGGCCACGGCGGGCAATGCCCCCGGGACTACGACGACCCGCTTCCCTACACACCGGCCTGGCAGGAGGCCATCACCGGGGTTCCACGAGAGGATGCGATACGGGTCGCGCGCGAATTTGCCCAAAACGCGGAGCTTACCCGCGGAAAATCGATGATCTTTTTGGGGGCGGGCACGAACCACTGGTACCACAGCGACATGAACTACCGCGCAATCATCAGCCTGACGCAGCTCTGCGGCTGCCAGGGGGTAAACGGCGGAGGCTGGGCCCACTACGTGGGGCAGGAAAAAGTCCGCCCCCTGGCCGGCTGGCAGAATGTGGCTTTCGGACTCGATTGGCTGCGGCCTCCCCGCCAGCATAACGGCACTTCCTTTTTCTACTTTGGAACCGATCAATGGCGCTACGAAAACATAGACGCCGAGGAGTTGATCTCGCCCCTTTCCCGGGGGCACGAGGCAAAACACCTGGCCGACTACAACGTCCTTGCGGCAAGACTGGGCTGGCTTCCCTCCTATCCGCAGTTCGATCGCAGTCCCCTGGGTATTTGTCGCGAGGCGGAGCAAAACGGAGCTCAAACCGATGAGCAAATCATTAAATATTGCGTTGAAAAACTAAAGAGCGGAGAACTAAAATTTGCCATGGAAGACCCGGCCGCCCCGGTCAATTACCCTCGGCTGCTGTTTTTATGGCGCTCCAACCTGCTTGGCGCAAGCGGCAAAGGACACGAGTATTTCCTCAAACATTTGCTCGGGACCGAAAATGCGGTGCTAAACGAAGAAAACCAATCCGTACCCTTCTCCGAGATGGATCCCAAACCCGCCGACCCCGACGGCAAACTCGATTTGCTGGTGACGCTCGAATTTCGCATGAGCACGAGCGCCCTCTACTCGGACGTCGTTTTGCCGGCGGCCACCTGGTATGAGATGCACGATATCAGCACAACCGATCTACACCCGTTCATCCATCCGTTCAACCCGGCCATTGAGCCTCCCTGGGAAACAAAGACCAATTGGGACCAGTTCAAGGCGATCGCCGAAAGGTTCTCGGAGCTTGCGAGCGTTCACCTGGGAGTTCAAAAGGACCTTGTGGCAACTCCCATGATGCACGATTCTCCAGCCGAACTCGCGCAGCCCCTGGGCAAGGTAAAAGATTGGAAAAAAGGCGAAATCGAAGCCATTCCGGGCGAGTCGATGCCCAAACTCCAGGTCGTAACGCGCGATTTTCCTAATGCCTATAAAATGATGACGTCCCTGGGGCCCTTGGTGGAAAAGGCAGGGATCGGCGCCAAGGGAATCTCCTGGGAAAGTGGTGAAGAATACGAAAAGCTTAAAGAAATTTTAGGCAGGGTCACCGACGAAGGGATAAGCCGGGGGCGCCCGGATCTAACTTCGGCCAGGCAGGTCGCTGAAACCATTTTGACCCTTTCCCCGGAAACCAACCCCCGGGTCGCGGCCCGGGCCTGGCAAAGCCTGGAGAAAAAAACGGGCCTCGACCTCTCGCACTTTTGCCGCGGCGGGGATGGCGAGAGCCTCCGTTTTGCCGATATCGACGCTCAGCCTCGCAAGGTCCTGACCAGTCCGACCTGGAGCGGCATCGAAGACGAAACCCGCTCCTATTCCCCGTTTGTGATAAATATCGAAGAGAAAATCCCGTTTCGAACCCTCACCGGAAGGGCTCAGTTCTACCAGGACCATGAGTGGATGCTGGCCTTCGGGGAAGGCCTCCCGCTCTATCGCCCCCCGCTCGACATGCAACTCCTCGGCTCGACCCGGATCGATCGGCTGCGGGGACAGGGAAAGGAACTGGTCTTAAATTACCTCACGCCTCATTCCAAATGGTCCATCCACAGCACCTACTCGGACACGCTGACCATGCTCAGCCTGTTTCGGGGAGGAGAAGCGATCTGGCTAAACAACGAAGACGCCTCCGAGCTCGAGGTAAAGGATAACGACTGGGTGGAGTGTTTTAACGTAAACGGCGTGGTGATGGCCAAGGCGGTGGTAAGCCACAGGATTCCTCGCGGCAAGGCTTTCATGTATCACGCCCAGGAGCGGCTGATCAACACGCCGGGCTCAAAAATTTCGCACCAGCGCGGCGGCACCCACAACAGCGTAACCCGAATCTTTATGAAGCCCACCCAGATGATCGGCGGGTACGCCCACCTCAGCTACGGGTTCAACTACTATGGGCCGACCGGAGCGCAGCGCGATGAGGCGGTGGTTGTGAGACGGGCCGGGGAGGTCGAGTGGTATGAAGATTAAAGCACAACTCGGGATGGTGATGAATCTGGACAAATGCCTTGGCTGCCACACCTGCAGCATACCCTGCAAAAACGTCTGGACCAACCGAACGGGTGCGGAGTACATCTGGTACAATAACGTCGAGACAAAGCCCGGGATCGGCTATCCCAAAAGGTGGGAAAACCAGGACCAGTGGGAGGGAGGCTGGACTCTTGGCAAAAAAGGGCTCGCCCTGCGATCCGGGGGGGCGGCCAAAAAGCTTGCCAAAATTTTCCATAATCCCGACCTGCCGCGTATAGACGATTACTATGAACCCTGGAGCTACGACTACGAAAAGCTCACAGGGAGCCCCGAGCTAAAACACCAGCCCAGCGCGCGTCCCAAGTCGCTTATAACCGGCGAAAACATGCGGGTGCAGTGGGGGCCCAACTGGGAAGACGACCTGGCGGGGGCAAATGTCACCGGCCTGGACGATGTAAATTTTGCGGGGCTGGAAAAAGAGATCTACCTGCAGTTTAAAAATGTCTTTATGCTCTATCTGCCAAGGATCTGCGAACATTGCCTAAACCCGGCGTGTGTCGCATCCTGTCCTTCGGGGGCCCTTTATAAACGGGATGAAGACGGCATCGTTTTGGTCGACCAGGAAAGGTGCCGGGGATGGCGCTTCTGCGTTTCGGGATGTCCCTATAAAAAGGTGTATTACAACTGGAAGACCGGGCGCTCGGAAAAATGTCTTTTCTGCTATCCGCGTATCGAAGCGGGTCTTCCGACCCTTTGCGCCGAAAGTTGTGTGGGGCGCATCCGGTATATCGGGGTGATGCTCTACGATGCCGAACGTGTCCCGGCGGCAGCGGCCGCCGCCCGTGACGGGGACCTCTACTCGGCTCAAACCGATTTGTTCCTCGATGCCAACGATCCGGCGGTGGCATCGGCGGCCGCGACTGCCGGGATCGCGGCCCACATGATCGATGCGGCCAAAAACTCGCCGGTCTATAAGCTCGCCGTGGAATGGCGGCTCGCCCTGCCTCCCCACCCCGAGTTCCGCACCCTTCCCATGGTCTGGTATATCCCGCCCCTTAGCCCCCTGGTTAATCTCTCGGAGAAGGTCGGCGCCGCCGGGATTATCGATCGGCTGCGGATTCCGATAAAATACCTGGCAAACCTTCTGGCCGCAGGCGATGAGGCGCCGGTTCGCCTGGCGCTTAAACGGCTCATGGCGCTTCGAACGTATATGAGATCGAAACAGCTGGCCAAGAGCCCGGACGCGGCGGTGCTAGAAGATGCGGGACTTTCCCCGGACGAGGCCGAAAAGATGTACCGGCTGCTCGCCATCGCCAAGTACGGGGAGCGGTTCGTGATTCCGACGGCGCAAAGGGAAGGGGTCGAAAATCTGCACCGTGAGCGGGGCCAATGCGGATTTCCGCCTCAAAGCCAGGGGAGAAAAGATGAGTGAGTCAAACCGCCTGACTTTCAAGCTCCTGTCAATTTTTCTGCAGTACCCCGATGAGCGGTTGCAGGGCTCCCTTGCCCACATGGAAGAGTTTCGGGCCATGCTGCCCGAAAAAAGCTCGGTTATCCTTGGCCGCTTCCTGGACTGGTTGCGGAACACTTCACTACTCCAGGCGCAGGAACACTACACGCAGACCTTCGACCTCAGTCCTCAAACGTGCCTCTATCTTACCTGGCGACGCTGGAGCGATGGCAAAGAGCGGGGACAGGAGCTGACTCGCCTTCTCCAGGCTTACCGGGACGGAGGCTTTGAGTGCGTCTCCAAGGATTTGCCCGATTATTTGCCGATGGTTTTGGAGTTTTCTTCCGCTTGCCCCGACGATTCCGGGTTGGGGTTACTGCGCGAATTCGGCCCGGAGATTGAAAAACTCCACGTCGATCTTCGAAAGAGCGAAAGTCCCTATGCCGACCTTCTTTTGCTCCTGACGGAAACGGTCGCCGCGCCTCGGGCGGAAGACACCAAGGAGAGACGATGAACTGGGATAATCTGGCATTTGTGGTTTTTCCCTACATTTCACTCACTACCTTTACGGTTGGACATGCTTATCGATACGTGGCCGACCCCTTTCACTGGAACTCAAAATCGAGCGAGATCCTGGAAAAAGACCGCCTCAAATACGCCTCGGTGCTGTTCCATTATGGAATCGTATTTACTTTCCTGGGCCATTTCGCAGGTCTTTTGGTCCCGCAGAGCTTTCTTACCTCCTTATCCATCACTCCCGCCATTCACATGCGCATTGCTCTTGTCTCCGGCATGCTTTTTGGCCTTCTCGCCCTGGTCGGCGCCGGTCTGCTCCTTTGGCGCAGGCTCAGTCAGCCAAGGGTTTTCCGTCATTCCAGCGCAAACGATCTCGCGACCCTGGGATTGGTCGCCCTGGTAATCGCGTTGGGGACCTACAACGTCTTCTTTGCGCATTGCGATGTCCTCGATACCGTTGCTCCATGGATTCGAAGCATCCTGCTCCTATCTCCTCACCCCGGCCTTATCGCCACGGTCCCTTTGACCTATAAGCTCCACATTGTCGCCGCCCTGGCCCTGCTGGGGTTTTCGCCCTTCAGTCGGCTGATCCACATCTGGAGCGTTCCGGTCCCTTATCTTTTTCGCAGCCCTGTCGTCTTCAGGCAGCGGCGGGCGCGGTAATTTATGGGCAGACTGCCGCAGTATATAAAAACGAACCTCGCGGAATTTCCTCCCAACTACTTCGCCATGGTGATGGCGACGGGCATCGTTTCGACCGCGTCGCACCTTTTGGGCTTCGAACTGATCGCACAGATTCTTTTCGGGTTCAATGTGGCGGTTTATGCGGTCCTCTGGCTGCTTAACATCGCGCGTATAATCATCTACCCCGCTCACGTAGCAAAAGACCTTGCGGATCACAACCGCAGCGCCGGATATTTTACCGTGGTCGCCGGGACATGCATCCTTGGCACTCAGATGTTAATCCTGCGACAGGCCCTGCTCCCGGCCGCGGCACTCCTGGGCCTTGGCGTTATCCTGTGGCTCTTTCTGATTTACGGGGTGTTCACCCTGCTCATCATCTCCGCCAACAAGCCCTCCCTTGAAAAGGGCATAAACGGTCTATGGCTGGTTTCCATAGTCAGCACCCAATCGATTTCCATCCTCAGCGGGATGATCGCACCGCGGCTGGCGCCCGCCTTCGAGCCGGTTCTGCTCTTTTTTTCCCTGTGCCTGTTTCTGATCGGCTTCCTGCTCTATGGTCTGATTATCACCCTGATTTTCTACCGGTTCCTGTTCTTTGTGCTGAATCCCAAAGAGTTGAGCCATCCCTACTGGATCAACATGGGGGCGGTCGCCATAACGACGCTTGCCGGCGCAGGGCTTGCCTGGAACAGCCGGGTCTCGCCCTTTCTCGCCGAATTGCATCCATTTATCCTCGGCTTTACGCTCTTTTCCTGGGCCGCGGCAACCTGGTGGATTCCGCTGCTTTTGATGCTCGGGACCTGGCGATTTTTCATCCGGCGAGACCCCTTCGTCTACGAGCCTGCCTACTGGGGCATGGTGTTCCCTCTCGGGATGTACACCACCTGCACCTGGTGGCTGCAGAAGGTCACCCACCTGACTTTCCTCTCGGTTATCCCGGAGTACTTCATCTACGCAGCGCTTCTGGCATGGGGCCTTACTTTTTACGGCTGGCTAAGATCTTTTCTTGATTAAGGGGAACCCTTCGCGGTGCGCCAAAGGCATGAATCTCCAACACGAGAGGATTCAATCGTGGTCGGGATCGATGTTTAAAGCCCATATCATGAGGTTGGAGGCCGAACACGGATAGCAAGAATTCCCTGCTATTTATATCTTTGGTGTACAGGGGGGAATAAGCTTGATTCATCGAAAATTTCCGTGAGCGAAAATGAACCATCAAAAGGCATCGAGAGAATTTTTAAATTTACGAAGCCGTAGTGTGTCTTAAAAAAATTATGATAAAAATCCCGGGGGTCTCGCCGCGATCACAGATCTTCACCTCGGCAGCCCGAGGTGTACCGAAATGGCGTCCTCCACAGCCCGCATGTCGGCCTTCGACAAAGCGCCGATCCGGCTTTTCAAACGACTTTTGTCCGCCGCCATGATCTGGTCGACCATAGCCTTTCCTTGCTTCCCGGCGACCGTCACCGAAGCTTCGCCCGGATACAGACGGTCGACATTGCTGGTCAATGGCATGACAACTACCCGCGCCAGGTTCCGGTTCGCCGCGTCGTTGCTTACAATGACAGCGGGACGCGTCTTGCGAAACTCGCTCCCTACCAACGGATCGGGATCGAACTCCACCCACCAAACTTCACTGCGGTTCATCGGCCATGTCTTTAGCAAGAGCGTCGCACCATTCCAGCGCTTCAGATTCGCGCTCCCCGTCGGCGGCCATCGCCCGGTATCCGTCGTCCAGCGTAAATTCTCTCTTCTCAACACCTCTATCCCAAAACACGCCGTTTGGATGGCCGCGCTTCACCTGGACAAGTTCGATACCGACTTCCCTTCCGGGAATTGCGCTTGCAGATGAAGTCAGGCCGCTCAGTGGCCTCCAGCACTACAAAAGTCCCCCCTGTGAGACTCTCATACGCCTCCAAGAAATAGGTAAAGGCTTCGTACTCATTTTCTTTCTGTATACGCCCAGCAGTGGATTCGTTCATCTTGGGAACATTCCGGTGGTGAGCCTCACTTGCAGTTCACACTTGTTCTGGTTGCAGATCGGCCTCGAAGATCGGCTCCAAGACCAGCATCGCAGCCGTTTGACATACCCTTTCGGCCAGTCGCGGAATGCCCAACGGCCTGAGTTTGCCGTTCGGTTTCGGAATGTAGACCCTTCTTACCGCGTCAGGGCGGTATATTCCTTCCTGGAGCTCTTGCGCCAATTCCCCGAGCCATCGCTCCCGTCCGTACGCCTCGATATCGTCGAACGTCATACCGTCCACCCCTGGTGCGCCCTTATTGGCTCGACAACAGGCGTAGGCGTGCCTCAGCACGTCCATCCGG
>JARLHO010000108.1 GCA_031292215.1 Syntrophobacteraceae bacterium | reverse complement strand
TTTCCCGGGGGGGGCCTTACGGCCATTTCCCGGGGGGGGCCTTACGGCCATTTCCCGGGGGGGGCCTTACGGCCATTTCCCGGGGGCCATTTTCCGGGGGTGTCGGCCTCACGGCCTCAACCCCCGGCTAATGGCTTTGATCCCTTCGGGATCTCCATCTCTAGTCGCTCAAAAACATTGCCGGCTCCCCGTCCCTGAAGAGCATATAATGGCGGACATCGCGTACGGTTTGCGGCCCTATCAGCCGGTCCATCAACAAAAAGGCCACCTCCATAGCTGTTCCCGGGCCGCCGCACGAGATGATACGATCGTCTATTACAACCGGTCCATCATCCGCTGTGGCGCCGCCCGCAATCAATCTTCCCGCGTTATCGCGATTGCGGCTGTACGGGTAGGTTGTGGCTTTTTTCCCGTTTAGAACCCCCGAATCGGCTACCGGCAGTATACCGACACACATCGTGGCTATATAGCCTCCATGCGCGTGTATCTCACGGACAAGCCGATGAATCCGGGGGTCGTAGGCCTCATCGTAGCCGTGGCTGTGAAAACCTCCGGGTATGACCAGGGCGCGATACCGTTTCGGGTCGATTTGAGAAAAGAGGATGTCCGGCCTTACTTCCATACCGAACCGGCCTTTCACAATGTCGTGAAAGGCGCAAGTAGTTACTAAAGCTTTGTCCGTTTCTTCCCGGTAATGGGTCCAGCCAAATACGGCGAGCACAGTTGCGGCTTCGAGATCTTCAAAGCCCTGCGCCAGAAAAAGCAGGATATTGACCGTTTCATCCGACATTGCCCAATTGCCTCCCTCAGGTGATTAAGCCCAGCACTCGCCCCATCACGCCTTTAGACTCGCCGAGCCTCCGGGCGATAATCGCGTCGCACCCGAGACTGCGGCCCGCCTGTAGAACCGCAAACGTTATTTGCAGCAACACCAGGAAAAAGTAAGTCCAGGGCCATTCCGTCGGTGCTCGGTAGAGGCCCAGCCAGAGGTTTATGGCCATTAGCGCCCCGAGGGTCGCGCCCAGCCGCAAAAAGAGCCCCAAAATCAATGTGGCGCCTATAAAGACTTCCATGCCGTAAACCATCGGAGCGAAGATAGTAAAGTGAGGCAGGACGATGTTCTTCACCAAGGCGCTTTGAATGGCGAAAGCTGCGCTATGAACCAATTCTATCATCCAGTGTTTCAAGCCACTGTTCGGTACCGATGGAAGATCGGTGTAATAGGGGGGCAGCTTCCAGAGTGTCTGCTGCCACCACATGTTTCCGAGCAGTATACGCGCGATACACATCCAGATATCCTTTACGTTTCGCTGCCCGTTGTCAACCATCAGATTGTAGACCACGGCAACCGCTGCTCCCAGCAGAAGAAGCCAGAGAAGATAAATGGGCCATTTTGGCTGCAAAAGATACGTAAAGGTATCGGAAAAAGGATTCATCAGCGGTACGCCTCCCCTGTTTTAGGTCATGTCACTCCATGAATACCCGGTAAATTCCTTAGATATTTCCGGGTCCTCCAGCCCGGGCCGCACCCGTCGTTTCTGCTTTTGCCGCGTTCAAGAAACATCAGGAGATCCTCGCAGGTATCGATGTCATACCAGACATCGAGAAGACCGCACGATAGCCCCAGCTCACTTGCGCGCTCAAGGGTCAACGCCAGCACGCGGTCGGTGCTCCAGGGAATACCCCGGAAAAGCTCAGGCGCCGGTTTTTTAAGGCCTATGAGGTAGTAGCCCCCATCTGCACAGGGACCGAGCACCAGGTCGATCCCCGGCGATGCGAGAAGCCTTGTGGACTTACGGACAAGCGAGCAGGGCATATCGGGGCTGTCGCTGTTTATGATAAGGATTTGTTCGTAGCCTTCGCTGTGGAGCCTGGTGAAAATATGGGAAAGCCTCTCCCCCAGCCCCGCCCCATGCTGAGCAAACATGGGGATGGTCCGGGGCAGGATGGTCTCGAAGGCGCTCATCGACCCTTCCGGACTATAGGCGAGAGCGAGTGTGGCCGGAAAAAGATCCGACATTTCTTCGACCATATCCTGTATGAAGAGGGAATAAATCTCAGCGGCCTGGACAGGGCTCAGATCGGGACATAGTCGCGTCTTTACCCGTGAGGCAACCGGCTCTTTTGCCACTATGACGACAATTGTTCTCACACCCGCCCCCTCAAAGGCTCCATTCCACACCGCACCCCAGGCAGCACTCCGGCGGGTTCAACGATCGATGCCTTCTGCGAAATTCCAGGTATTTTTCCCCTGTCCAAATGTTTTCCAGCCCTTGTTCGAATACGTTACCAAGAATCAGGGAATCGTATTCGCGAATGGAAAAAGGAGAGATGCAGCAAGGCAGAAGGTTTCCCCAGGCCGTTATATAGGCCACTTCCCACGGCCTTCGGCACCGACGCCATGGGGCTTGTTCCAAGGAGTTGCCACAGAGGCTCCCAGGCAAAACGGCCTCACCGGAGGCCGTCAGCCTGACATTGACACGTCTGCTTAAAGATGCGCTCCACGCGATAATCTCCCGGACCTCTTTCCTGGAATTGGAAATGACCTTATCGCTTTCTGCCGCTCCATAGCCCGGGCCATCCAGAGGATAGACCAATCGTTGCAGGTAGACCTCATCGATTCCGATCCTCGAAGCGAGCAGAATTAAACCCGGCAGGTCATCCACAGTGTCCTTTGTCCCCACCATCCAGGCGGATACATGCGGATTTGGCCGAGAGCTTTCCTTGCGCATTCGTATGAGTGTCGCAAGGTTTTCGATCACGCGGGAAAATTTATCCGAGCCCCGAATGGCGGCGTAAGTCGATTCTTTTGCGGCATCAAGGGAGGCGCGGAATTCGTCTAGTCCGCACGAAACGAGTTCTTGCGACAAGGCAGGGGTGAGAAGGAGAGCGTTGGAATTAAAAAGGACATAAAGGCCTCTATCCTTTAGCCCGCGAATGATCTGCGGGAGTTCTTCATTTAGAAGAGGTTCCCCGATGCCGTGGAGCACAATGCTTTTCACACCGGGCGCCTGGTCGGCGATCCACATCACTTCATCGCGCGAAAGGTCTCCGGGGGCTTCCGGCATGCCTCGGTACTGCACACAGGTGCGGCACCTGAGATTGCAGCGATTGGTCACCTCGACATACAACCGTTTTGGAAGTGTCATTTCCAGGCTATCCCCTGACGATCGTAGTGCATATGCTCTGAGATCGAAGGAGCTCTTTTTCACCCGCCGGCGTAAAACTTAGCCTCTCCATTCGCCCTCGGGTGAGAGGGCAAAACGTGTCCGCGCCGTCAGGGTCGCCAACTAAAAATGCCCGGCTGCGGCAGCCGCCGCGGCAATTGGCAACGTATCCACATGTCCCGCACCCCTTGGGAGTTCGCCTCGATTCCCGGAACTGAGGCAAGTCAAAGATTGCCTCCTTCAAAACGATGAGTTCGGATAGAGACACCTTCTCTCCGGGCCAATACACGCATGGCAGCACCTCCTTTAGCGGAGTGATCCGAATGCTTTTGCATCCGCACGGTGAGCCGTGCAGAGTATTTAGCCCCGAAAAAGTATTTACGAGCGGTTCGGTACAACTAATCAGGGCAGAGCGATCGAAAAGGATGCGAAAGGCTTCCCAGTATTGATCGTAAGAAGGCATATAGGCTCTGCTGTGAGCCGGCTGGAACACATTGACCCGAAGATTGCAGCCGAGCGCGCCGACAAACTTTGCCAACTCACCCAATTTGTCGTAGTTGAGATTCATGAGCACTGCCAGGACGGAAACCTCCATGCCGAGTTTCCGGCATCTTTGGATGCCGCTTAAAATTCGGCGCCAGTTTCCTTCGCCCCGAAACGCGTCCTGTTCGTTTTCGGTCGGAAAATCGACGGAAAATTCCACTTCGCGAAAAGTTTTCAGGATTTGGTCGGGGGTGGTTTGGACGGTCAGGCCGTTTGAGGCAAGCGTCACCGGGATACGGCGCTCTCTTAAGTAGTCGATTATCGAGAAGTATTCCGGGTTCAATCCGTTTTCGCCCGTTCCCAATCCGACCGAGCCTACTTCCAGACTCTCACAGATACGCTTAACATCGCGCAGGGTCAGGTTATAAATTTTGCCCCGAGGCCTGTAGCAGTGCGCGCATTTCAGGTCGCAGTCGTTTGTAAGCCCCAATCCGACAGAAAGATTCATCTCTGCTGCTCCTTGGTCACAAGACGAGTTCGCTAAAACCCCCTGCCTCCCGGCCGGAGCCCTCGAGGCCATTTCACTTTCTACAGACCAGTTGAAGATAGCGGGCGACGGCAATGTACGGAATCCTTGAGGCCGCCTCCTTTTCCAGAGCTAAAAGCAACGGAAAATTTCTCTCATCTTCGATCAGCTCCACCGGTAGATAGTCCGTAAATATGCGTATCCCGTGACGCGCCAAAACGGACAGTCCGAGTTTTCCGACCATTTGATCGAGTTGGTCGAAGGAAAATGTGCGCTTCGGGGCATGGTCGAACAGCTCGGCGGTTGCCGTGCCGGTGTGGAGGGCGAGACGCGCCCCGTCCAGATCACATTTGGCAAAGGCCAATCGAAAAGCCTCGCTGAAACGGTTGGCGACGACCAGAGAAAGGAGGCCTCCGGCGGCAAGTCTTTTCGCCAACGCCCCCAGGGCCGCCCCCGGATCTTTTGTGTATTCCAGTGTATTGTGGCAGACGATCAGGTCAAATGAACCTTGGGGCAAACAGCAGTCCAATTGCTCAACGGCCGCATTGACGAATGTGATTCGCTCCATTTCGACGGGCGTATACCGGACTGCGAGACGCTTTTTCGCCCCTTCGATCATTTTTGGCGAAAAATCGAGAAGGACCAGTTCCCGGGCGATGGGAAAAAGCGGGTAGGCCATATCTGCCGGCCCGCAACCTGCGTCGAGCACTCTCATCGGCGCCCCGGCAAGGCTTAGCTGCCGCTTCAGATGATCCCGGGCGAGTTCATGGAGCAAACGGCCCTTGACGCTCTTGGTGTAAAGAATCCATTTGTCGACATTACGGTCAAAAATAAGGGCGGTTCCAGCCATCTTTTAATCCCGGAAGGCATAACGCAGGGGAATCCACAGCATGTAGTAGGCTGTAAGGATCGTTCCCCTTACGGTTCCTGAAACTTTGGAAATCCCGATGCGCTTTCTATAACTGACAGGAACTTCAACTATTCCGGCCCCACGCCTGGCAGCTTTTACCAGCATTTCGACCGGCCAGCCAAAAGTCATCTGTTCCATGCCAAGGGAGAGGAGAACACTTTTGCGAACTGCCCGAAAAGATCCGATGTCACTAATTTTCACCTTATAAGCACTGCACAGGAACCGTGCAACGAGCCGATTTCCCAGCCGGGCATGGGAAGGCATCGCCTCTGGTTCCATCGCCCCGGACAGCCTGGAGCCGATCACAAGATCGGCTCGTCCGGACTCAATAGGCGCCAGCAAAAAGGGCAATTCGGCCGGGTCGTCGCTGTTATCCCCGTCTAGAAATACGACCACATCGGCTTTCTGCACGGCCATAAGGCCTTTGTGACATGCGGCGCCATAGCCTCTGCGGGATTCTTTTACTACCCGCGCCCCTGCTTTTTCCGCCCTTTGCGCCGTAGCGTCAGTCGAGCCGTTGTCTACCACGATCACCTCTTGCACAAGGCCCGGCGGGAGGCCTTTTACCACAGCGGCTATCGCATCCTGCTCGTTGCAGGCCGGTATAACGACGGAAACCCTCATGTCAACCCCTCAGTTTAAAACTCGGAAGTTTGCCGTTTTTCCCTGGTCTCCCACGGAAACCATCCTGCCTTGGATTTGCGCTGCGCCAAAACTTGTGCTGCGAGCAGGACAAAAAAAGGGACATATTCCACAAATCTTACCCACTCCCACCCCGGCAGCATCTGCCCTGGCGCATACGCGAGGTAAGACAGACAGACCGCAAAGGACAGATAGAACCAGGCCGGAGAAGGGAAAATGGCAAGAAACGGAATGATCCATAACATGTACCAGGGCTGCAGCGAAGACGCGGTAAAAACGATCGGAAGAGCCGTCAAATAGTAGGAAAATCTCAGGGCGGCGCAGGTATCCTTATGGCTGATCCAAATCCATCCGGCCGCGCACAACAAAATGGCGGCAAAAAGCCCGGTCCATACCAAAGGATTAGTGTTTGGCAACAACTTCTCGAGATAGGCCTTTAGTCCAAGGTTGAAACTCTGGTCGGGATTTTCAAAGTATTGGGGCAAAAACCCCACGATCTTTTTCCCCACCCCGATGTACGGCAGGTAGAGCGATAGGAAAACGATCGAAAATACCAGGAGCCCTCGAAGTTTTTTTTCCTTTAACACGGCGGGAAGGATTATCGCCGGGTATAATTTCAAAGAAGCTGCAAGAGCAAGGCTGCCCAGGGATGCAATTGTCCGTTTCCTGATCATCAAAAGAAAAGAGAGCAAAACGAAAAACAGCATGAAGCCGTCCAGGTGTCCGCTGCTTGCGCACTCAAATACCACCAGTGGATGCCATGCGTAGATCAAAGCCCTTTCGCGTGCCATGCCCAGGCTGGAAAGTATGGCCATCAACACCAGCACGGAACCCGTATCGAATAAAGCGTCCGCTCCCTTTATCCCCGAAATGGAGTCCCTTTTGAGTCCGTTTAGCGCGCGAAAGAGTAATTGCGCACCGGCGGGGTAGATGGTCGGAGATGCCTGCCGATTCATACGGGAATAAATGTCTTTATCCTGCAGGCTCCTTAGCGCTTTGTCGGCAGGCGGGTACCGGTAAGGGTTGATGCCGTGCGCCTGCACTCGGCCGTCCCAGACATAGCGGTAAATGTCGGTCGAAAGGACAGGGCGCCCGGGTACAAGGAGCAGCCTGAAAACGATCGCAAAAAAGAGTATGACAAAGACGGCCCCGTTTTGCCGGTCGGCCGCTTCCCACCGAAGAACGCACCTAAGAGCGATTAGATAGATTATTGCGAGCACCGTCACCTGGTAGAGAAAAGATACAAACGGAGCGCCCGAGGATGAGATCAGGTTCGCTTTTACAAGGATGGGCGCTACCCTGAAGTTAATCGCATAGACGGGAATGCTCGCCAGCCCAAGACAGCCCAGAAGAATTGTTCTTCTCGCATTGTTCATGCTTTAGTCTTTGCTCGCTTTCCATTCCCGGAGACGATTGTTATCGGGTGCGATCGAGTTTTTTCAGTAAAGCAACGCCCCCACTATCGCCAGCAATAGCCCCACGGCCGTGCTGGCAAACGATGACTTCCAAAACCAGTTGAGGTCGGTTAGCAGGGCGATGGAACACAGAACAACGGATAACTGAACGAGCAGGTCTGCCGTCGAATAGTAATTTTGCTGACGGGATAGGGCCGCCGATTGCCTTTCGAGCTCTTGGGCCATGAGGCGCGCATCGTGGGATATTTTTTGCCGATCATCGCGTTCCCGGCGAAGTTCGGCAGCCACACGCACACCTGTTTCGGGGATCAGTTGGGCGATTTTGGCGGCTACCTCGTAGAGCCTTGCGTTGCCGGCATTAGAATGGGCATAGGCCCACCAATCGGCGGTTTTGACCTCGATTACGACCTTTTTGGTGTTGTTTTCGGACATAAGGATTGTCACACAGGCGGAAAGTACGGCGAGAACGGCTATGGTCAGGCCGATCCTTTTGCCTCCCTTGGCGCGCGAATGTTCGGTTTGCTCGTAGACTTCGTGGCCATGGAGAGTCACTTTGGTCAACCTCGCCGCATCGGTAGAGCCTGGCTCATGTCATCATGGCATACACAAAATTCATTCATAGGATTGGGCGCTCCCCCTGTCAACTGTCAGAGGGGCGGAAATTCGGCGCGGAAGTCTCGAAGAGTCTCGAAGAGTCTCGAAGAGTTTTCTCACGCGAAGATGCGAAGGGGGTCATACTTTTCATGGTTTCCGGGTGTTTTGAGGGAACATGCAAAACTGCTTCGAAAAGAAGCGGGAAGCAACCCAACCGCAGACAATCCTAAATAGTCGATTTGAGGAAGGGATGGAGTTAGAACAGAATACCCCTGACCGTTTGCTCTTGCATTTCGACAAGGCTCGGATATAAGGTTTAGAGTATGGCTGGTTTTGCGCATGGACCGGGAGCGGATTTGGCGCTTTCCAACGCGCCATCTCGAAAAGACACATTGCGTTCCTAAATCTTTTGAATTTCCGGGCTAATATCATCAAGGCTTTTCCCACCGTAGACCCTGCGGAGCAGGGCAAGGCATTAGATGCCAAACAAACCGCGCGAACGCCCCCTATGACTGTAAAGGAGAAAACCGATGGGAATCGAACTGGGACTTCCCGAACAATTTAACGCTGCCGATTACTTTGTAGATCGAAACGTTCGGGAAGGCCGCGGCGATAAAGTAGCGATCCTGTGTGAGGACCGGTCCTTGACCTATGGGCAGGTGCAGGCCGGAGTAAACAGGATCGGCAACGGGCTAAAGGGCCTTGGCGTCCGGATGGAGGACAGGGTGGCCCTTATGCTTTTGGACACCGAGGTCTATCCCCAGGCGTTTTTCGGAGCCATAAAGACAGGGGCCGTGCCGATCTGTCTAAACACCTTGATGCGGCCCAAGGACTATTTGTATTTTCTAAACGACAGCAGGGCCAGGGTGTTGATGCTGGATGCCGCCCTAATCGATGTCTTCGACCCCATCAGAAAAGATTTGCGATTCCTCGAACACATTGTCGTTGTAAACGGCCAGGCCCCGGAATGGGCCCAGTCCTTCGACCGATTCGTCGAAGGAAGATCGAGCCAACTGGAAGCGGCGCCGACGGGTCCGGACGATTCCTGCTTCTGGCTCTACAGCTCGGGGTCCACAGGGGCTCCCAAGGGGGCCGTCCATCTGCAGCACGACATGGTGTATTGCGTGGAGACTTACGGCAAGCAGGTCTTGGGGGTCCGCGAAGACGACAAATGCTTCTCGGCAGCCAAGCTGTTTTTTGCCTACGGGCTGGGCAACGGGCTCTATTTCCCGTTCAGCATCGGGGCAACGGCGGTATACATGCCGGCGCGGCCCACTGCCGCCTCTGTCTACGAAACCATTGCGCGACACAGGCCCACCATCTTTTTCGGGGTCCCGACCCTTTATGCCTCGATGCTCCAGGCAGAGGGCGGCCTCGACGGCGTAAGGCTTTGCGTATCGGCCGGCGAAGCCCTTCCAGCCGACATACTCCGGCGCTGGGTCGAGCGTCACCACGTTCAGATCGCCGATGGAATCGGATCGACGGAAATCTCTCATATTTTTATCTCCAACTCGATAGACTCCATAAAGCCCGGCAGCTCGGGGAAAGTCGTTCCCGGCTATGAAGCCAAAATCGTCGACGAGAACTTTAACGAAGTCGCGGTCGGAGAGATCGGCACTCTGCTGATAAAGGGCGACAGCATCTGCGCGTTCTACTGGAACAAGCACGAGAAGACAAAAGCGACATTTCTTGGCGACTGGATAAACACCGACGATAAGTACTACAAGGATGAAGAGGGCTTCTATTATTACGTGGGGCGCGCCAACGACATGCTAAAGGTTGGAGGCATATGGGTGTCGCCGGTGGAAGTGGAAAACTGCCTCATAGCGCATCCCGCGATCTTCGAATGCGCCGTGGTAGGGGCTACCGACAAGGACAACCTGGTAAAACCCAGGGCTTTCATAGTGTTAAAACCCGGGTACTCGCCGGGCGAGGAAATGGAAAAAGAGCTAAAGGAATACGTCAAAAAGCACCTGGCCCACTATAAGTTCCCTCGGTGGATCGTGTTTGTGGACGAACTGCCCAAAACGGCCACGGGAAAGCTTAAAAGATTCGAGCTAAGAGAACGGTAAAGGGAACCGGAGCCGGCAAACCCGAATAGGGCTCTAACTCGTTCGGGCGTCAAAAGCCTTAACGAAAGTGTTGGATGGCGGAATGCAAGTGTAGAGAAGGCGGGCGAGGCAACATTGCCAAACGTCGCAATCAACCTGTCCGGCCAGAGAGTGGAGAAATGGTCACCATCAAAAAAGAAACGGAGCGTAAACGCTTGTTCGGGTGAGGCCTTAAAAGGTACTTTCAATGTAGATCAAAAACTGGATGTCTCCGGGTCCGGCCGCTTTATTCTCCGGTTGGACATGGTCAGGGGGAAGTATGGTAGCAAAATTGGACGAAGTACTCACCGCCGCCCTTCATTTGAGCATCGAGGAACGGGCGCAGGTGGTCGCAAAGCTCCTGCTCAGCCTGGATGAACCATCGGAGTCCGAGGTTGAAAGGCTGTGGCTCGAAGAGGCAAAGCGGAGGCTCAATGAGTTTCGAGAAGGGCGAGTTCAGGCAACGCCGGCCGAGGATGTGTCCCGGCGCGCGCTAGACGACATATCGTGAACTTCGAATTCCTGCTTGAACGCAATTTCGTATAAGAGATTAATTTGTTGGGTTTCGCTTCGCTCAACCCAACCTACATTTGCTCTGGTCCAGTGTAAACCCGGGGCCGCCCGGGTCCCATTTGCGGCTCACCACGGAATCCTCTTAACAGGAGACATCATGCCCAAAGCGATCAGGATACATGAGATTGGAGGCCCCGAAGTCCTGCGGTTGGAAGAATACGACCCGGGAATGGCCGGTCCCGGCGAAGCGCTTGTACGCCACGAAGCCATAGGGGTGAATTTCATAGATATCTATCACCGGATCGGCCTCTATCCTCTGCCCGGCCTGCCGGCGGTGCTCGGTATGGAGGGGGCCGGAAAAGTTGAGGCGGTAGGCGAAGGGGTAGAGGGTGTTCGCGTCGGGGACCGCGTGGCATATGCGGGGCTGCCTCCGGGGGCCTATGCGGAGGTGCGGGTGATCCCGGCCGATCGCCTGGTGGTCCTGCCGGAAGGCATCTCCACCCGCCAGGCGGCCGCTATGATGTTACGGGGCATGACCGCCCGGTACCTGCTCCATGGGTGCTATCACGTAAAAGCGGGCGATACGATCCTTATACACGCGGCTGCCGGAGGGGTCGGAACGCTTGTGTGCCAGTGGGCAAAGCACCTGGGGGCAACGGTTATCGGAACGGTTGGGTCGAAGGAAAAAGCCCAAATCGCCCGCAGTAACGGTTGCGACCATACGATCCTCTACCGGGAAGAGGACTTTGCCGCCCGGGTACAGGAGATAACCGGAGGAAGGGGCGTTGACGCGGTCTACGATTCCGTGGGCAAACAGACCTTCATGCAGTCCCTGGATTGCCTGAGGCCAATGGGGTCGATGGTGAGCTTCGGACAGTCGAGCGGGCCGATCCCGCCGTTCGACACGGGGGTGCTCGCGGTCAAGGGGTCTCTTTTCTTAACGCGGCCTTCCCTTTTGACCTATACCGCAAAAAGAGAGGACCTCCTTGCCCATGCCAAGGATTTGTTCGAAGTGGTGGAAAAGGGGATCGTAAAGGTGCAAACAGGCAAAACTTACCCCCTGGCGGAGGCGGGCGCCGCCCATCGCGACATGGAAGCCCGGCTCACCACAGGGTCTGTGATTTTGATCCCGTAGGCGCGCAGGCGTCCCGAACGAAAAAGGAGCGGCAGGGCCTTCCGAGAATTGGCTTTACGGGACAAGGCGTCTAGCAAGAGAAACAATTTCCCGGCCGTTGGAGAGCCCTTCGATAAAGCGCGCGGGAATGTTCGATAGCCCTGCCTGCGCCCCCACCAGCGCACCGGTTAGCATCGCCCGGGACATATTCTGCCCGCCCCCGTTTACGGCGTGCAGGACGGCCTGCTCGAAATCCTCGTGAAATCTTGCCCCCAGATAATAGGCGGCCGGCAGCACGCAAACGATCGAACACGGCATGCCGTAGACCAGGGACACTTTCCACGCGGGTTCGATCGTAACTTCGGGGTCCTTGGCCGCGGCCCGGATGTGGGAGGGAAAAAGGAGTCCGTCCGGCGAAGGGAGCAGCCCGAATGCCGCCTTGGGTTCCTGGTCATGCGTTCCCTTTTTCTCCGCAAGTTCGACATGAGAAAAGGGAAGTTCCGCTTTTTCGACCATCGAGTAGAGTTTTCCGGCCAATGCATCGTCAAAGGGCTCGCCGCGGATAAGAGCGCTTACGATCACGCAGTAGGCCGTACTAAGCGATTTCACGTAAGGGTCTATCTGTGTCAGCCCGATGTTTCGGGCTATCATCCGCGCCCCTTCGGATGGCGACAAAGCGTATCTTGCGGCAATCACCACGGCCCTTTCGGCCCCTTCCGTGGTATCGGCGTAATCGCCAGTCCGCCCCCAGGGTTTACCCTCCTTAACCCTTGCTCGATAGAGGTCCCGGATCGATTGGTTCGTATATCCCCCGGGCCCGGAGTAAGCGGCGCCGTCCATTTTTTGCAAAAATTGCTCGTCCAGGCGGTTCGCAAAGTCCCGTTCGTCGTATCCATCGCGCTCTGCGACCGAGCGCAAAAGCTCAAGGGTAATCAGCCCGGTTTGCGAAAGATCTCCCGCCTTTAGTCCCGCATGATAGCGGCCGGGCCCGGGATCGGTGTAGCCATCTATCCACGGCCCGTAATCGGCGCGCATCCGGTCAAGATCGTAGTACCAGTGCGGGCCCAATCCGAGGGCGTCCCCGATAAAAGCGCCAACCACCGCCCCCGCCGCGCGATCTCTTATTCCGTCCCTATCCATCGCTAGTCGCCCTTCCCTCACAATTTACGGCCCCCTAGTCCTTAGCAGCCTCACTTGCCGCTTCCCGGCGAACACCAAGATAGTCATTTAAAGCGGTGGAAACATGGGGGGGGAACATAAAGCGGGAAGCGAGGAGCGAGGAGCGGGGAGCAAGAAGAACCGCTGCCCAAATCTGCTTTGGGTGTTCCGAGGCTATAGGAAAGACTGCGGTGGATTCAGGTGTACGCAGAGACCGCAGAGGGGATGACTATCGGGATTTTGACCGGAGACAATCCGAAGTAGTCGATTTAACGGAGAGATTGAGTCGGAACAGAATACCCTTGGGGTATAGAGCTTGCCTCCTATCCGAATAACCATTAAAGTTTATGGGCATCAAGCGGAGTTTCCAATAAGGGGCCGGGCAAGCAGTCGCAGTCTGCAGGCAAGGCTGTGCGCCACGTGCGGGCCCGCTCAGAAACAGTTTGCCGGGATTACAGCGATTCGCCTTGAAAGCGGAGGCCGAAAGCATGCCGAAGAGTTTTTTTTGCGCCGAGTTTTCGCTTTTGACCTACCAGGAGGCAAGGCGGTTGCAGATCGAACTGGTCGCGGCCAGAAAATCGGGGGATGTTTCCCAAGACATCCTGCTGCTTTTGGAGCATTCGCCGGTGTTTACCGTGGGGCGCAGGGGCGGGAGGGGAAATCTTCTGGTATCCGAGAGCTTTCTCGCCGAATCCTCCATAGCGATTCTGGATGTGGAACGGGGCGGAGACATAACGTTTCACGGTCCCGGCCAGTTGGTGGGGTATCCGATCATAGACCTTCGGGCCGCCGGATTTGGCGTGGTCGATTACGTGGAAAAGCTCGAAGAGGTCATGATCCGCACCGCGGCCCGCTACGGTGTGGAGGCTTCAAGAAATCCCGTAAACCGCGGGACATGGGTTGGCAACTCCAAGCTGGGCAGCATCGGGGTCGCGGTCCGCTCCGGGATAACCTTTCACGGCTTTGCCTTCAATGTAAATGTCTCGCTTGCGCCCTTTGGCTGGATAAACCCATGCGGGCTGCAGGGAATCGGCATGACATCGCTTGAGCGCGAACTTTCGCGCACTCTCCCCATGGGCGAGGTTCGCGAGCGTCTTAAAGGGGAATTCGAAGCGGTCTTCCAGGTAAAGCTCAAACCCGCCGACTTTGCGTTTTCGGGACATCTTTTTTCCAGTCATTTATCGGAAAGGGACAACACTCGCCATGGCACAGCGTGAAGAAAAGGCTAGCACCGCCCCCAAGCCCGCATGGCTAAGACTCAAGCTTCCGAGCGGCCCGGTGTACGAGCAGGTAAGATCCATGCTGGCAAACGTCGGAATCCACACGGTGTGCCAGGAAGCCCACTGTCCCAACCAGTGGGAGTGTTTTTCGTCTCGGACAGCGGCTTTCCTGATCATGGGGCCCCATTGCACCCGCAACTGCGGGTTTTGCGCAGTCGATCACGGCCCCCCGGGGCCGCCCGACCCGGAAGAACCGACCAAGGTGGCCGAAGCCGCCAAGTCCCTGGGGCTGCTCTACGCGGTAGTAACCTCGGTAACCCGAGACGATCTATCCGATGGCGGGGCTTCCTGCTTTGCGGCCACAATAAGGGCGCTAAGGGAAAAGATGCCCGCAACGCTTGTCGAGGTGTTAATCCCCGATTTCCAAGGAGAGCTGCAGCCACTTCTAACGGTGCTCGCCGCAGGCCCGGATGTCATTAACCACAACATCGAGACCGTCGAGCGTCTCTATGGGTCGGTGCGGTTGGGCGCTTCCTACGAACGCTCGCTCGGACTTCTTGGGGCGGCAAAAAGAGCGGCGCCCCGGGTCCCCGTAAAATCGGGTCTCATGCTGGGCCTGGGGGAAACAGCGGAGGAGATCCGCCGCACCATGAAAGACATCTTAGATGCCGGCTGCACCATGCTGACCCTTGGCCAATACCTCCAGCCTTCCGCCCTCCACCTGCCGGTTACACGCTATGTCCCCCCCGAAGAGTTTGACGACTGGAAAGAGGTCGCCCTGGAGGCGGGTTTTTCGCAAGTGGCGAGCGGCCCCTTTGTCCGCAGCTCCTACCATGCCGAAAACCTTTTCAAGGATCGACCGGGGTCGTGATGGCGGAGAAAAGTATACGGATGAAGGCAGGGAAAAAACGAAGAGACCCCGAAATCCCCCCAACCCCCCCTTTGAAAAAAAGGGGGGCGATTGAGCCATGCCCCTCCTCGGGGATCATTGCAAGGGGGGGGGCGATTGAGCCTAGCCTCTCCTTGCGAGTGGGCGTATGTGTGGGTAATTGCAAGAACATTATCGTGCGCGGAGGTTGCGTTCAAATCGGGGCGTGTCGAACGCAACCTCCCATGTGGTGCGATCCCCCCCGGGGCGACCGCCTAGGTCATTGCCAGCAGCAATACCAGACCGGCAAGACTTGTCATCGACAGGGTCCTGACGGCTTTTTTCTCGGCGGCCGGCGTCCCTTTTTGCGCTATGAGCAGGAAGGAGCAAAGCGTTATCGATTCGAAAAAGAAATAGAAAAAGCTCATATCGTTTGAGAGAAGCACACCGTTAAAGGCGCCAAGGCAAATCAGCAAAAGAGCGAAAAATCGGCCCCGGCCGGATTGTTTCAATTCCGGATGGTCTTCGAGGTCCTGCAAGCAGGGGATAAAAGACAGGCGCAGGGTCGAAACAGCGATGGCGATCGATGCGATCATAACCAGCATAAGGGCGAGGTTATCCCCGTAGAAGAGGTCTGCGGGGTGTTTTCCATGGCTGCCGAAAACTTCCAAAACGACCAACACGATTATTTGCATCACCGAAAGGGCCTCGATTACGGGATGGCGATATTTAAACCCGAAGTAAAGGATCACACACAGTAGAAGAAAGTCCGCGCCATTTGCCGCTCCATGCAGGCAGCTCCCGGAAAGGGGGGCAAGACTGAGGCCGAAGGGCGCGCGAGGAACCAGCAGCAATGCGCCGGCCGCCAGCACCGCCCCGGTTGCGGTAACTACTAACGACTGCAAGAAAAGCGAGCGCGCCCGATAGACGCAAAGAGCCGCCAGAAAAGGTGAAACGATAAGCAGGAAGAGCAGCAGCGGTGTAGTCATGAGATTTGAAACGGTGTACTCCATTGGTCAGTCCCCTTTCGGCCGCACAGAGTGGCATCTTTTGCGCCTGATGATGCAGCCGGCCGGTCAAGCGGGTAAGGCATGGCCGGACGACTTGGAAATGAGATCGATCGGATAACCCGAAGAGCAACAGGAATATCCAGCCCACGGAATTTATGATAGAGCAAGACTTGTTCCATCGGTGGCGGCGAGGGCTTTGTGCCTTAAATTACAAGGGTTTAAAAATAGGGGAAAATGGAGGCGGCACCCAAAATCGAATATTTCTGTTGACACATTCTGTAACCTGAAAATGTCAGATCGGTAGGAAGACCTTGGTATAGAGGACAGTTTGGCGTGCGGAGTTTCCACGCAGCACCGGGGGACGGTCCGACCGGGAGGCGGGGGCAGTGTGACGGCAGTCGAAAAGCGCAGCGGCTCTAAGGGGGTGGGAAAAGCGGTGAGCGTTTCGCCGGCCCGGGGGGCTTTTCTACTCCAGCGTTTTGGTCAGGTTTATGAAGTCGCTTCTTTCGAAATTGAGTTTTCCAAAAAAGGAAAGTAAATCCGTGGAATCCCACCTGACGGAGGTATAGACGCGGGCAATGCCCTGGTCCTTGTAGACCTTGAAGGTTTCCTCGGCCAAGCGGCCCCCTATCCCCTGGCCCATGTGGCGCGGGTCCACGCCAAGGGTTGCGATCCAACCGCTTTTGTCAATCCCGAAACCCAGGGTCAAAATATAGCTGATCATAAACCCGATGACCTTGCCGTCCAACTCCGCCACAAAACAGGCGGAATCCTTTCCAACGGCGTGCGCCTGAATCAGCTTGTCGAAATCGTCTTCCACGGGCTTTTTCGTGATCTCGGTGTAAATCCTGGCTATCCCACCGGAGTCCTCAGGCCTCATATCCCTGATAGTTGCGATTTTGTCGGCTGAATCCATACCCTTGCATACCCTTTTCAGTGGGATTTCAATCTATCCGAATCACTTTCACTCGATGGCCGACCCAATCCGGAGGCAAGTAGATCCTTCCGGAGTTTCCGCTGAGCCTTACCCGCTTTTCGAGCATCTCTTCGCCAAATACTTCAAACCTTACCGATTTATGAATAGCCTCGGCAGAGGTCTCCGACTCCGGAGTCTCCTCGACCGGGATGCGATCTTCACTCATATCTCTTTCCATCGGCACATAACTCGGCCCCGGTTAGACATCGTAGTATAATTAAACCTTCCCCGGCAAGCAATTGGAAATCCATCCCCAAACCATCGAGACGCGACCGCAAACCGGGGGAGGAAAGAAGGCCGCCAAAGCCTTGGCTGCCTCACCTTACCCTTATGACCTTAACTTTGGAGCCAACCCAGTCCGGAGGCAGGTAAACCCGCCCGGAGTTACCGCTGGGCTTTACCTCCTTTTCAACCATCTCCTCGCCGAAGACTTCGAATTTTACGATATTCAGGGCGACCGGGTCCTTTTGCGCAGCCACGGGAGCATCATTTTGCGGGCAAACTTCCCTGGTGACTTTTTTTCCCATCGTATCAACGTGTCCTGAGCCGTCGCGAGCACCGCGGAAGACAGGTGAGCAGAGCGCCAATTTACCATTAGCCACGCCCCCGGTCAAGCCGCCTGACAGCTACAAAGCAATTTATGTTGTGACTATATTTCAGAAATCCCGGCTCCCAAGACCAGCAGCAGGGGCGAAAGTTAATCTTGACTAAGCACATTATAGCTGTATTATAGCTCCAAAGTGGTTCGGCACCAACTGAAATATTGTAGCCGGGAGCAAACCGAAATCAATTCTTAAAACCTGGAGCAGGGAAAGCCATGTTACTGGAAGGGAAAAATGCCATTGTCACAGGCGGATCGCAGGGTATCGGCGCCGCAACCGCTCTTGAACTAGCCGCTGAAGGCGCAAATGTCTGCGTGACCTACCGCAAGCACCAGGAAGAAGCGGACGAATACGTTCGAAAGATGACCGAGATGGGTCGCAAGGCGATCGCTGTAAAGTGCGACATAGCGGTGTTTGCGGAAGCCGCAAATACCGTGAAACAGGCCCTGGATGCCTTCGGGCGCATAGACATCCTGGTAAACAACGCCGGGATGAATTGGGACGCGGTATCCTGGAAAATGACCGAAGAGCAATGGGACAGGGTCCTGGAAGTAAACCTTAAGGGCTATTTCAATTTCACCCGTCACGTCGCCCCGCTTCTAAAAGAGCAGAAGTACGGAAGAATTATAAATATCACCTCGATAAACGGCCTGCGCGGAAAATTTGGCCAGTCGAACTACTCGGCATCCAAGGCGGGCATCATCGGCTACACCAAGGCGGTGGCAAGGGAGCTGGGAGCGTTTGGCGTAACGGTAAACGCGGTGGCCCCCGGTTTGATCGAAACCGCCATGCTAAGGGATTCGGAGAGCCGGGACAAGATAGTCGACATGGCCATGGGGGAGATTGTGATGAAGAGGATCGGCCAGCCGGAAGACCTCGCCTACCTCGTCTCGTTTCTTGCCTCCGAGAGAGCGCGTCATATAACCGGAGAGGTCATACGGGTCGATGGCGGCCAATACATCTAGAGCGCAGAGGGGAGAGTGGCGATATGTCCGAGCTAAAATTTTTCAAGGTCGAAAGAGCCAACGGGGCGGTGCGGCTAAGCCTTGCGCGTCCGAAGCACAATGTGCTGAACCTGGATATGATGAAGGAGCTAAATTCCTTTCTGGAATCGGTTCTTTCGGATAGCGAAGCGAAGTGTCTGGTGTTTCTGGGCGAGGGGAAAAGCTGGTGCGCCGGAGTCGAAGTCGGGGATCACAAGCCTGAATTGGCCCCCGAAATGATCGGGACTTTCGACAGGATATTCGATCTGCTCGGCCAGTTGGACGTGCCGGTGATCGCGGCGGTCCACGGCGCCTGCCTTGGCGGCGGGATGGAACTGGCTATCGGATGCGACATGGTGGTCGCATCTTCTAATGCCAAATTCGGCCAGCCGGAAATAAAGCTGGGCTTTTTCCCTCCGTATGCCGCGGTCCGGCTCCCGGAACTGGTAGGCGTGCCCAAGGCGATCGAGATCTGCACAACGGGCAGAACGTACAGCGCCCGGGAGGGGCTCGAACTGGGATTTGTCAGCAAGGTGATCGAGGAGGAAAAATTCACCGAGACCGTAAACGGCCTGGTCGAAGAGATCTGCGCCAACAGTCCGCTGATCATTCGCATGAATAAGCGGGCGATAAAGATGGTGAAGGGGTGCGAACCCAGGGAAGCGGCGAAGAAAACAAACGACTATTTTCTCAATTCCCTTATGAAGACCGAAGACACCCTGGAGGGAATAAAGAGTTTCGAGGAAAAACGCAAGCCTGTTTGGAAAAACAAATAGACGAAGTCAAAAGAGAAAAGAGGGCGAAAGAGTGATGGAAAAACCGGCGCTGCTTATAATAGACATGGTCAGGGAAACATTTGACGATTCGAACAAATACCCCATCACGCCTTTGGCCCGAAAGATAATCGATCCGCTAAACAACCTGATCGCGGTTTTTAGAAGTCAAAATTGGCCGGTCGTGTTTTCAACCGATGCTTTCAAGAAAGAGGATTTCATCTTCACCGGTAAAATGAAGCCTCACTGCCTGGCGGGAACCGAAGGGGCCAAGGTGGCCGAAGAGCTCGACATGCGGCCAGGGGATCTGTGGCTGCCCAAACCGAAGTTTTCCGCCTTCTTTGAAACGGACCTGGCCGAGAGGCTAAGGCGAAGTAGCGTTTCGCTTTGCGCGGTAGCCGGAATCGCAACGAATTTTTGCGTTCTATCGACCGTTTTGGACGCCATTGCCTACGATTTTCGGGCGGTTTTGCTAGAAGACTGCACGGCCGCTTTTTCCGAAGAAATCCATACCCGAACGGCGGACAACTACCGTCGCAACCCGCTCTACCCGCTGCTCCGGGTCGCCACTTCCACAGAACTTGCAGCCGAGCTGGGCGCGAGGTAAAACCCCCCGGGGGGGGGTAATCCACCGAACCCCGGCGGGCGAGCGCTCACCTCGAAGCATTTTTTCCTTCGCGCTCTTCGTGGTTGAACCTTGGTCCTGCTGACCGTTTAGACTTGCGGGCCAGTAGCCAACCACGAAGAGCCAAACAATACCCGACCAACCTTTCCTGCCACCTGCTTTTTTTCCGGAGCAAATAATCTGCGCTGTGCTTATGTTAGCGCTCTCTGCGACTCTGCAGTGGATTTGCGGCTCTTTCCAACTCCCGATGGCCGGGCAATGCGGGTCATGAGGCTTGATCCGCTGCGCAGCCCCTGTTATAAGCACGGTTCGCAAAGGAGAGCACCACAATGCAAAAACGCCAAGACATTCGCAATCTCGCCATTATCGCTCACGTCGATCACGGCAAAACGACCCTTGTCGACGCCATGTTGTGGCAGGGGGGCATTTTTAGAGCAAACGAACAGGTAGCCGAACGGGTGATGGACAGTCTCGACCTCGAGCGCGAGAAGGGCATCACCATTATGGCGAAGAATACGGCCATAGTTTACAAGGGGGTGAAGATCAACATCGTCGACACTCCCGGCCATGCGGACTTTGGCGGCGAAGTCGAGCGGACGCTCAATATGGTGGAAGGTGTTGTGCTTCTGGTCGATGCGACCGAAGGCCCTCTTCCCCAGACGCGGTTCGTACTTGGAAAGGCCCTTGCGCTTGGCCTTCCCCCGATCCTTGTGATAAACAAAATCGACCGACCGGACCGGCGAATAAACGAGGTGTTGGACGAAACCTACGACCTTTTCATCGACCTTGACGCAAGCGAGGAACAGCTCAATTTCCCCGTTCTCTACACCAACGCCAAGGCAGGGATCGCGCGAACCGATCCCGATGGCGATGGTCAAGACCTGATCCCGCTCTTCGATACGATACTTTCCTCGATTCCCGCGCCCAGTTACGATCCGGAGTCTCCTCTTCAGTATCTGGTAACGACCCTTAACCACAGCGATTACGTTGGAAGAACGGCTATCGGCAAGATCGTCAACGGGACGATGCATCGGGGCCAGGAAGTCATGCTGCTAAAAAGCGACGGCACGTCCCGAAAGTCTTCCCTTAGCGTGCTCTACACCTACGAGGGTCTAAACCGCGTGGAGAAGCAAACCGCGCAGGCCGGCGACATAGCGGCGGTCGCTGGAATCGAGGACATTTTCATAGGCGATACGCTCGGCGACCCCCTGGACCCCCGCCCGCTGCCGACGATAACCGTCGAGGAACCCACCATATCGATGGTGTTTACGGTAAACTCCTCGCCGCTTGCCGGAAAAGAGGGAAAGTACCTCACCTCCCGCCACATAAAGGAGCGGCTCGACAAGGAGCTGCTCTACAATGTGAGCATTCGGGTCGAACAGGCCGAAAACCGCGATTCCTACTCGGTGGCAGCCCGAGGGGAGCTGCAGTTGGCCGTTCTTGTCGAGACCATGCGACGGGAGGGGTTTGAGCTTTCCATTTCGCGGCCCCAGGTGATTACCAAGCAAATCGAAGGTCGCACCTGTGAGCCTGTCGAGCTTGCAACCATTGACATTCCCGAGGAGTGCACGGGGATAGTCACGGAGATGATGAGCTCGCGGCGCGGCAGAATGACCAAAATGATCAATAACGGCTTTGGCCGCGTGCGCCTGGAATTCGAAATTTCCTCCCGGGGCCTTATCGGCTTTCGCAGCCGGTTTCTAACCGAAACGCGCGGCTCGGGGATCTTAAATACGCTCCTTCTCGGCTACCGCCCCCACACCGGAGATATCCCCGCCCGGCCAAACGGCGTTCTGGTTTCCGACCGGGAGGGCAAGGCGGTAACCTTTGCCATTTACCACCTGCAGCCTCGGGGAACAATTTTTGTAAACCCCGGCGAACCGGCCTATTCGGGCATGATCGTGGGAGAAAATTCGCGAGCCGAAGACCTCTGGGTAAATATCACCAAGGAAAAAAAGCTCACCAACATGAGGGCCTCCGGCTCCGATGAAGCCTTGAGGATCATACCGCCCCGCCGGTTCAGCCTGGAGCAGGCGATGGAATACATCTCCGATGACGAACTGGTTGAAGTTACCCCTACCTCGCTGCGGCTGCGCAAAATGAAGACCCGGCAGCATTAGGCCAGGGCTGGAAGAGCAGGCTTTACGAGCAGGCCGCGCTCCTTTCCAGCCCTTTTTTCGTTTCCAGGGCGAAGGCTACCCAAGAGGTAATTTGATTGACCTTGACGTTACCTTTTGTGAAAAAGTCGCTTGCTCCGCTGGAAAAGGCCTCCCTGCGATGCTCGGGGATGTCGTAGGTCGTTAGTATGATAACCTCCGTGCCCGGGTCGGCCTCTTTGATCGCCCGGGTCAGTTCCAGCCCGTTGCCGTCGGGCAAACCGATGTCCATGAAAATCAGGAAAGGGTGGGTTTTCCGAAATAGCGACAACGCCCCCTCTCCATTGCAGGCCTCCTCTACTTCGATTGAGGGAAATCGCAGTGAGAGCAAGGCCTTGAGCGTAATGCGAACAACCGGGTTAGCTTCTACAATCAGAACCGGGCGCATTTTTTTTCTCCTCAAAAACGGTGTTTGTCGGGCGCATCGGGACCGGAAACACGCCTTTTTACCATTTCAAAAAACCGAAGCGAGCCATCCTCTGCGTTCTCAATCCCGCATCCAGGCAATCGGGACCGGACTCGCATACATTGCGCGGCCCCCGCGCCACTCCGGATATATGACCGTGTCCGATACCGCTTTTTAGCCGCGGTCGAGACAGTCAGGGATCTCAACCCTGAAAGTCAGCCCCCTATCGGTATTGTCCAATATTGTGATCCAACCCTTATGAGCTTCGACGATCCTTTGCACTATGGAAAGCCCCAGACCGGTTCCGCCCTTTTTGGTCGTAAAAAAGGGTTTGAAAATAGATTTTCTTTTTTCGGGAAAGATTCCGGGGCCATTGTCCACGATATCGAAAATGAGATCGTCCTGCCTGGTGTAGACGTCAATGGACACTGTGCCCCCCTCGGGTGAGGACTGGATTGCATTGGCCGCAAGATTTACAAGAGCTTGTTTCATGCGGAAGAGGTCAAGGGAAGCCCGGGGAAGATCGGGCTCGATAGTGCTCATCAGCCTCAGCTCGCGTTCCTTTGCCTCCGAATCGAGAAGACTCAGGCTCTCGCTTACCATCTCGTCGATGTCTGCGGGGGATTTGTCAATATCGATGGGGCGTGAGAAATCGAGCATGTTTTTAATCATGTTCTCAAGGCGCCGGGTTTCCCTGATCACGATTTCCAGTTTGCTCCGGTCGGGATTGGTCTCGCCCATCCGTTTTCGCACAAGGCTCGCGAAGCCTCCAATGGCCGTTAGCGGCGTTCTCATGTCGTGGGCCACATAGGACAGGGCTCTGCCCACCGCCGCAAGGCTCTCCGTATGGGCCAGGGTTTTGCGTAGCTGCTCTCGGGAAATGAGCTTCCACATGCCATCGAGCAATAGCGTGTGATATTTTACGTCGGTAGCGTCGTATTGTTCGTGTTTGTTTGCAACCATCGCCACGGCTCTTATCCGGTCTTGCTCAAATACGGGGGTCACCAGCAAACGGCGATAGGAAACATAGTCGCCGGGGAATCCAAAGTTGCGCGGATCAATTTTCGAGGAGTCGTTTATCACAACCGTTTTTCGCTCCTTTACCGCATCGCCCCAGATTCCTCCCATCTCCACGGACAAACGCATTTGCCTGCCGTAAGCGCAGTCTTTTTCCATGGCGCCCATGTCCCGTTCGTGGAAAGCGATATGCAATTGGTCCTCGCTGACAAAACCCAGCCAGCCCATCTGGCTGCCGGTGATTTTTATCTGCTCTTCGAGGACAAAGTCGGCTATCTGCTCGGTTGTGTCCCCGTCCATCCGGCTAAGAGAAACGAGCGTTTCCAAGCGGGATTCCTGTAACCGCAATGCTCTCTGTAATTCTTTTTGTTCCTCAAAAGTGTTCATGAATATTTTCCTACCTTGACCAGATGATCAAAATCGTGAGGAGCCTGCGATAAATGACTCAGCCCCGATTTCCGGCCGGGGCCGCAGCGCCCCTTCCAAACAGGAAGAAGATTCCCAAGAAGTCATGGTTGACTCTCCTTATCAACCAGTCGTGGTTATCGGGGATGGCTAATCATTACATGATGCTCTCTTTTGCGGCAGGCAGGAAAAGCCGTATTTTTGCGGACAAAAGTGTGTACTTAAACCTTGGCCGTCAGGCAGGATTTGGGCAGGAGGCAATTTTTGCGCCCGGCGGGGAAAGCCCGTTATCGCGCGCGAGGCGCTCTTTGCGAGGACCGAGGCGCGGGGCCATGCCGCAGTGTGTGGATATAAGAAGCGGGATTTCGGGAGGTAGTGGAACCAATCACACTGACACATCTTTAACGCAACTTGCGTATTACCCGCATCGGCATCGCTCCGCACCCCTCTGCCCGCAAAATGCGCGCCCGGATCGTCACGGGGCGGGGCAGTAGCTTGGCACGCCGTTTCTGTAGCACAAAACGGTTGAAGGCGCAGCGGCAGAGCCCGCCGCAGCCCCGGCGGCAACGCCCGCAGCGCCCCACCCCGGTCGGTAGTAGCCATTCCAGTGGCCGTTGAGACTGCGGTTGACGTTTGTGTTCACGTTTCTGTTCACCGACCCATTATATCGGCTAACGGAGCCGCTGTAGCTGCGGTTTACGCTCGCAGACCCTCCGTGGAACGTACGCCCAGCGTAGCCGCCTCCTCGATAACCGGCTGCCCCGCCGGCGCGAACACCGGAGGCGCCGACCCGAGCGCTTCCCCGAGCAAGGTTTCCCCCGCCATACCTGCCTCGGGCTTCAACCTGCGGGCCAAGCAACAGGAAGCCAAGAAATCCTGCGAGCAAAATGGCAAAGGAAATAAACCTGAAACCAGTTGATTCCATTATTTTTCTCCCCCCAACGAATCGGACGACCCGGCACCTTAAGGGAGCCAACAATTCCCGAAGATCCGGCAGGAAAAAATATTGACGCCGGGAGGGGGCGCCCGATCCAGGGTTATTCTTAAGTTTTTGATTTAACATAAAGATCTTCCACAATACAAATTTAAGGGCGAAGGTTTATTTTTGCAGCGTCGATTGGATCCAAGACCGCGTTTAAACTTTGCAAAGCCCTTTCCCGGGCGATATCGAGCCTACAAGGTCTCGTCGCGGACTCGCCGGGGCGCCCCGGTTAATGGATTGTAAGGGGCTTTTCTCCCGGGGTGGAGGATGATTAGGTTTCTGAGTAGTTTATAAAAGTAAATCCAAATCCTATGTAAGGGCGAGGTAACCCGAAATGAGACCGACCAAACTTTTTTTCACCGCATCGCTGGCAATGACCCTGATTTTTTGCTCCACTGCCTTTTCAGCCGATATGGACGCCTTAAGACATACCACTGCCCTGCAGCGGGCAAAGCTGCAAACCGCTCTCATGAAAAAACGACTCAACCTGACGAAGAGCCAGTCGGCGCAGGTAATGACCATCAACCTCAAATATGCGCAACAAATGGAACCCGTCATAAAGGGAGACGGGGGCAAGCTGGCGAAGATGCGTCAGTCAATGGCCATAAGGAAAGCAAAGGACACGGAGTTGACAAGGGTGCTTACTCCCACCCAATATCAGGCATATCTGGCTTCCAAGGAACAGATGCGCCAGCAGATGATTGAAAAAATCATGCAAAAGCGACAGCGCGCCGGTTGACGGCCCGCGGCGCCGGCGATAAAGGCGCCTTCTAAGGCCAGACCCCACGGGAGGGAGGAAAAATTTCGCGCCTTAGCCTTGGGCGGATTGGCTGAAAGTGTTTCGGGCTGTATTTGGTGCATGAAGGTTAGGGGAAACAACTCATCGATATCCGTTAAGAATATCGACTGAGTTTTATCCATCCTGCGCGAACAGAGCAGAAATCCCCCCAACCCCCCTTTGCAAAAAAGGGGGGCGATTGAGCCAAGCCCTTTCAGGCGGTCATTGCGAAGGGGGGGCGATGAGCCGAGCCCCTTCAGACGAGTCTTTTGCCAAAGGGTAGGTGGGCGCGGGACCGATATTTTTCTTGACGCAACGCAACGGGGCGCCCTATACTCTCCACATGCGAGAATTGATTCTCGTATTTGGAGAATGGATCGATGGCCAATTCGATAGCCACCCTGGAAAAAGCGCTGGAACTGCTTCAGCTTTTCACTTTGGGGCGCTCGGAGCTTTCGGCTCCCCAAATCGCCGCAAAGCTTGGCATGCCCCTTAGCACCGCCTACAAGTATCTGCAGACATTGCAGAAGAATCAATTCCTTTCCAAAAACGAACGAACAAATAAATATTACCCGGGCCTGAGCATTCTCAAGCTGGGGTTGTTTGCCGCCGAGAAGACCTCGGTAATGGAAGTCGCCTCCGCCTACATGGAATCTTTGGTCGAGCGGTCGCTAGAGACTGCGGTTTTAACCGTTCTCGACGGCTTGAATGTGGTTTGCGTGGATGTAAAAGAGGCCCCGAGGGTCTTAAGGATCACCACTACCAAAGGCAGCACCCTGCCCTTGTACGCCGGTTCTCCGGGAAAGGCCGTTTTGGCGTTTAAAGACCAGGCCTTTATCGACCATGTGATCGAGGCCACCGGAATCGTAGAGCTAAATAAGAACACGATCACCCGGATCGAGGGGCTAAGAGAGGAACTGGCGCTCATTCGGCGGCAGGGCTACAGTGAGAGCAATTCGGAATACGTAGCCGACATTTGTTCCGTGGCCGCTCCGATTTTCGACTACAAGGGGCAGGCCATTGCATCCCTTTCGGTGGCGGGTTCGGCCGAGAGGATACTGGGACAAAACAAGGAGAACCTGGTCGGTATGGTAAAGGAGAGCGCGCGGGGGATTTCCTCCGATCTGGGGTATGTGGAATAGCGGGGAGCGGGAAGCGGGGAGCGGGAAGCAGGAAGCACAAAATATCGGTTGGCAGTTCAAAAATTGCTTCCGGCTTCTTTTCAAAGACAGAAAACACGAGCAAGGGAAAACAAATGAACAAATTACTCTCTACGGAGCGCGGCAGGAAGATGCTCCTTTTGGGCAACGAGGCAATAGCGCGGGGGGCGATCGAGGCGGGACTGGCCTTTGGCGCCACTTATCCGGGGACCCCATCGTCTGAGATTTCGGCCAACTTGTTCGAGATATCTCAGCAAAGCGAGCTCTACTTCGAATACAGCACCAACGAGAAGGTGGCCCTGGAGGTGGCGGCGGCCGCGGCCAACTCCGGCGTGCGCAGCATGGCCATCATGAAACACGTGGGATTAAACGTTGCAGCCGATGCCCTTATGACCCTGGCCTACGTGGGGGTAAAGGCCGGCATGGTGGTTCTTTCGGCAGACGATCCCTTTATGTTTTCGAGCCAGAACGAGCAGGACAACCGCTACTACGCAAAACTCTCCGGCCTCGCGGTCCTTGAGCCTTCGACGATCGAGGAAGCCAAGGAGATGATAAAATACGCCTTCGATCTTTCCGAAAAGCTCCAGGAACCGGTGCTGTTTCGGACCACGACCCGGATTAATCACTCGACGGGGATAGTTACGCTTGGAGATATTGCCCCGGTGAAGGCATCGGGAGATTTCATAAAAGACCCGTTCAATTACGTGACGGTGCCGGCCGTATCGAGAAACCTTCATATAAAGCTTCTCAAACACTGGGAGGAGGCCAAGGGTATTTCCGAGGTTTCGCCGTACAATTTCGTCTCGGGCAAGGGGCCGTATGGAATCGTCTGCAACGGGGTAAGCTACAGCTATGTCCGGGATGGCGCAAGGGATCTTGGTATCGAAGACAAGGTACAGATCTTGAGGATCGGGTTTTCAAACCCCATGCCCGGGGCCATGATAAAGGAATTTCTAAAGGGATGCGAAAAGGTCCTGGTGGCCGAAGAAGGCGAACCCTACATGGAGGAGGCGCTCAAGGCCTTCGCGCAGGAAGAGGGGTTGACGCTTCCCATCGCGGGAAAGGGCGAGGGGGTGTTTTCAAGACTCTTCGAGTTCGATCCGGCGGGGGTGAGAAAAGTTATCGCAAACTATTTCAATGTGGCCTACGAGCCGGTTGCAGCAACGGATGTAGCCGATATTCCCGAGATTCCGTCCAGGCCGCCCAACCTTTGCGCGGGCTGTTCGCACCGCGCCTCCTTCTATATCGCCAAGCAGGCCGCGGAAGGGATGGAGACCATTTTCCCAACAGACATCGGCTGTTATACGCTGGGGCTTTTACCGCCGCTTTCAACGGCTGACTTTCTCATCTGCATGGGATCGTCGATTAGCACTTCCTGCGGTTTTTCCAAGGTCACCAAGAAGAAGGTGATTTCCTTTATAGGGGATTCCACCTTTTTCCACAGCGGCATTCCCGGCCTTATAAACGCGGTTTTCAACAATCATAATTTCACTCTTTTTATTCTCGATAACGGAACGACCGCGATGACCGGCCACCAGCCCAACCCGGGGGTGGACATGGGGCTGTTAAACCTTACGGGATACGGCCGGATCGACATCGAGGAGGTGGTGCGCGCCCTGGGGGTAAAAGACGTGACCGTGATTGAGCCCTACAAGGTCAAAAAGAGTATCGAAGCGGTCAAAAAGGCGCTCTCCTTTGAGGGCGTCTCGGTTGTTATCTCCAGGGAGATGTGCACCCTGTACGCCAAGAGTCTCAAGCTCCAGAGCAAGAAAAGATACCAGGTAGGCGACAAATGCCGGAACCACCGCGACTGCATCAATCAGTTGGGGTGTCCGGCGTTTTACCTTAGCGAGGGCAGGATCCGGATCAACGCGGCGCAGTGCACGGGGTGTTCCGTGTGCGCGCAAATATGTCCCGAAAACGCGATAATACCCGTAAAAGACTAACCCGGGCATGGAGAAGACGTTGAACACAACACGACTGGTCATAGTGGCTGTAGGGGGACAGGGAAACCTTCTGGCATCGAGTGTGCTGGGCGAAGCCGCGCTCCTGTCAAACATTCCCGTGCGCATGAGCGAAATACACGGCATGGCCCAGCGGGGAGGTGTCGTCGAGTCGGCAATGGTGTTCGGGGACGCCGAGAGTTCGGTTATCTCCGATGGGGAGGCCGACGTCCTGGTGGGATTTGAGCCTTCGGAAACCTTGCGGGCGCTAAAGAAGTGCAACAAGGCGACGGTAGTCGTAACCAATCTGGCGCCGCTTCCCCCCTTTACCGTCGCCATCGGAAAGGGCGTCTATCCCGATCTAAATAAACTTCAGGCGACAATCCGAGCGAAAACCGCGGGCCTTGTCGCCCTCGATGCCGTAGAACTTGCGCGGCAGGCAGGAAACGAGCTTTCGGTGAACATGGTTTTGCTGGGCGCCCTGATTCGGACGGGAAAGGTTCCGATAGAGGCGCAAACGGTGAAAGAGGCGATTAGAAAGAAGACCAAACAGGCTTTTGTCGAGTCAAACATCAGTGCGTTCGATCTGGGGTATTGCGCTGCGCAATAGGGAAGGAGTTGAGATATGCCGTGGAATGAAAAATTCGAATGTATGCCTTTTGCAGAGATGCAAAAATTTCAACTGGCGAAGCTAAAGGAAACGGTCGACTGGTTGTCTGAGAGGGTCCCTTTTTATCGCAAAAAGCTGGGTGAAATGGGGGTCGCGGCCGACGATATCAAGAGCCTGGAAGATATCGTAAAGCTTCCCCTGACCGTTAAAATCGATTTGCGGGACAATTATCCGTTCGGGCTGTGCGCGGTGCCGATGAAGGAAGTGGTCCGCGTGCACGCTTCCTCGGGAACGACCGGAAAGCCCATAACCGGCCCCTATACCGTCGAAGACCTCGATCAGTGGACGGAGTGCGTCGCCAGAGTTCTGTGGGCGGCGGGCATACGGGAGGACGACATCGTACAGAACGCCTACGGGATAGGCCTTTTTACGGGAGGCCTGGGACTGCACCAGGGGGCTTCGCGCATTGGCTGCACGGTGGTCCCCACCAGTTCCGGGATGACCGAAAGACAGATACTTCTCATGAAAGATTTCGGTTCCACGGCCCTATTCTGCACGCCATCGTATGCGCTGACCATTGCCGAGCGAGCGGAGGAACTGGGCACCCCACTAACGGGTCTTCCCCTGCGCGTGGGGGTCTTTGGCGCCGAGCCGTGGACCAACGCGATGCGAAACGAAATAGAGCAAAGAATGGGGATTTCGGCGGTCGATATCTACGGCCTTACCGAACTGGGAGGTCCGGGCATGGCGTATGAGTGCGAAGCCAAGGATGGACTGCATATAAACGAAGACCACTTCCTGGCCGAGATAATCGATCCGGTAACCCTTGAACCGGTCGCGCCGGGGGAAAGAGGGGAACTGGTTCTTACCGCCATTCAACGGCGGGCCATGCCGCTTTTGCGCTACCGCACCAAAGACATCACGAGCCTCAGGCGGGAGAAATGTTCCTGCGGAAGCACGCTCATCAAGATGGACAGAATCACGGGCAGATCCGATGACATGCTGATCATAAACGGCGTAAACGTTTTCCCCTCCCAAATCGAGTCGCTTCTAACCGACATCCGGGAGGTGGAACTCCAATATGCGCTGGTTGTGGGCAAGAAAAAACACCTGGACCAGGTGAAGCTCAAAGTGGAAGCCAAGCAGGAGATTTATGACGGGGGGCCGCAAAAAATTGGCGAAGTCGAAAAGAAAATAGCCAATCATATCCAAGGAATGCTCGGCATCCACGTACAGATCGAACTGACCGCGCCCAAGTCCATGACTCGAAGCGAAGGAAAAGCGGTGCGCGTAATCGATGAAAGGCCGAAATGAGGAAGCGGGAAGCTTTGAGCCGCTCGAAAGATAATACCGCATTCATCTTCTCAATACTTTTCTAAGCTAGAGGTAGATACAAAGTCTGCTCTTTTGACGCGGAGGATCATTATGGCCCACTGGATGAATCTGGGACAAAATTTCAAGGTCAACGCCAAAAAATTCGCCGAAAAGGTTGCGTTCAAGGAAGGGCGCAGAAGCTTCACCTATGCGCAGACAAACGAGCGGGTGAACCGGCTCGCCCACAGCCTGCTGTCTCTTGGCCTGAAGAAGGGCGAAAAAATCGCCGTACTGCTCGAAAACAGCATCGAAATCGTCGAACTCTACCTTGCGACGGCTAAGACGGGCCTTGTCATCGTTCCCGTAAACTTCCGGCTGATCGGCCCTGACGTCGAATATATAGTAAATGATTCGGACTCTAAAGCGCTGTTTGTCCACGCACAGTTTAGCGCAACGATCGATTCGATTAGAGGGGGGCTCGCAAATGTCCCGCAGAAGCACTACTTCGTGGTCGGTGACCCCACGGCCGGGTTTACCGACTACGAGACATTCCTGCAGGGCGGAAATCCGGCTGAACCGGAGTGCGAAGTGGCGCCCGAAGACATCTGGGTCTTGATCTACACATCGGGCACCACGGGAAAGCCCAAGGGAGTTCTTCGATCGCACGAATCCCACGTGGCCTATTATTTGGTGAATGCCCTGGAGTTTGGCTTCACCAAAGACGATGTCTGCATGAATGTGATGCCTCTTTGCCATATCAATTCGGTGTATTTCACGTTCACCTTCACTTACCTGGGAGCCACGGCCTACATCCATCCGGCCATGTCTTTCCGGGGCGAAGAGGTGCTAGAGATTATAGAAAGAGAGAAGATTACGTTCATTTCTCTCATTCCCACACATTACAGCCTCATCCTTGCCGTGGGCGAGGAGGGGAGAAAACGAGACGTCGGCTCCATACGCAAGCTTTTGTGTTCTTCGGCGCCGGTCAGGCAGAAAATGAAGACGGACATCATGGAGTTTTTCCCCGGCGTGGAACTCTATGAGGCGTACGGATCGACCGAGGGCGGCATGGTCACGATCCTAAAGCCCGGGGACCAGTTACGGAAGCTGGGCTCAATCGGCCTTGAAGTTCTGGGGACGGATTCGATAAGGCTGCTTGACGCCGAGGGCGCCGAAGTGGGGGGCGGGGAAGTGGGCGAGATCTTTTCGAGCGGCCCGATGCTGTTTACCGGATACTACAAGGCGCCCGAGAAAACGGCCCGGGCGTTTCGGGGCAGCTACTTTTCCGCCGGGGACATGGGCAGAAAGGACGCGGACGGCTACTATCAGATCGTGGACAGAAAAGACAACATGATCATCACCGGCGGGGAGCACGTCTATCCGAGCGAGGTGGAGGAAGTTGTCGGAAGCCACGAATACGTCTTCGACTGCGCCTGCATCGGGGCGCCCGACGAGAAGTGGGGAGAAAAGGTGGTCGTAATGGTAATCGCCAAGGAGGGGGCGTTTCCCGAAAAGATCAGCGCGGACATTATCTCCCAGCATTGCAAAGATAAGCTTGCGGCCTACAAGCGACCCAAAGAGGTGATCTTTATCGGGCAGGAGGAAATGCCGCGCACGGGAACCGGAAAAATCCTGCACAGGGAGTTGCGTCGAAAATTTACGGGCTGAGGCGGACGTGCGGCTTTTCCCCCGGGGCGGGCCGATGTTTATCCGGGGGCCGGTGCGTTGGTTTGACCGGCCGCCGGTCCGTATCGGTTAAGGATTTAAAGTCGTCGAAATGGCCCCTGGTGACACGACTGTTGGGTCTACCTCATATTTAGACGGCGACTGCCGATTGGACAGCGCCAGATATCCATCGTTGCTCCTTTTAGAATCTGTAGCTAATGGCCGCCTGTCCATCGATGCCGCCGCTTTCGGCAGCCCCTCCCATCAAAGCGCCGAAGCCGGTTTTTACCAGGAAGGCACCGCGACGGGCCTCGAGGTTGAAACCGGCTTCGGCCAGGTCGCGGCTGTCAAAGGCCGAATACTGGCTCACCGAGTAGCCGTAAAGCGTTCCGGTGCTTTGGACCCGGGGATTTGCGAGCACCCCCGCTCGTAGCCAAGAGAAAGGGCCGGCGTTATGGTCCAGGCGCCCAGCTGCCGAGGGTCCAGGCTTACACCCAGGTTGAACAAGAGGCTGGAATAGGTTTTGTCGATTCCGTTGACGTCCAGGGCGAGTTCGCTGCCGTTCTCGTTGAATCCGCCCAGGTGCACTCCGGAGACGCGAACCCCCGTTTGCAGCGTGAAAGTAAGTGGAGCAAAGCGCAGGAGGTCTCCCACACCTGCCAGGCCGCCGTAAAAGGCGCCGTCGGTGTTCCCGTTTGCATCCCCCAGGCCGGCGTTGAGCACGCGCGTGCTTTCATAGTGGACCGAGCCCACATCGGCGCGGGCCGTGACGAAGGGACCGGCATCGAGACTTGAAATCCCGTAGCGCCCGCCCAGGGTTGCCAGAAACGTATCCGGAGAGGCGCTGCCCCCGGCGCTTCCGACCGAACCCCACTCATAGCCGAAACCCACATCGCCGCTGAGTCGATCGTTGAACCGGCGGGTGATGCCTTCGAGCGTGCCGGCGTCGTTTTCGGTGCTGGAGGCGGCGTCCGCGGACCCCCCGGTCCAAAATCCGCCCCCGAGGCCCGACATCCAGACACGTGTCTGCCCTTCTTCGAGATCGCGGCCACTCGCATAGGGCGCGATCGCCTGGTCGATCCACTGCGACCGGCGCAGCAGAAAAGAAGCGGCATCGGCGTAGACCTGGCCGCCGACCTGGTTTTGGACTCCTCCCAGCGTGCCGGCGTCCACGGCCGACTGCAGGTAGAAGTTGTAGGCGGTGTAGTGGCCCGAGAGGGGCGAGTTTTGCAGCGCGTTGAGAAGCGCTGCGCCGTTGGCGCGGTTTCCCGTACAGCCGCTTTGTCCGGGCAACGTCCGATAGTAGACCATCTTTGCGCGAAGAACGTAGAGTCGGCCTGCGTGAGCCCCAATCCCCGTGTCAAATAGGCGTTCATCGACCCGTACAAAGCGCTCACTTGATCGAGCGAGGTCTGGAGGTAGTCGGGTTCGACTCCCGAAACGAGATCGAGGGCCGCCGCGTTCGCGTTCGGGTCCGCCGCCAGGATCTGCGCCTTCGTCGATTGTATGAGGGCGGCCGTGTAGAGGTTGGTGGCCACGTAATCCTTCATGATGGTCGCCTGCGAGACGCCGGCTATGCTTTGCAGAATGGCCGAGGTCCATCCAGTGCGGTCCTTGCCCGCCGAACGGTGGTAGAGATCGGCCGTGGGGTCGGTCGCCAGGGCGAGCAAAACCGTTCGAAACGCCGATCGCTCGACAGGACTGGCGACAAAATTGTGATAGAGCCCCTCCATGTAGTCGACCGCCGCGGAGGTCGGGGCGGTGAGCGGCGGTTGCGGCGGCGCATCGGGGGCGCCGTATATATTGATATTGGTATAGATCATGCCGGGGGGCACGCGGTCGCGTGCCGAGGCGATTTCCGAGGGGGCTCGCAGGTCGATGTCGCGTCCGATATCGAGTGACGAGAGGGTCTTCGTGTCGGCGGTGCTGAGACTGCTCAGGGCATCGGTACGATAAAAGCCCCCCGTTCGCATCACGCCATCGTGGCTGGTCGTGTCGGCATAGCCGGTTCCCCGTAGAGAGCGGAGATTCCCGCAAGGTCTCTGAAATTGGGCATCGATGTAAGGATCGGCGTTGAAATCGATTCCAGGGCCGATACGGGTCTACAAGACAAACAAAGCAGCGCTGTAATGGCACAAAATAAAATACCTCCAAACGAAATTGCCTTCTGAGATGCCATGATGTCCAAACCCTATTCCCCATATAAAATGATGTGTGCGCCCGTGCGGCAACGCGTAGCGCGTTTTGTCCGGCTGCCGGCCCCCTTTGCATCCCCGGTGGAGGGAAAATTCGTCGCATGCAGTGTCTGTCGGAGAAGACACAGGGGAACTTGAAGGGAAAAAGATTCAATTACCGGTAGATGTTATTCGGGTGGCTATTCCGCTTTGCATCTATTTCGTGGCGATGTCTTTGTCACCTTTTTCCTTTCGATAAAGGTGGGCGCAACCTATGAGCAGTCGGCGACCTTAAGCGCCCAACCCGCGGGGTGGCCAAGGGCGCCGGGGAGAAGGAGCACGGCAGCGCTTATCGCCAGCCCCACCACGGCCGGAGTCACTCTCGCGAGGAAATCCTGAAAGCGCCGCCCCCCCTTGAGCCTGGCATATTCATGGGAAAGCACGCCCATGAGGACAAAAGCAGGCGCGAAGAGGCACAGGGTGGCGATTAGAGCGCCCATAGGCGCCGGTGGCAGCTATTTCACTGGAGCGCAAAGAGCTTTCATGATTTTCACGCATTGGAGCATCCGGGCTCCTCCCATCTACATTCATAAGCGACAATATACCCAATAGATCGACAGTCGTCAATATTAATCCATGTAACAACCGGGAAAGCCCGAAAACAGAGCTTCTTTCCGGTTGCAGCGGGATTGGCCGTACTCCGTGGGCTACCCGCGCGCTTCAATTAATGCCTTGAATGGATAGCTGGAATCTGATATTCTCCGACGCAAATGTGGGCTGCCGGGCGCCTTTTTGTTGGCAAATAGGCCAACCGCGCTCCTCCGGGACAGCGCCACCGGCGGCGGCTTCTCAAATGGGGAGTAATGAGCGGAAATAACTGTTGGATAGTTCATATGATCGGTTTAGTCGCAGCTCTTACGTGAAGCGCCAATCGGTCCAATTAAATTTGTGAATTGCGATCTGTAAATGTCATTTTCCATAAAGGCATTATCTACGACCGATGAGACGCTTACGCGGCCTCAATTGAATGGCTACCCGGATCTTCTTGCTGACAGCAACGGCGACAAGATATATCGTGACAAGGGTGTGATGGGGCAGGGAGCTGTCATTTCGAAGCTGGAGAGTCCGGGAGTCAAATAGCGGTCTTGTCGCCGGTTTTTCTGTTCCGTCGGCCAAAGGAGGTAAGATGCTCGATCATGTTTTTTTGACCATAAACGCCTGGATGATGGGCGATTTATTTATCGGCGCGGTGGGTTGCCTTCTTTGGGGAATGGTGAGCGTAGCCCTTAGTCCGTGCCACATAGCATCCATCCCGCTCATCGTAAGCTACGTGGCGGGGCAGGAAAGAGCGCTTGAGACAAAAGACGCGGCGCTTTGCGCGGTCATTTTCAGTATCGGACTCTTTATAACCATCGCCACTCTGGGAATTATCTGCTCGCTGCTCGGTTCGATGCTGGGGCAAGTCAGCCCCTACTGGACCATTTTGGTGGGTGCGCTTCTCCTCTGGATCGCCCTGGATATCTGGGGGGTTTCGAAATGCTCCATGTCCGGGAGCCTGATGGGCAGGATCAAAATCAAAGGTCTAACCGGAGCATTTGTCCTGGGGCTGGCCTACGGTATTCTATCCGGTTCCTGCACCTTCGGTTTTATTGCCCCCATACTAGCTATCATCACGATTCAGCAAAAGGTTTTGATCGGGATAATCTACATCGTGCTTTTCGGTATCGGTCATTGCATACCCATTGCCGTAGCAGGAAGTTCGACCGCCAAGGTCAGGAAACTCCTGGAGAGCAGTTCATATCATGAGGGAAGCCGCTGGTTCAAGAAGTGCGCCGCAATAGCAATAGGCATCCTGGGCATCTACTTTGTAATCCATCCCTTCCTGGGCACGTCTTGAGGGCGGATATCATGGGAGTATATTCGCAAATTGGAGCCCGATACCCGCACATCTCAAGAGAAAGGGAGAGTACATGGAAATCCTGCGGGAACAACTGAAGGCAAGGAGAGCCGGGATTTCCTATGCGGTCTTGACTGTAGCCGAAACTGAAGGCGCGTCCCCTTTCAAAGTGGGCAAAAAGATGCTGTTGCTCGAAGACGGGACTACTTTCGGGACGATAGGCGGCGGTCGGATGGAATGCCAGGCGATAGAGGATGCGGCAAGGGCGATCAGGGACAAGGAGAGCTTTTTTAAACGATATGTGCACACCCCCGACTATGAAGAGCCTGGCTTGGGATGCAGTTTCAAAGTCAGCTTATTCGTGGAGGTGGCAGCCCCCGAACCACGGCTTGTCGTCTGTGGCGCCGGCCACGTCGGTGGCGCCGTTTTGCGTCTGGCGAAGTTCTTGAAATTTACTACGATACTTATCGACAATCGCGGGCCCGAGCTCATCGGAAAGGCGGTCGAGACGGCGGATCATTTTATACGGTGCCAGACGCCTGAGGAAGCCATCATAAAGGAACGGATTCCCGATGGCGCCTATTATCTGTGTTGCGCGCCGACCCATACGCAGGACAAGTCCGCTCTCAAAGGGGCGCTGCAAAAAAATTTCACCTATGTCGGAATGCTCGGCAGCGCAAAAAAATCGAAGGAGATGTTCCGCCAGCTCGAAGATGAAGGCATAAGCAAAGACTTGCTTATGCAAGTGCATACGCCCGTAGGTCTTGATATCTGCGACATGTCCCCGGAAGAAGTTGCTTTTTCGGTATTGGCGGAGATTCTTATGATAAAGAACGGTTGCACGGGAAGACCCCGCAAGGAACTCGCGCAGTCCTATGAACAAAAGAATAAGCTGGAGCGATGAGTAAACTTTCTCAGATTCATTAGCAGATTCAAGATGAGGTCCTGGCAGCCCGATTGTGAGAATGTTTATTTACGGACAAGCCCTAAGCCTTGATATCGCTACGGCAAATCCCCTGGAAGTCACACCCCGGACAAAGCTTTTTCCGTCGAAGATCACCACTTTTAATCTCCCTTCCGGCAGCCACTATTGCTTTCTCGGTCTGCTGGAGCATCGCATCGTCTACCAACTCGCGAACTGTCGCCCGCGCCCCCCTGTCGAGGTTATATATCTCTACCAAATCGGCCCTGTTGCCCGTAATATGCTGATAGCCCAAAGCATAAATGCGAAGCTGTTCCCGGGTAATCTCTTCTTCCCGGGACCGCTCGGTTGATTTAAAATCGATAATGCTCACCTCACTAGTGTCAGTGCGACGGATAAGGTCGATTCTACCATGAACGACAATTCCTTCGGCGAGCCTTAGTTCTATCGCCTGCTCGGCAAATTCGACCTTGTCCATTACCGCGCTATTCTCACCAAGGTAGCGCCGCAAAGCTCTTTCGGCCTGTCGGCGCATATCGTCCGTTAGCCTCCGCCAAGCGTACGGAAGATGGAAATGTGTATCGAGCAGATGAGGGACATCAGCCGGCTTCAAATATTGACCGTCAAGCGCTTTGCGATGCGCCTCGGCTAAGGCGTCGTGCAAAGACTTGCCAAAGCCGATCTTTTCATGGAAGCCGGGGTTGAAGCCGTACATAAAACGGAGTTTGAACTGGTACGGGCATTCGTAGAAATATTTGAGCTCACTGAAGGTAAGGATGACTTCAGCTTCTTCTGTGGCTGCCTGAGGAGGAATTCTCTCCATTGCTACACCAGCGGGCTCGCGAGTAAGGACACAGGAGGGGGCTGTGACTTCACGAACGAATTGGGACTGCCGGACATATAACCCCCCTGACGATTCCGGCGCCCAGGAGCAATACAGGTATTTCTTGCTCCTGGTCAAAGCGACGTAGAACAGCCTGCGCTCGTCTTCCTCGCAACCATCATAGCGAGCGGCGCCAATTACCGCTACACGTGGAATCACATGGGACCATTTCCGCCCGCCCTGCTTCTTCGATGGAAAACGATTCCTCAATAGATTCGGGATGAAGACCAGCGGAAACTCCATGCCCTTCGCCTGATGGACAGTCATTACCTGCACCGCATCGGGTAAGGCAAATCCGGCGCCCTCCCAGCCTTCCGGATAATACTGCGCGGCCTGATAGCGTAGAAATCCTGCAAATCCTTTATACAGGTTGGCGGGGTCGAGATTGAAGTTCACCGACTCGTAGTCGGAAATGAGTTGGCTGAACTTACCCAGGTTGTAATAGACAATCTCCCCGCGTGGCCGATGGCCGCTGCCATGGCCGCTGCAGCCGTCCGGAACGGCTTCTTCCCGGAGACCAATGGCTTTCAGGAAATCGAGGAAAGTTCTCTGTATCGAGTAAAGCGACCTCCGCCACTCTCCAATCCAGGAGAGCTTGCGCTGATCGAGCATGGCAACGGCCGATACGATCTTCTCCGGCGAAAGCCCCAGGTTCGCGGTATTCCACAAACCTATTACGGTTTCACGATCTATATCGTTTGCAAGATAGTCGAAAATGGCGGCGGCCGCCTGCACCTCATGCGTATCGAAAAGGCCGGTCATCCCCTTGACAATATAGGGGACATTTTCGGCGCGAAGCGCCTCGATTATGGGCAATGCGCTCCCTCTAACGCTACGCAAAAGGATGGCGCAGTCCTTCCATGAAAGCCCGCGAGTTATGCCATCTTCCTCAAACGGAACTCCTCTCATATTCGTAATCTTTTCGACAATCCAATTTGCCTCAAGACTGGGGCCGGCAAACCGTAAACTCAGTATATCCCCAGGGACAAATCGCTGTTTGTCCCTGCTGATCATGTCCTTTGGCAATCGTGTAGCATTCCTTTCAATAACGCTCTTACCGGTTTCAACTATTCCTCTGCTGCTGCGAAAATTTTCTGTCAGATGGACCTTGCGCACACCCGGATATCTTTTGGAAAAGGTCAGTATGTTGTCACTATCGCTGCCATTCCACCGATAAATCGTTTGATCGTCATCACCTACTACGCACAACTGTGCGCCAAGGTCATGAAGTTGCCTTATGAGGATTTCCTGCAGAGGATTCACGTCCTGATATTCATCAACAACCAAATATTTGACCCTAACATCTATTTTTTCACGGAGTACTTCGTTATCACGCAAAGCTGTTACCGCCTCTAACAAGATGCGGCTATAATCCAGGTATCTCTTTTTATCCAGAAGCGCATGGTATTTTGCGAGAGCCGATAGGATCGGGTGCGCCCCCAGCGCAACCTCATCAATTTGAACCTCGCGTATCATCGAAAGCACTTTCTGGTAGAGCTTAGAGTCCTTCCAGCGCTGAAGTTTGCGGCCTGTCGTGGTTGCAAGGTCGGACATGCCCGATTCTCTAGAGTACCGGTCAATCAGGAGCCGCTGTTGAACGTCGCTTATCACGCTGTACTTCAAGAACTTGAAGAGGTATTTTTGGAGCATGTCGAGGCAGAAACCATGGATTGTGCCCACATACATCTCGGCAAACCCGCACTCTGATGCCAGTTGCTCCCGCGCGAGTTTGTGGATGCGGTCTTTTAGCTCTCCTGCAGCCTTGTCTGTAAATGTGAAGGCGACAATGTTGGCCGGCTCTATCCCCGAAGGACCTTTTTCACGAAGGATATTTACGATCCGTTGGGAGATTACCTGAGTTTTGCCGGAACCGGCACAGGCAATGATCTGAAGGTTCCCGTCCAGGTGGTCGATTGCCTCTTGCTGATAAGGAGTGTATTCCACGCAAAACTCCTTGTTAGGTGGGGCCTCATTTTGTATCCGGCTACGCTACGATCCACTTCTATCCTTTTACATCGCCACTTACAACAGCCAATCGAGTCACACTGAGACTTGTCGTTATTTGTCCGGATAGAAGAAAATCGGTATCGGCATCACCAACGGCTCCTCAGGTACCTGTCTGCATACAATTGCGCTTCATCTTCCATGTCGCAACAGGCAGATTGCAGTGAAAATCCCATCCATCCTCGGCGTGCTTCTTGCCCAGACTCCCGGGACAACTCGATATGGTCACCGCCCGGTAAAACCTTCTCACAAACGAGCAGGAAGCCGGTCATACGGGGCCGGCAACTGGTTTCCACGGTGCTCCTGGTAAAAGCCCTCGGGGGAAGCCTCGACAAGGTTCACGTAAAACCGCAGATGATTGCCGCCATTCGGTGATGGGCAACCGGACGCCGCCCGGTCTGGGCCGGACGGAAGTGTTCCGGGGGATGTTTCCGAGGAGGGCGGAAATTAGCAATCGTTCACCACGAAGAACCGCCGGGGATTTTTAGCCCGACCTTTGCTCTTCCTTCGTGCTCTTCGTGTTCTTCGTGGTTGGCTACTGACCCGGAGGTCTGAACTGAGAGCAATACCGGGATTCAACCACGAAGAACACAAAGAGCGCGAAGGGAAAAATGGGGCTTCGTGGTGAACGCTTAC
>JARLHO010000107.1 GCA_031292215.1 Syntrophobacteraceae bacterium | reverse complement strand
GATAGCGTTGCATCCATTCGCGCCACAGCGCCTGATCGTCTGGAGAGCTGACAGGTTCGAGTTCAAGAGGTTGAAACTCCTCGATTGATCCCTCCAGCGGTGTACCGAATGCTCCCAACGGTGTGGAAAGAGGTGCACTCCGTTCTCCGCACCGCTGGGAGCGCAGTGGAGGCAGCCGGATCAGCCCGTCGGCCTGCAACGATTCCAGAAACGCGCGGCATTCAACCGTCTTGAGCTTGCCCGTGGGGCGAACCCATTTCAGCAACTCACAGACCGTATTAGCGATCTCGGTCCGCCCAAGACCGCTGAAATCTTTAGCAATGCTCTGAATTAAAGTCAGTTCTTCAACTGAAAGCGGCTGACCGCAAAATGAAAGAAGCGTCCCATTATCCCGTGCCATCACGTTTCCTCCCGGTTTCCCAGCGTGCAATAGGGAAAGCCGGAGAGAATGTCCTGCTCTTTTTTATAAGATCGGGGTGGGTTGTCGAAGAGTGTTAGAAACGGGTAATGCTCCCAGTATCTGCGACCAGTTCTGCTTGCTCGGAACGACGGCTTGCCCATTGATGGTGCAAGTCAGCGGGCGGGTTTGGGCGCAGAGTTCCGGGTGAGTGAAGTCAACGCGATGTGCCGAATTCGTGATACCTTTCCGCTTTGTATAGACGGGCTGGGCTTCTTCCGACTCTTCGGCCTTTTGCCCGCTTACCGTTTCTGGAGATTTATACCACCAAGCGTCTCTGTAATCGCTGCTTCGCCCACTGCCAAAATACTCCATGTTCATCCATGATTTCGGAAACCTTTCGCTCTGGCAAAATATTGACGCATTCAAACGCCTCGAGGATATTGACAGGAACCGATATCTACCCAGTTTTCCTGGCAATTGAGCTCCTTTAAACATGCTCGCTTAAATAGCGCCTGACCCCGGCTTAAAACTTGCTAGTGTGAAGTACTTGACGTCAGTTGCTGCGGACAGTGCATAGCGTCCCGGAACTTTCCAACGGTTTTTATCGGTTCACGGCTTACCATGCCAACTGCCATGCCTATGGTAGCCGACTCCGCCCCTTTGCCGCTCGCGGGCAGGTCATCGGGCGACCATCGAATGGAGGCGTTTTTGATCAAAAGGATGATTGAGGTCGGTTACCCCGCCCCCCGTTTCGATGCAAAGGCGAAAGTGACCGGGGAAGAAAAATTCGCGATCGATTACAGCCGCGAAGGTATGTTGTGGGCCGGGGCCAGGAGGGCCGGGGTTGCTCACGCGATAATCCGAAAAATCGATATATCGAAGGCGGCCGCGCTCCCCGGAGTTTATGCGGTCCTTACCCGAAAAGATGTCCCCGGGACAAACCGGCAGGGCATAGTCCATAAAGACCAGCCGGTGCTGGCCGGAAGCAGGGTCAGACATTGCGGGGACGCTGTGGCGCTGGTTCTGGCCGAAGACCGGGACGTGCTCGAAAAAGCTCTGGGCCTTATCGCAGTGGAGCTTGAGCCCCTTGCGGGCGTCTTCGACCCCGAAGAGGCCATGAGGTCGGAAGCGCCGCTGGTGCATGAATCGGGGAACCTGCTCCATAAAGCTGTCATAAGGGTGGGAGATGCCCGGGGCGCCTTCGAGGAATGCGATGTGGTGGTCGAGGATTCCCTTGAGGTGTCGGCGCAGGAACCTGCGTTTCTCGAGACTCAAAACGGATTGGCGTGGCAGGAACCCGACGGCCGAATCACAATGATCGTATCGACCCAGGCGCCTTTCCGGGACCGGTTCGAAATCGCCCACGCGCTCGGGTTGGATGTAGAGGCGATCCGAATTGTCAGCCCGTGTCTTGGAGGAGGATTCGGGGGCAAAGACGGGGCCACCGTTCAGTGTCTTCTTGCCCTTGCCGCTTTACGCGCGCGCGGGCGGCCGGTCAAGATGCGGTGGGGTCGCGAGGAAAGTTTCACGGCCGGCTACAAGCGCCATCCCGTCCGGATGCGGTACCGGGTTGGAGCGATGCGCGACGGCACGCTGCATGCCGTTAGTTGCAGGCTCATATACGATACCGGCCCTTACGCGCATCTTGGCGTCGAGGTGATGGCGCTCGGAATGGAACATGCCTGCGGGCCCTACCGTGTTCCCAATACGCTTGTGGAAGGATGGTGCGTATACACAAATAACCCTATAAGCGGGGCGATGCGCGGGTTTGGTGTTTGCCAGGCCTCTTTTGGCATCGAGACCATGATGGACCAGCTCGCGTCCAAACTTGGACTGAGCCCCCTGGATATCAGGCTCAAAAATGGGCTGAGGCGCGGAGACACGAACGGGGCAGGCGTTACGCTCGTCCATTCCACGGGCATCGTGGCGTGCCTGGAAGGGCTCGGCGTCCATCGACTGTGGAAGGATCGCGCCAAGTGGAAAAGCGAGGCCGGGCCGCAAAAGAAAAGAGGGGTCGGCATCGCCGCGGTTTCCAACGCGATGGGGTATGGCCGGGGCCTCCCGGATTCGGCGATCGCAAGGGTTGAACTGACGAAGGAAGGGAAAATCCGTATTTACTCCGGCGTTCCCGACATGGGACAGGGCAACTCGAGCGGTTTCATCCAGATCGCCGGACAAACCCTTGGCCAGGACGATTCGCACCTGGAAATCATCCAGCCCGACACCGACCTTGCTCATCCATCGGGTTCTTCCTCAGCCGGCAGAACTACCTACACGTATGGAAACGCGCTCATTCCGGCGTGCGAAGACATGAAGGAGAAGCTCCTGCACCGCGCGTCGCTGTTACTGATGCTCGATCAACCCTGCGGGCTGGTCCTGCTGCCAGGCAAGGTAAAGCATCTTCCTTCGGGCAGGGAAGTCCCGTTCGAGCTTTTGGGACGCATGTTTTCTCAAACCGACCGGATCGCGGTAAAACATTTCGTAATGCCGGTTGCCCAGGATAATCCGGACTCGGCCAAAGAATTCAGGCTCGGTTTTCCCCACGTGCTCTTTTCGTACGCCGCGCACCTGGTGTATGTCGAAGTAGACGAACTGACAGGAAAAATTGATGTGAAGGACTATCTTGCCCTCACTGACGGGGGCAGGGTCATCAACCCGGCCTGCTTCGACCAGCAGGTCCACGGAGCTGTCGCCCAGGGGCTGGGTTACGGCCTGATGGAAAAAGTCCTTACCGAACGGGGGAAAATATTGAATCCCAATTTCACAAACTACATCATCCCAACTTCCATGGATGTTCCCGACATCACTTCGGTTTGCGTCGAAACGGTTGAGTCGACCGGACCTTTCGGGATGAAAGGGATCGGGGAAGTCGGGACGAACGCGCCTTTGCCCGCCGTTGCCGCCGCAGTCGAGGATGCGATCGGGCGCAGGCTTCGAAGGTCTCCGCTCACTGCGGCGAGTGTTCTTGGCGCCTTGAGCGGCAGGGGAGCGGCCCGATGAAGATTTCGTTTACTTTGAACGGAAAGCAAACCGGCGTTGACGTTTCCGCGGACCGCAAAGTGGTCGAGGTGTTGCGCGAAGAGCTGATGCTAACAGGCACAAAGGAAGGTTGCGGGGCGGGAGAATGCGGGGCATGCACCATCCTGGTGGACGGCCGCGCGCGCTTGTCTTGCCTGATGACGGCGGCACAGATTGAAGGCCGCAGTATCACCACGATCGAAGGTCTTTCGCAAAACGGCGGCGGTATGCATCCCGTACAGGAAGCGTTTATTGAAAACGGCGCCGTGCAATGCGGGTTCTGTACTCCGGGAATGGTGCTTTCGGCGGTCGATCTGCTGGACAAAAACAGCGATCCGACGAGGGAACAAATCCGGGAGGGTTTGAGCGGCAATCTTTGCAGGTGCAGCGGGTATGTGAAAATAGTCGATGCGGTGGAAGCCGCGGCTTTACAGATACGCAGGGAGAAGGCGAGATGAGGGAAGTCATTTTGCCGGGATCTCTCGAAGAGCTCTGGCGACTCTTGAGCGACAGGCCGCAAGCGAGGGTGTATGCCGGGGGCACCGATCTTCTCGTGAGAATGTATAAGGGGCTCCTCGACCCGGAAGCATTGATATGTCTCGATCGAATCGAGGAATTAAAAGGTGTCGGCGAACAGGACGGCTGCGTTCGCATCGGCTCTTGCGCTACCTACGGTCGGCTTGTCGAGGAGCCGCTTGTCCGGTGTCTTCCCGCGCTCCGGAAGGCCATCGGGCAAATCGGCTCTCCACTTGTGCGCAACATGGGAACGATCGGCGGAAATATCTGCACGGCCTCTCCTGCGGGAGACACCCTTCCTCCGCTCTACGCGATGGAAGCCGAAGTGGAGCTGCTCTCCAGGGAGGGTTCGCGGCGGGCGCCGATCCGGGAATTTATAACCGGCCCCGGCGCGACCTGCCTCAAGAGAGCAGAGATACTTTCGGCGGTATGGGTGAAAAAGCCGCAAGAATACAATGTACACCACTTTGAGAAAGTGGGGCTTCGCAACGCCCTCGCCTGCTCGGTGGTGACCATGGCGGCGCTCCTTCGCCTGGGGCCAGGAGGCATGGTGGAAAAGGCGGCTTTTGCCTGGGGAAGCGTTGCGCCGACCGTATTCAGTTGCCCCGAGGCGCAAGAGGCGCTTAGCGGAAAACCGCTCTCGGCTGCCTCCTTAAGCAGGGCTGCCGACCTTGTGCGAAATGTCGTCCGCCCGATAAGCGATGTTCGGGCCGATGCGGACTATCGGCGCGCGGTCGCCGGAAACCTCCTCCTGCGTTTACTCGATGTAGCGTATGAACGAAAAGGATAGCCCAAATGATGGATACTGAAACAATCAGTCGGCTCGAGCCGGTTGTCACTAAACTCAGCTCCGGGGAAACGGTTTTCATCCACCTGTTTAGACCGCAGGACGCACCGGGAATCGGGCGGCTCTTCCACGCCGTCTACGGCGACAAATATCCCTTCAAGCGCTTCTATGATCCCGAAGATCTTGCCCGGGCGCTCGAAACGGGGGACAACTACTCCATCGTGGCGCGCAAGGAAGATGGGGAAATCATCGGCCACATGGGTTTTTTTCGCTCCGCCCCCTTTCCGGGTCTCTATGAAGCCGGGGGCGGGCTGGTCTTGGCGGATTTCAGGAAAGAGGGCCTCAACCAGTCATTATTGCACTACACCTATGAACTGTTGGCGCCGGCTCTTGGAATCGATGCCTCATGGGGCGAGGCGGTCTGCAATCATCTCCACATGCAGAGGGTGGTCCGGCGGCACAAATTCATTGAAACGGGCCTGGAGATAGATCTAATGCCCGAAGAGACCTTCTCCAGGGAAAAGAGCTCGCTTGGCCGTGTCACCTCTGTCGTCGCATTTCGGTGCTACGTCCCGGAGCCCCACGCGATTTATCTGCCCTCCGTCTATGAAGAGGTTTTGAGGAGCAGTTATTCCAGGCTCGATGACCGGCGCACTCTGCAGGCCTCGGGCGATGCTCCGCCAGCGGGTTCGGTATCGAGCGTTTCGTTTGAAATTTTTGAATTTGCGCAGGTCGCCCGTATCTCGGTTATGGCCATAGGGGAAGATTTCGAGTCCTGGATGAAGGAGCTGGAAGCACGGATTCTCAAGGGGAACGTCAAGGTGCTCCAGGTTCGGGTACATCTTGACTGCGCATGGGTCGGAGGGGCGGTGCAAATACTTCGCGAGCAGGGTTATTTCTACGGAGCGCTCCTGCCGCGCTGGTTTGGCGGCGACGGGTTGCTGATGCAAAAAACCATCGAAAGGCCGGAGTGGGAAAACATTAAATTATTTAGCGACCAGGCTGGCGAACTTCTTGAATATATTAGAAATGACCGGGAGGATGTCCTTACTTTTCAAACCAGGCGGTAATGACATTTCCACCGTCTCTGTAGGCATGGTTCAATCGGCTGGCCATTTGCCTCGCCAGGAAAATTCCCACGCCGCCCACTTCGCGGCTGTCGATGTCTGCCGTGACATCGGGGTCCGCCTGCTCCAGGGGGTTGAAAGGGTTTCCCCAATCCTTTACGGTCACGCGGAACTTCCCGGAACCGCAGGCCCCGCACTCGACTTCGATTTCTCCTTCCCCCTTCGGATAGGCATAATGAATCACATTGACCAGGAGTTCCTCCAAAACGAGATCGACCCCGGGGATCAACTCCCGGAGGTCGCCTTCGCGCTCCATCTCTTCGATAACGAAGGAGCGGAAAGCTCCAAAAGACTCCATGACGGCGGGCAGGCGCAAGGTCACCATGGGCGTCTCACGAGTTCTTGAGGGCTGTTTCGAGCGAATCGTGGACCTTGAACATCGAACCGAAGCCGGAAATAGAAAAAACATGGTTCACGTTGGGGGTAAGCGAGGTGAAAGCGAGCGTTCCTCCCTCCGATTTGATCTTTTTGCCAACTACCAAAATGGACCTCAACCCTGCGCTGCTCATATATTCCAGCTCCTTCATATCCACGATGAACATCGATTCCCCCTGCCCGATCCACTCCAGGCAGGACTTTTCGAATTCGGGCGACGTCGTGGCGTCCAGGCGGCCGCTGACCCTTACTATGAAGAATTTATCCTGCTTGTGGCTGCTCACATCCATATTTGTTCTCCCTTGCTCCATTTGTTGATAAATCGGACAATTTCAAAGTTTGGGGCCGGTTAGCGAAACGGCAAGCAATGTAATGTCATCGGCCTGTGGAACTCCGGACGAAAAAGTCTTGACCGAGTCGAGGATTCTGCTGACAATTCCCTCGGCGCAAAGAGACCCGCAAGATTCGAGCACCGAAATGAGATTTTGGTGAGCGTAGAACTCGCCGGCGCCATTGACCGCCTCTGTAACCCCGTCGGTATAGACTATCAAACGGTCTCCGGGTTTCAGTTCGACCTCCATCGTCTGATAACCCGCATCCTCGTTTACCCCGAGAACAAAGCCTTCCGGGATGGGCAGTGTCTCCAGCGGGCCTTCCCGCCGTAAGATAAACGGGTGTTCGTGACCGGCGTTGGAGTACCTGAGCCTGCCCGAGCGCAGATCGAGGATTGCGCAAAACAGGGTCACAAACATCATCGAGTCGTTCCCACCGATCAGTTCGAGGTTGCACTTGTCAAGGATCTCGGAGGGCGACATGCCCTTCTCGGCGATACCCTTTAGAAGTGTCTTGGTCACAGCCATGAAAAGGGCTGCGGGAATGCCTTTATCCGATACGTCGCCGACGGTGAAAAACAGGTGGTCGTCATCGAGCAGAAAGTAATCATAGAGGTCTCCCCCGATCTGCCTTGCCGGCTCAAGCCTTGCGGCTATATCCACCGGGGTTTTTCCCGGCAGCGGCGGAAACGCCTTGGGAAGGAAACTCATTTGAATTCTGCCGGCGATTTTTAGTTCGCTCTCGATTCTTTCCTTGGCCGCCGTCGTTTGGGTAAGGTTTTCGATGTAATCCTTGAGGGCAACCCGCATGTCTTCAAATGAACGAGCAAGCGCGCCGATTTCGTCGCCCCTGTGGATGTCGGGCAAGGTCGCATTGAGATTGCCGCGGGCAATCTCCAGGGTGGTCGCGGATAGATCCTTTATGGGCTTGGAAATCCTTTTCGCAATCAACATTACGATGAGCGCCATGAGGCAAACACCCAAGAGCCCGATCAGGATCACCATGCGGCTAAAGCGCAATACGTCTGCGAGCATGACGCCTTCGGGAGTGACGATCCCGATAGACCACCCTATCGAAGGAAGGGGCGTATAATAGAGCCAGCATTTGCCCGGATACAGAAGACCCTTTGGCAGCGCCGCAAATCCCTCGCCGCCCGCGATCATCTTCCTTCCGATGCGGCGAAGCAGCGCGCTGTGTTTTTCCTCTGCAACGCTGAATATCGAATTGGTCATGATCAGAGTGCTGTCGGGAGAAGTAACGAACACGCCGTTTCGGGTAATCAGAAACGAATAGCCGGACTTGTTGAGCCTGGTCGAGGAGACGATCTGCTTTAGCCCGCGCAAAGCGACATCTGCTGTCACCACGCCCTGGAACTTATTTTTTCCTTGCAGCACCTTGTAAAAGGGAACCGAAAAAGTCGCCATCGTCTCGTTTCCCCCGCCCTCGTCGTAATAGGGTTCGGTCCATGCCGCGCGGCCGAGTTGCTCGGGGATCTGGTACCAGTCCATGGTAAAATAATCGTAAGACTCATTGCCGAGCATGACGTTTTTCAGGCCGCCATTTTTTCCCCTGTAACAGTAAGGGGCATAATATAGGCTCCCCGGACCGGACGCTCCGGGCTCGAACGCAATCGCCGCTCCGAAGATTTCCGGATTTGTCGAAACCATTTGCTCCGGCAACATGGCAAGAGCCGCCGGCTTGCAGTCGCCCGATGTCAAGAGGGCCGCATAATTTAGAGGAACTTTTTCAATCCCCCGCAACACCGATTCGATTTGATATGCCGCCGCATGAGTCGCATTGCGGGCATTCATTTCGACATAACGCATCATGGACGCTTTGGAAGAAAAATAGACGCAGGCGAAGGCGGACACAAAAATGGCCATCGTGCCCGAGAGCGTAAATACTACAAGTTTAAACGCGATGGTCCTACTTCTCATGGACGGCCGCACAATTCTTAAATAGATTCGAATATGCCGGAATACGGTGAATAATTGCGTTTGTCATTAGTTCTCCGCCTATAGCCATGTAGTCGCTTTTCTTTACTGCGGCGGGACTTCCCCCCGGCGGGGGCAAATCGATGGCCTTGCGGATATCGTCGAGCATCCACTCCTGATGCTGCCCATTGGTGGCTATGCGGGCCTCGTTTACATATTTCATGACGATACCCAGCGCCTCCGCGGGATGTTCAAAAGCGTATCTCCATCCCTGGATGGAGGCCTGGACGAAACGGCGGCAGGTTTGGGGATCTTTTTCAAACGTGCTTTCCATGCAGTAAATTCCATCTTCCGGAACATTGAAGCCAAGGCCGCCAAGAGAGAATACCGTCAGTTCGTCAGGATCGACTCCTGCCTGCAAAATGGCATGATATTCGTTGTACATCATAGCCGAAGCCACATCCACCCCACCGCGCAGGAAAAGATCGACCGACCATGATTGGGGGACCGCGACGACATGCAAGCCATATTTTTCGAAAAGAGCCCTTGGCAGTATGCTCAGTTCCCCGCCCCAAAGGCCGACTTTCTTGCCGTTCATATCCCGAAAGGACTTGATGCCGCTCGATTTTTTGGCAATGAGCACTTGAGAGGACCGTGCCACGATCTGCCCTATGTTGACAAGCCTGATTCCTTTCGCGCGCTCGACGATTGCGGTCGACAGAAACATCGTCGCAAATTCGGCCGCGCCTTTTTGGAGCCACTCGGCCGAAGGCCTTGCCGGGCCGCCTTCAAGGATTTTTACATCGAGACCGCGAGCTGCGTAAAAACCTTTTTCGAAAGCGACGTAATAGCCTGCGAACTGCGCCTGGGGCGTCCACTGAGGGATGAAGCATATGGGGCCGGGAGCGCCCACGGTGTGCGGCTGCGCCGCATTGGCCCCTAAGGCGGCGGCCAAAAAAATCACGACCAATAAAGATCTCGAAGTGGTGCGCAGGCATCGCATGTTTGTAAGCTTCAGTCTCCGTTATTCATTTGAATTGGGCAGTCCGGCAATCCGTAAGGCGCCACTTTACATCATGGGTAGTCAATAGTGAATAGCGATCGGTTTTTTCTGTCGAAAACGCCATTGGGAGCCGCTTTAGTCAAAAACATTGTCCGGTCCCGCAAACTGTTCGACTAAAATGTGAATGTCCGAAATAGGGGCGTCATTTCATTCAACCTATCCAATCCTTTTGCCGATTAGACTATTCCGGAGGCGCCTTATAAACAAAGTACCCTGGTCGAGAATACGCCTGGAAAAGGCCTTGCGCCGATCCAGCCAATCTGAGGAGCCGAAGTGAAACGTGAGACCGAAAAGCTTCTATTGTCGGTTGTTGGTGACGAAATTTTCCTGCCGGTTGTGACCGCTTTCGTTGAAAAGGCGGCCTTTTGCTTTGGACTGGGGTCCGATGAATCGCTCAGGCTGACCCTGGCCGCCGAAGAAGTATTCATGCACCTGTGCCGGAAGGCGAACCGCTCTGGAGGCCGTTTACAAATTGCCTGCTCTAACGGGGGCTACTTCGCGCAGGCGGTTTTTTCACTTCCGAGCGAGGCTTTCGACCTGGAGGCTTTCAACATTACCGCCTCCATAGCTTTTGACGATGACGCGGCACTTGATTCGATGGGACTTGTCATCGCATCCAGATCGGTTGACCGTTTCCTGTTGGACCGAGAGAAAGGAGGGGGACTGGAGCTTATGCTGGTCAAGGAAAAATCCTACTCCCCTCTGCCCCCGGAGGTCGAGGCGGCAGTGGCCGCCCCACTGTCAAAAACCATCCTGAGACCGCCCGCGCCGGAAGAACTCAAGTTTATCTCGCGGCTGGCCCTATCGTATTACGATGCCGGCGGACTTTCCGATATCCTACTCCATCCCGGGAGACTGGCGGACATGATGGCTGCGGGAGAATATGCGTGTTTAGCGGCAGTGGGAGGGGAGGGGCAAATTGGAGGGGCAATTTTTTGGCGAAACCTCGGAGAAAAAATGGTCGAGTGCTTCGGCCCGTATATCTTCAACCAGCCTTTGGCATCCTCCATTTCCGAAGAGCTTCTCGACGGTTGCATTGGCTCTGTTGCAAGGACCTCTGCTGTCGGGATCGTAAACGTCGGCCCTCCTCCGCAATTTCCCGAGCGCCGGTTCGAGCTTTTGGGGACTTTTGACGCTTATGGGCCCGATGGGTCTTCCACGGCCGTGGAAGCGTGGTTCAGGATGCTTCGAGAGGACATGGGGGCAACCGTATGGGTCCATCCGGATCTTGAGGTGTTTATTCGCCGTGAATACGCGAAGCTGGTGCTGCCAAGAGAGATCAGGTTGGAGCGTCCCTCGGGCGAAACTGTTCCACGTCATTCGGTTCTTTGCGCCGAATTCGATCGCCCCCGGGGGCGTGTCACACTGCGGCCCATGTGGCCGGGAGCAGACGAGGCGGAAAACATCGGGCGCCATTTGAAGCTCATGAAGAGCGAGAAAATTCCTAACATTCATTTCGCCGTCGACCTGGGCCACGCATGGCAGACCCTCTTCATCCCCGGACTCCTCGCGCAGGGCTTTGAGCCGCGCTTCGTGCTGCCCTATGCCGGAAAGGCCGATGTCGTTGTCTTTCAGTACGGGGGGAAACGTCCATGACCCCTTTTCCCGACCTGGAGAGGCTGGTTCCCGATTATGTCAAATGTTTCGAAGCCTACATACCGAGCAAGCCCGATGATGATCTGAAAAAACTCTACGGCTGCCCAAAGCTCTATCGTTTGAACAACAATGAAAACCCGCTTGGGCCTCCGGAGACTTCCCGCAGAGCGCTCCGGGCGTTCGATACCACTCGCGCGTCCATATATCCGAGCGGCGACTGCTATCACCTCAGGCAAAAACTGGGCGGTATTTTCGGGATGCGTCCGGACCAGTTCATCGTGGGAAACGGCGCAAACGAAGTGATCGCTTTTGCGATAAAGGCATTCTGCCGGCAGGGCGATAACATAATCACCGCGGACAAGACCTTCGCGGTTTATGAATGGGTGGCTGAATTTTCCGGGTTCGAGGCGCGCCTCGTCCCGCTGGTGGATTACGGGTTCGATGCCGGGGCAATGATCGAAAGGATCGACGAACGCAGCAAAATCCTCTTTATCTGCAATCCCAACAACCCTACCGGAAGCTGGTGGGACAAGCGCACGCTGTGCTCGTTTCTCGACAGGGTCGATCGACGCTGCATCGTGGTGGTGGATGAGGCGTACAGGGAGTTCGTCGAAAACCCGGATTTCCCGGATTCGATGGCTTTAATAGCCAATTACCCCAACCTTGTGGTCTTTAGGACCTTTTCCAAGATGTATGGTCTTGCCGGACTTCGCATCGGCTATCTTGCCGGAAGCAGCGAGGTCGTAGACATTATCCGGCGCACCTGTGTCGTGTACTCGGTAAACGCCCTGGCGCAGGTGGGGGCGTTTTCGGCCCTGGACGACCCGGAGCACGTCGGGCGCACCCGCGAAAGCGTGAGGGCGGGCAAGGGGTTCCTCCTGAAAGAACTTGACCTGATGGGACTTGACTGCGTTCACGGTGAAGGCAATTTCGTGATGACGCATCTACCGATAAGCGACAGCCTGGCGTACAGGAAGATGATGACCTGCGGCGTTATGGTGCGCGCAATGACCGGTTTTCGTTTCCCCAACTGGATAAGGATTACCGTCTCCCACCGGGAAGCTCTCGAAGCATTTGCCGAATCTTTATCAAAAATCCTGAAGGAAGGAAGGATGTTTTGACCTTGCAAACGACCGACAGGCAGAGACTCTTCTCTATCGAATTTGTAATGCTCAACCTCATCATCTTTTTTTCATTCTGTAACATGGCGGTATTCTACAGCTTTTTCGACTACTTGGCCAGAATCTCCATCCCCTCCGACTGGAGGGGCTTCCTTGTGGGGCTGGAGCCGATGAGCGCTTTCCTGTTGCGCCTTGCGGCGGCGCCCCTGCTGCATGCAAAAAATGCCGCCGCTGCAATGATTGCAGCCTTGATCTTGATTATGGGTGTTCTTTGCTCCTACGGATGGGTGGTTACCGTGCCGGGCCTTATAGTCCTTCGGGTCATCCATGGGGCCGCTTTCGTTTTGCTTGTATCGGCGGCCATGGCGCTGGTGGTCCATTTCATTCCCAAGGATAAAAGCGGGCAGGGTTTTGGCATTATCAGCGTGTCGGTGCTGGTTCCCTACGCCATAATGCCCCTGATCACCGAATCGCTCAAGGGATACACGCAAAATGAGGCTCAAATATATCGAGGAGTGACAATACTGGCGATCCCTGCGCTGCTTTTGCTTCTCCTGCTGCGGAAAAGATTGAATAATGCGCTGAGCGAGGTGGAGGGGGTCCTGGTAAAGCGGCCGAAAATCGATGAAATCCGAACGAACCTCAAAGACCCCCGGATATGTCTCCTGCTCCTGGTAAACCTCTTTGTCTATCTTTCCTATGCCACGGTCTTCTATTTTATGAAAGGGTATGCCGCGGCAAACTCGATTACCGAAGTGGGCTGGTTTTTCACGATCGCAACTATCGTCATGATAGCCCTGCGCCTTGGTGGAGGACTCTTTTTCGATAAGATCGACAAGACCAGGATACTCCAGGTTTTCATGCTTCTCCTTGCCCCATGTTTTATGCTTTTCGGTCACATGAATGGAAATTTCATGTTTTTTCTAATGGCCGGCTACTACGGGCTTTGCATAGGTTTTATCATGCCCCTGCTGAACGCAACGCTTTTCGAGGTGTCAGCGCCCCAACTTCGGGGAGTAAATATAAATCTGGCTTTGTTCGCCATGGATGCGGGTTTTTTCATCAGCCCATACCTTGGAGGGGTATTGATTGCCTCCGGCCGCTCTGTCGCTTTTCTATTCAACCTGTGTGCGGGGATCATTTTTGTCAATCTCGTTGTGCTCGTCCTGTTCGAAGGTCTAAAATCGTCGGTGCCGAATGAGTCCGTCGCCCGATGACGTGCCCGTGAGCAACAAAGCGGTTATGATTAGGGCCAGATGCGATAGTCTTGCTATATTCTAATGTTACGTGCGGGATCCCCGGCGGTTTCAACCACCCGGGATTTTTCAAGGTGGCTAAGACTTCGGAAGCAACCTGCGGGATGAAGCAGGCCGGGGTTTCCGACAGTTTACAGGCCGCAGGAACGAAAACAGGGGAGAAAATGAGGTTCCAAGTCCATGATTCCAAATACTTAACGAAGTCAGGACCTCACTTTCATACGTATAGTCGGCGACTTGGCTTGGGTTGGACCCCTATGGACAATAGACGCCAACCAGACCCCTATAGACACCAACCCCTATAGACACCATCGAAAAGACTTGAAATCCCCCCAACCCCCCTTTGAAAAAAAGGGGGGCGATTGAGCCAAGCCCCCTTCCGTGATTGAGCCAAGCCCCCTTTGGCGATGAGGCAAGCCCCTGCGGCTAAATAAAGCACGTCAAGCCCCTTTGCGCTGTCACGAAAACTACCTGCCGTCCATCAAAACGATCCAATTAATTCTCATCGCTAATTATGGGCTAAGTCTCGATGTCTACAATTGTAATGATGGTGGACGTCGACTCGTCTGCCCGATTTTAATCGAACTCGATAGGAGTACCATCATGACAGTATCGAAGAAGTGTGCAATGACGTTGCTGGGCCTGTTTCTGTTGGTGGAAGCAGGCAATGCGTCCGCTTACACGGGCCAAAAATTTGCCGGAGAGGCAAAAATCAGCATGGAACAGGCACGGGTGATCGCCCTCAAGGCCTATCCCGGAAAGATTACCGACGAGGAATTGGAGCGTGAGAAAGGTGGCAGCGGCCTGCGCTATTCTTTCGACATCCGGCGCGGCAAGGCCACCCGGGAAGTTGGCGTGGACGCTAGAACGGCCGCGCTGCTGGAAAACGCGCCGGAAGGGCCTAACGCGGACTAAGCGCCAAGCGAGGGAAGCCACCTTACTCATCGGCGGCTTGCAATGGCGGCCTCGGCTTGACATCATAGGGATAAGGGCCAACTTTCCGGTAACGATTGCCGGTTAGGCGGCCCACCCTTCGGTCGCCCGGAAACAATTCAGGATAATAGCCGTCATGAAAAAAAGAAGGAAAATCCTTTGAACAATACGACAGAACATCCCTTGAGCAAGGTCCCGGAAGTTACTTTGATCTTCTGGATCATCAAAGTTGCCGCTACCACTTTGGGCGAGACCGGTGGCGACTCAGTGTCCATGACTATGAATCTGGGTTATCTTACCGGAACGGCTATTTTCGCGGCAATCTTTCTAGTCGCCGTAGCCGCCCAGATCAAGGCGGAAAGCTTTTACCCGTTCCTCTATTGGACAACCATCATCGCGACGACAACAGTCGGGACGACGTTGGCGGACTATGCGGACCGCTCTCTTGGGATCGGCTATGCAGGGGGGGCCTCGCTACTGTTTGTCTTATTGACGGCATCTTTAGCCATTTGGTATCTGTCGCTCGGCACGGTATCGGTCGAAACCGTCAGTTCTCCGAAGTCCGAGACGTTCTATTGGGTGACGATCATGTTTTCTCAAACCCTGGGCACGGCCCTTGGAGATTGGACGGCTGATTCGGCGGGGCTTGGCTATGGGGGAGGCGCCATGGTATTCGGCGCCCTGTTGGTGCTCGTTGCTGTGGCGTACTACTGGACAACCATATCTCGCACCCTGCTGTTCTGGGCGGCATTCATTCTTACCCGCCCCCTCGGCGCGGTGGTAGGCGATTTCCTCGACAAGCCTCTCAACGCCGGTGGATTGGCGCTGAGCCGCTATTCCGCGTCGGCGGTCCTTATTGGGTTAATTCTAACGTGCATCTTGATCTTCAGGCAAAGGGCGGCAAGACAATGCCACTGATAGAGCCGCCTTATTATCTTTTCAAATAAAAGCGCGACACGATGATCGCTGGAGGACGAATGCGGGTCTTGTTGGTAGAAGACGACCCCATGATCGGCGAGGCTATCCGCGGGGCATTGAAAGATGCTTCCTACGCCGCCGACTGGGTAAAAAATGGGCAAACCGCCCTCGATACGCTAACCTATCAAAAATACGATCTCGTGTTGCTCGACCTCCGTTTGCCGGGAAAGGACGGCCTGGAGGTGCTCAATTCGATCCGCGCCAAGGACAATCCAGTGCCTCTGCTCATCATCACAGCTCGTGATGGACTCGATGACCGGATTCGCGGGCTGGACGGAGGGGCGGATGACTATGTGCTCAAGCCGTTCGAAATGGCTGAGTTGCTTGCCCGCATGCGCGCCGTGCTACGACGCAAAGGGGGAATGGCAGCCCCGATTTTGAGCAATGGCATAGTGTCGCTCGATCCTGCAACACGCGAGGCGCGCGCCCACGAAGGCGATGCCGTGCAGTTATCCAATCGGGAATTCGCGCTATTGCAGGCCCTGATGGTCCGTCCTGGCGCCATTTTGTCTCGTAGCCAATTGGAGGAACGGATATACGGTTGGGGTGAGGAAGTCGAAAGCAATGCTGTAGAGTTTTTGATTCATGCCCTGCGCAAGAAGCTGGGTGGCGAGGTTATCAAGAACGTGAGGGGGGTTGGATGGATGGTATCAAAAGGCGGGTAGCGGACTCGCTCCAGATAAGGCTTTCCCTCTGGCTGTCAGGGGTGATTTTGGGTGTCGCCCTGATTGCCGGGATGTTTGCCTTCTTGTCTGCATTCAACGAGGCCCACGAGTTGCAAGACGATCTGTTGCGCCAGGTCGCCGCTTTGTTCGACAGTCGTAATCCGATCATACCCCAGGGTGGTGCTTCGGGCAAAGAGGCGGGCGACTACGACACGGAATCGCGTGTCTTTGTGCAATTGCTCTCGGCACACTCAGCGAAAGGCGCCGAGAGTGTCGCCAACTCACCGTTGACGCTGCCTCAAAACCTCCGTAACGGCATGCAAACCGTAAGTATCGGGAAGAAAACCTATAGGGTATTTGTCAAAAAGCTTGGCAGTGAAAAACGTTTGGCGGTAGCCCAGGATACGGAGGTCCGGGACGAAATCGCACGATACAGTTCGCTGCGCACCCTGATGCCCTTCCTGATACTGGTTCCGATACTGCTTGTCGTCGTGGCCAATCTGGTCCGTAAAATCTTCAAGCCGATCAAAGACCTCTCTGCCGAAATCGATCAGCGTGGCGAGCATGAACTGCACACGATTGCCCACGAACCACTGCCCGCCGAAATCCGACCCTTCGTAAGGGCAATCAACCGACTTTTGGGCCGCGTGGAAAAATCAATCGACGAGCAACGGCGCTTCGTCGCCGGAGCTGCGCACGAATTGCGCTCTCCGCTGACTGCGCTGTCGCTTCAAGCCGAGCGGCTTGCGGATGCGAAGATGTCCTCCACGGCACGTGAGCGACTAAACACTTTGCAGCAAGGTATCGAGCGTGGCAGGAAGTTAATCGATCAATTGTTGGCGCTGGCGCGCGCCCAGGTTTCGGCAACCGCGCCCAACAACCCGGTATCTGTAAAACAAGTCTATCGGCGCGTATTGGAGGATTTGATACCGCTAGCCGAGGTTAAGGGTATCGATATCGGCGTCGTGAGCAACCTGGACGTTCAGGTTCTCGTCAACGAGATTGATTTGATAACCCTCGTCAAAAATCTGGTGGACAACGCAATCCGCTATACACCGGCAAGGGGGCGTGTGGATTTGTCGGTTTTCGAAACTAATGAAGCGACTACGCTGGTGGTCGAAGACAACGGCCCCGGCATTGCGGAAGTGGAGCGGGAGCTGGTATTTGATCCGTTTTACCGTATTTTAGGCAACGAGGAGATTAGTTCGGGGCTAGGCTTATCAATTGTTCAGACCATTGCTGCCCGCGCCGGTGCAAAATTGAGCTTGGGATTTGCCGACACACGATCGATGTCGGGCCTTCGTGTATCGGTGGTTTTCCCCCGGGCGACATCGTTGGATCAAAAGAAGGGGGCAGACCTACGCTCTTGACTTATCGATATCGGCAACCCGGGTTATGAACCGCCGATAAAACTATTCTCATCAAGCCGTCCGTTGTAAAAGAAATTGAATCAATCGGTTCCAAAGGCTACCGTCAAGCTATTGGCAATCATTGATTGCAGCGCTTGCTGAAAATCCAGGTCCCAAGGTTGCGAGAAACTCCCGGGGGGCTTGTCCGGAAAGGGTGGAATCCCGAATTTACGTGCAGGTGGGGCTGCCTGCAGTAAAGGTGTGACTTTGCCGGCGATCGGCGGCCAGGGAGATGAGGGAGGAGAATGAGAAAATATGGTGAAAGGTGAAAGTACCGTCCTGTAATTTCAGGCAGTTAATGATCATGGCCAGAGCCAACATTTGAATATAGCAAGATCATCAATCCTGATCCACACCAAGCCTGACCCGTCCCCGGTGGGTTTCGACCATGGAATATCCCTTAGGGCGCGTCAACGGAACTTTGCGACCCACTGCCGGGTGGATCATCGAGCGGCTAGCGGCGCAGACCCGGGGCGGGGCCGGCCGGGTTTGTCGGGATGCGGCGGGCGTGATGGACGGTTAGCGTAGCCACGCCGAATTCGCTTTCCACCAGGCCATGGAGTTGGTAGACGTGGCTCATGTCAAGATCCTGGCAAAATCGAGCAAAGGGTTTGGGGAAAAAGACCGTCTCAAAGATTCCGGACAGATCTTCGAAGGTAAAAAACTCCATTTCTTCCCCCTCCCGGGTGTAGACCTCTTTTCGGGTTACCGGCCATCCCAACATGGTAATTTTTTTCCCGATGTAATGGGCCATAGTGGAGGCCGCAACGGTTGGCGTGCGTATAACGGCAAGCTCCAGGGGATGGACAGACAGGGGAAACCCCAGGGTTTCGTATTCATGGGCGAGATTTTGTGGCGGAGAAAAGTCGGGAAGGGGCGGAATCTTTACCCTCGGGGGACGGAAAAGGGAGGTTTGAAAAACGGGGGAAACGTTAACCCGGTTAAACCAGGCTTCGATCAGCCAAAGGATCCGGGGGCGGTTTAAGGGGCCGCAAATCGTGTCCAGGGCGCCGGATTTGGCGAGTATTACAGCATCGGCAAGACTCAGTTTGGAGCGCAGACGCTCCAGGAGTTCTTCGATAGAGAAAAAGGGGCCGCTCCGGTTTCTTTCGCATATAAGGGCTTCCATGGCGGTTTTTCTTAGCCCCTGCAGTTGCTTAAAACCGATTCGTAGAGTTTTGCCAACGCCTGTAAAGGGCAGGGCGCTCTCGTTTATGTCCGGCAAAAGGACTTCCAGTCCCATCCGGCGGCTTTCCGAAATATAGGCAAAAGTTGTGTAATAGCCTCCACCGTTTGAAATGACCGCAGCCATAAATTCGGCCGGGTGGCGCGCTTTGAGGTATGCCGACTTGTAGCTCACAAGCGCGTAGGAAGCCGAGTGGGGTTTACAGAAAGAATAGCCGGCAAAAGAGGTGAACATGTCCCAGACCTTTTCCACCACATCGGCCGGGACGGAGTTCTTTTCGCATCCTCGTTCAAAACGGGCCTTACAGTCCGCGAGTTGAGCGCTACCCTTTTTGCTTATCGCTTTTCGTAGCCTATCGGCTTCGCCCCACGTAAAACCGGCGAGCGCCATCGCCGAGCGCACGACGTCTTCCTGGTAGACCAAAATCCCGTAGCTTTGGGCAAGGATTTTTTCAAGGCTTGGATGGAGCGCTTTGAAGGGTTCCCCGTGAAGGCGCAAAAGATATTGACGAATGAACCGGTTTGCCGCCGGGCGGATAATCGAGGAATGGATCACGGCATGGTCGAAATCTCCTCTTCCCGCCTTGGCCTGGAGAAGTCTCATGGCCGGGGACTCCAGGTAGAAGACCCCCATGGTGTCCCCCCGGCTTATGATTTTTTGCGCCCGAGGGTCTTTAACCGGGTTAAAGCTTGCATAATCGATCCGCGTACCCGTATTGCGCCAGACCGCTTCTATGGCATCGCGGATTACAGCGAGCGTGCGGTTGCCCAGAAGGTCTATTTTTACCAGGCCCGCCTTTTCGGCCTGGTCCTTTTCCCATTGAATGATTCGTACCCCCTTGGCGCTTATCTGGACCGGAACGTATCGGGATACCCGGTCGGGAACGATCACTACCCCTCCGCAATGGGTCGAGATGTTTCGCGGTATCGATTCCAGGCGCAAGGCCAGGTCAAAGATTTCCGGCCACGGGGGCGAAAGGGGAAAGTTTTGGAATTTGGGGTGCGTTTTACCACCCCCTTGCGCACTCCAGTAACTCAGTCTGCTGGTAGCCTCCTTTATTTCGGAGGCCGGTATCCCGTAGACTTTGGCCACTTCGCGCACCGAACCCCTGGCCCTAAATCCCGTATGGTTGCAGATAAAGGCCAGTCTGTGGTCGCCGTAATGGGCTGTAAGTTCTTCAAAGAGCCCGTCGCGCTCGTCCCACGGAAAATCGACGTCGATATCCGGAAGGTCCATTCTTTCGGGATTTAAAAACCGTTCGAACTGGAGGTCGTGGGTGATCGGATCGACGTGGGTGATCCCCAAAAGATAGCTGACAAGGCTTGCCGCACCGCTCCCCCGGCCGCAGTGAATCGCGCGTCTGCTAACTATGTCTGAAACGATCAGGAAATAATCCACAAACCCCTTGGCGCTGATAAGTTCCAGTTCTTCCAAAAGACGTTTTTCGATCCCGGGATCGGTTTTCCCGTAGCGCCAGACGATGGCCTTGCGGCATTTATCCACAAGTAGGGCAAGGTGGTCTTCGTTTTTGTCCCGGTAAGCGGGGAAAACCGTTGGAAACCGGTTGGGGTGGGTGTAGCAGGCCGCAGCGATCCCTACCGCGTTGGCCAGGGCCTCGGGGCAGTCGGGAAAGCAGACCGACATCTCGCGGGCAGATTTTAGCCATTGGCCGGGAAGCGCGGTATCTTCCCGGGAAAGAGACCCTAGGGTTTTGTTACAATCTATTGCCCGAAGGAGCCGGTGGAGGGGGTAGTCGTTTTTACCTGCGAAATGGACCGCATTGGTGGCAACAGGGGCTATCCGGATCTCATTTGCGATACGCAAAAGCTCTCGGTCGCGGGGGCCCGGGACGATTTCGAGGTAGCACTCAATGCGCCCGCGAAGGGATTTTAGCAGTTCCGGATCGGGGCTTATAACGATTAGATCGGGGCTTTTTTCCGGAAAGCCCCGCGGAAGGGAGAAGTCATCTTCGGTGTGGCGCCGGGTTATGATGTCCGAGACAATTTCATAGCCTTGCGGGGTTTTAGCAAGGATTACCGCCGATGTTTGGGAGGTTTTGACCCGGGCCCCCACTATGGGGTCGATCCCGGTCGCCGCAGCTGCTTCCAAAAAATTTACCAGCCCGTAGAAACCGTTTCGATCCGTTATGGCCAGACGGGAAAATCCGGCCTTTTTGGCCTCCCGGCAAAGTGATTCGGGCGAGTTTACCCCGTGCATCATGGAGTAGTGGGAATGGACATGGAGGTGGACAAAATCGGGGGACATTTTTAATTGGCCCAGGCGATGGTTTTTTTTCCGAATTTTAGGCGAATCGCATCGAGTGCGCCCTGGAGGTCGCGCTCTTTTAACGTCGTTTTGTTTTCCCACGTAAAGAGCGAAAGTTGTGTGAAGGGTACGGCGAGCTCCGAGAACTCGATCACCAGCCTGCGCACGGCCACGCGCCTTCGAAAAATCTTTTGGAAGGCGGGCAGAACCGATTGAAAAAGGGTCCGGTCGGCCTTAACGGACCACGAGGGGACACGCTTTCTGGTATCTACCAAGACACCGTCGGCATAGCGGATTTCGAGGCGAAAGCTCCCCGGGCATCGATTGTGGAGGCGAAGATCCCAGCCCGCTTCTTCCACCTGCTCAAACAAAGCGGCTTTAAGCCTTCGGGGATCGATTTCATCCCTTTCCAGGATTTTGGCGACCGATATCTCCGGGGCTTGCCGGGCGACAAACACGGGGGCGGTATCCATGCCCTTGGCAAGTCTTAGGAGACGCTCGGCGCTCCGGCCAAAAACCGCAGAGAGCATATCTATTGGAAAAGAGGCCAGTTGACCGATTTCTACGATGTTAAAGCCGGCAAGCTTGGAAGCCGTAACCTCGCCTACGCCGGGAAGAAAATTAACGGGCAGGGGAGACAGAAACGATTCCTCACTTCCCGGGAAAATACAACCCAGCCCCCCCGCTTCGATGCAACGGGCCCCAACCTGGCTTACCAGCTTGTTTGTGGCAAGCCCTACCTTTGCGCGGAGCCCCGTTTTTGCGCCAAGCTCTTTTTCCATCCGGCAGGCGAGATCCGGGGCCGCTCCCAAAAGCCTGCGGGTCCCGGTAATATCTATGAAGTAGCTCCCCGGGCCGCTGCCTTCGACAAGCGGGGACCAGGCGCCCAACTCCCGGACAATTTCCAGTTGTTTTTCCCGGTAATGATAAAAATCCGAGTCCACTACGCAAATCCGGCGGCACAGGCGGCGCGCCATGAAAAGCGGCATGCCCTCCCGGATGCCTTCTTTTCTGGCCGGGCCGTTTACCCCCTGGATAACGGCTCTTTCGCCCGTATGGGCCAGGACGAGCGGCGCCCTTTTTAATTCGGGCCGCCTTAGCTCTTCGACAGCCGCACAGAAATCGGGAACCTGCAGGTGCACAATATTTCTAACCATCTTTAACCCCGCTGAAAATGTCCATCCGAACCCCCTTTGCCGTAAGTTTGCCGATGGGCGGAAGGGAGATTGGGTCCAAGTTTAGGTGAATAAAAGGTGAAAGTAAAGATATTTTCCTCTTTCCCGCGAGTTGGGTTGAAGGAAAAATTTTTTTTTGCCGATGTATAGGCAAAAGAGGGGCAAAGGGGGGAGGCCGACTCGAGCCGACCAGTTACAACTCGGGCGGTTTCCCTTGTGGCGCGCACGCGGCAAACGAGCAAAACAGCGGGAAGGAATCCTCATGAAAGATCAGTTCGGTGAAGCAAATCGTTTAGAGAACTCGGGGGCGGAAAGAGAGGGCAAATACCTTACCTTTTCGCTTGGCGATGAAGAATACGGGATTGGAATTCTGAAAGTGAAGGAAATAATCGGGATGCTGCGGATTACTCCCGTGCCTCAGGCCCCGGAATTTATCAAGGGGGTGATAAATCTGCGGGGCAAGGTGATCCCGGTTATCGATCTGCGGCTACGGTTCAACATGGAGGAAAGCGGATATACGGAGCGCACGTGTATCGTCGTGGTGGAAATCGAGAGCTCGGAGGCCAAGCTACACATAGGCGTGGTGGTGGATTCGGTTTCGGAGGTGCTAAACATAAAGGCCTCGGATATCGAAGATCCGCCCAGCTTTGGGACCACTTTGAGCGCTGAGTGCATCCTGGGGATGGCCAAAACGGGAGGGGGCGTAAAAATTTTGCTCGATATCGCCCGGGTTCTTAGCAACTGCGGGATAGGTCTGGGTTTCATCGACCAGGCCGCCTGATACGAGGCGAGGACTAAAATGCCAACCGCACGAAGATATCCGAGAGGCAGTTGAATGGAAAACGATATGTCGAACAGCCTGTTTTTGCAGTACAGCCGGCTTGTCTACGAGCAGTGCGGGATAAACCTTCACGAAGGCAAAAAAGCTCTGTTGCAGGCAAGGCTTAACAAGCGGCTGCGCATGACCGGCATCGATACCTATAAAGAGTATTTCGAATTGATTACATCGGGGGGCAACCCCGGTGAATTCGTAAATTTTCTCGATTCCATTTCAACTAACCTCACCTATTTTTTTCGCGAGATCCAGCATTTCGATTTCATAGAGAGGGTGGGTCTGCCCGAACTTGTCGAGGCAAAGCGAAAAGAAAGGAACACCAAAATACGGATTTGGAGCGCGGGGTGTTCTACGGGCGAAGAGCCCTACAGCCTGGCGATGTGCGTGCTGGCTCACTTGCAGGACAACACGAAGTGGGATTTCAAGATCCTTGCAACCGACATATCGACGCGGGTGCTGGAGATGGCAAGCCGTGGGGTCTATTCGGAGGAGAAGGTGAAAAAGGTTCCTCCGGCGCTAAGGCAGGCCTATTTTCGAAAGGCCGGCGGGGGCAACGGCGCCTCGGATTTCCAGGTAGTTCCCGATGTAAAGCGGCTCATAACTTTCCACCGGTTGAACCTCAAGGAGCCCTACCCGTTCAAGGGGCCGTTCGACTTTATTTTCTGCCGAAACGTGATGATCTATTTCGACAAAAAGACCCAGGAGGAACTGGTCAATAAAATGTCTGGTTTTCTCGGCGTCGGGGGGTACTTTTGTGTAGGTCATTCCGAGAGTCTTACGGGACTGGCCCATAAGTTATCTTATGTTCAGCCGGCTATATACCGTAATAAGTGATAGCGGGGATCTTACGAAATTGGAGCTTTGATGAAACATCCGGGGGCATTGAGCACAGTACAGACTCGGATAAGGAAAGTGATCGGGGTGGCGGATATGGCTGTCAGCAACTCGGCCGATGAGCTTTTGATAACCTATTCCCTGGGGTCCTGCATAGCCGTGGTGATTTTCGATCCGGTCGCGTCAGTGGGCGGAATGCTTCATTATATGCTGCCCGAATCGACTCTGGATCTGGAGAAGGCCAAGAAAAACCCATGCATGTTCGCAGATACCGGAATCACGCATCTTTTCAAAAGCAGCTACCAATTGGGGGCCAGGAAAGAGAACATCGTGGTGAAATCGGTTGGTGGGGCTCAAACGCTTGATCCCAACGGTGTTTTCAACATAGGGACAAGAAACTGCCTGGCGATGCGCAAGATTTTTTGGCGAAACAACGTGGCTGTCTCGGCCGAACACGTGGGTGGAGAGGTCAACCGCACCGTACGGTTGCTGATGGATACCGGCAAAGTATTCATGAAGGTCGGAAGGGATGCCGAAGTAGAGATTTGACTTATGCTGCTGGAATGGATCATTTGGTGACGCAATGGCCTACAATGTACTGATGGTGGATGATTCCGGATCGATGCGAAAGGTCCTGCTAAAGACTTTGCGACTTTCCGGCTTTGAGATCGGGCAATGTCTGGAGGCCTCAAACGGCAGGGAAGCCCTCGCTATGTTGGAGGGCGAGTGGATAGACCTGATCTTGTCCGACGTTCACATGCCGGAAATGGACGGCATCGAGTTTTTGAGGATTTTGAGGCAAAAGGAGCTATTTAGCAACACTCCGGTTGTGTTCGTTACGACCGAGGCCAATGAAGAGAGGCTAAAGCTTCTGATGGAGCTCGGGGCGAGTGGCTACATCCGCAAACCTTTTCGTCCCGAGGAGATCGGGGCTTTGCTGAATCGGATCATGGGGGCGCCAGATGGTTTTCCTGCGGCAAGGAGTTCTGAAGGAAGTGATTTCTGAGGTCTTCGAGACCATGTATTTTACGGATGTGGACTTCGAGGAGCGCGAAGGCGAAGGCGAAGGGGTTTTCGAGTACGGATCGGAGACTCGCCTGGAACATAGCGAGGGGTGTATAGTCCTTAGGATGCGAATCGGCGAAAAATTTGCAAAAATGATAACTGCAAACTTTTTGGGCATCGATGAGGCGAGGGCGGATGAGGTAAAAGAAGACGATCTCGTAGACAGTCTGAGGGAACTGGCGAACATGGTCGCCGGCGGCTGTCACGCTCATGCCCCCGGTTCGGACTGGAAATTGGGGATACCACGGGCGTGGAGGGGCGGAGCCGAGGAGGACAATTCAGCCCGGAGGGTCTGCGGGCTGGGCTTCACTTTTTCAGGGGAGCCGGCCGGTTCGGCGGCTCTCGAATATCTGTCCGGTTGAGTATTTTGGCTGGCGGGCTTTGTGAACACTGTTTAGGCGATAGTGATGAAGCAGATAAAAGTACTAATAGTCGATGATTCGGCCATTGTGAGAAAGATTTTCTCGCAGGAACTGTCCAAACATGCCGATATCTCTGTTGTTGGAGCAGCTCCCGATCCGTATGTGGCAAGGGATAAGATCGTGAGTTTACACCCCGATGTTATTACCCTGGATATCGAAATGCCGCGGATGGACGGTCTGAGCTTTTTAAGAAAGCTGATGAAATATCATCCGGTGCCCACAATTATCGTTAGCTCCCTTACGCCGGCCAATTCCGAGATGGCCCTGGAAGCCCTGGAGTACGGAGCGGTGGAGGTTTTGGCAAAACCGGGAGGCTCGTATTCGGTGGGGGATATGAGCGTGCAGTTGGCGGAAAAAATCCGCGCGGCGGCCTGTGTGAATGTCTCCAATCGGGCGGCGCGCGAAGAGCCTCGGGTGGTTAACGCCCCCGGCCTGGCTCTTAAGCGGTCGACGCACAAGGTTATCGCAATGGGGGCCTCCACCGGCGGCACCGAAGCGCTTAAAGCGGTGCTCATGCAAATGCCGGCCAATATCCCCGGGATAGTAATCGTTCAGCATATGCCTCCCCGTTTTACGACGACTTTTGCAAACAGATTAAACGATTTGTGCCGTATCGAGGTGCGGGAGGCCAGGGACGGGGATTCGGTGCTTCCCGGCACGGCGTTGATAGCTCCCGGCAACTTTCACATGGTGCTAAAACGTGTGGGAGGCACCTATAGCGTTGAGGTGGGAACCGGCCCGCTTGTTTTCCACCAGCGTCCGTCGGTGGACGTTCTTTTCCATTCCGTTGCGCGCTTTGCGGGGTCCAATGCGGTTGGGGTAATACTTACGGGTATGGGCAAGGATGGCGCCGCAGGGATGCTGGAGATGAAAAAAGCGGGTGCGTACACCGTGGCCCAGGATGAGGCGAGTTGCGTTGTGTTCGGGATGCCTAAGGAGGCGATTCGTCTTGGCGGGGTTGACAAGATTGCATCTTTGCAGGACATTCCCCGTAGTATGATGAACTTTCTCAATTCGGAAAAAGGTGATCTTGACTGCGCGGTGTCGCAGGTAAGGCGATAGGGAGGTACCGCAATACATGGCTTACAAGGACCTTACAGTGCTCGTAGTTGACGATTTTGTCACGATGCGGCGCATAGTGCGAAAGATTCTGCGCGACCTCGATTTTCAAAGCGTAATAGAAGCCGAGGATGGATTGGCGGCCCTGGAGGTCCTGAAGACAACGAAAATCGATTTGATAGTCTCGGATTGGAATATGCCCAGGATGACGGGTCTAGAGCTTCTAAAGGAGGTCCGCGCAAACGATAAGATAAAGAACACTCCGTTTTTGATGGTTACTGCCGAAGCGCAGAAAGAAAACATAATGGAAGCGGTAAAGGCGAAGGTCAGCAACTACATTGTAAAGCCATTCACGGCTGCGACCCTCGAAGAGAAGCTGGGAAAAATTGTCCCTCGCTAAGCGGTCGGGCATGTATCAGGGGATTAACAAGCGTTACTTATCGAACCGGGGATAGTAATGGAAACAATAATCGACCGTCTCGTCAATGGTGTGATTGACGGTCCGGATGACCTTGCAGGGATAGGGGAATGCCTGAACATTCTCGATGAGCTCGAAGGGCAAAACGGATCGGCAGGGCCGCTGGGGGCAATAATCCAAAAGGTGAGGCTGATTTTTAAACGGCTGATCTTGGAGGAATCCCCCGATCCGAACAGCGACTGGCTAAGGATTCAACAGTTGCTCGGTTCTCTGGGGAACCCTTCGGGCGCGGAGGAAGTTTTACTGGGCGGAGCACCGGAGGCGGCAGAGCAGAGCGCATCCGCAACCGTGGAGGAGGATTTTTTCGCCTCGATGGCGGGCGACTCAGATTCCGGCGTGGTTTCCGGCCAGCCGGAGGCCGTGGCGGGCGACGATGTCGCGTATCTCGGGGAGCCAGAATTTGCCGAGATGCAGGACCCTGAGCTTCTAAAGGATTTTATCGAGGAAGCCAAAGAGCATCTTTCCTCGATTGAGATGAACATGCTGGGCCTTGAGACCAACCCGGAAGACACCGAGGCGATAAACGCGGTATTCCGGCCCTTTCACAGCATAAAGGGGGTGGCGGGTTTTCTAAACCTGTTGGAAATCCACGAGCTTAGCCACGAGGTGGAGAACCTTCTGGATTTGGCGCGGGCCGGGAAGCTGGCGGTGACCGACGCGCTGATCGACATAGTCCTTGTGGCTACCGATATTCTAAAAGGGCTGCTCGAGGAGCTGGAAAAGGACCAGAGCGGCCGCAAAGCGGCTTCGCCGGTAGTAAAGAATTTTCTAAAGAAGGTCAAGGCCTTTAACGGCGAGCCGGCGGTAGGTGCGGGAATCCCGGTAAGAAAGGTCGGAGAAATCCTTGTCGAGCACGGGGTCCTAGAAGATGAGACTCTGCCCGATATTGCTCAAAAGAGTAAAGCTGAGGGAAGGAAATTTGGCGAGGCGCTAATAGAGGAAGGGATCGCCAGCCCCCGGGAAGTGTCCAAGGCTTTGCGCGAACAGCGCCACAATATCGAAACCTCCCAATCTGTCCGGATCGACACCCGTAAGCTCGACAACCTTGTGGATATGGTCGGGGAGCTGGTTATCGCACAATCGATGGTGCTCCAGAACCCGGAAATTCAAATGATAAAGGATCAAAAACTCCAGAAGGACTGCAGTCAGCTAAACAGGATTACGGCCGAAATACAGCGAATAAGCATGTCGATGCGCATGGTCCCGATCAAGAATACTTTCCAGAAAATGATCCGGCTGGTCCGCGATCTTTCGAAAAAATCGGGTAAAGAAGCACTATTAAAGATGAACGGCGAGGATACCGAAATAGACCGCAATATGGTCGAAGAAATATATGAACCGCTTGTGCATATGATCAGAAATTCGGTGGACCACGGGATCGAAACGCCGGATTTGAGAGTAAAAGCGGGGAAGAGCCCGGCGGGTACGATAACTGTTTCCGCCGAACAAAAGGGCGGTAACATTGTAATTGACATCGAAGACGACGGGCGAGGGCTCGACGCCGCAAGGATTCGGGAAAAGGCGGTATCGCGCGGGATAATAGGCGGACCCGATCAGTTAGACGATAAGGCGGCATACGAGCTGATCTTTCACCCCGGGTTTTCGACAAATGACAAAGTAACCGATGTGTCCGGGCGGGGCGTTGGAATGGACGTTGTAAAAAAGTGCGTCGAGCGGCTCCGCGGCAAGATCGACATATCGACCAAGCAGGGCCGGGGGACCTCTTTTCATATGAAGCTGCCCCTAACTATGGCCATTATCGACGGGATGATCGTGCAAATCGGCGCCGAGCGATACATTGTGCCCACCATTGCTCTTAAGGAATCGCTAAAAGTTCCGCGGGAGGCCTATTTTACCGTGCATGGGAAAGGCGAGCTGGTAAAGGTAAGAGATTCCATCATGCCGCTCATCCGTTTGCACAATTATTTCAATGAAGAGCCCAAACATCGCGATCCTTGGGAAGCGCTTCTTCTGGTGGTGATCGAGGGGCAAAATTCCTATTGTCTTTTAGCCGATGAGATCGTGGGCCGGCAGGAAGTCGTAATCAAAAGCCTTGGAAGTCTTTTCGCGCAACTGCCCGGGATCTCGGGGGGCGCGATACTGGGAGATGGCAAGATTGCACTGATAATCGATGTCAAAGGGATAATCAGCCTATACGAGGAAAGTTCAAAATGATCGAGCTGGAAACGCAGGATTGGGATGAGCTTGTAAGGCTTCTACGGGAAGCCGAAGAGGGTGTCGCCGCCATGGGCAACGGGGAGAGCGCAAAGGAGATGGAAAAGTCTCGCCGGGCCCTCGTGTCCTTTCATGCAACGGCGGCCATGCTCGGTCTGGGCGGTTTGGAGAAGGCCGGGGTCGAACTGGAGACATTTCTTTCAAACGACTTCTCCTCGGGCGGCATGGACTCCATTGTCACGTTCGGATTTGCGATCGGCTCGGTGATAGAGGGGCTGGAAGGTCTAAAGAAGGGCAAGGCCGAGAATGAAATCGGCCTGGAGGAGATATCGGAACTGTTGAGCCCGCCCCGGGGCCAAACGGAGGCGACGGGTGAAAGCGCATCGGAGGTCGAGCCCGGGCAGGAGGCCGCAGGGATTGTGGAAGCGGCGCCGGGGGGGGGGGAGGAAAGTGGTGAGGACGGCGATCTGGGACGTCTTAAGGAGATGATCGGGAATTTGGGAGGCGAGCTAACAATTGATTCCGATGAACACTGCGCAAGGACATTCAAGGTCACCTTTACGGGGTCCGCCGAGACCCTGCGCAAAATTGAAAAGCTCCTCTCCGATGGGCAGCTCATGACTTCGGGATCATTTCGAGCCATAGAAGAAGCCACGGTCGAAACCGTGGTGACCAATGTCAACGACTTCATAGAGGCATTTTCCAACGCCGACATGGAGACTGCACAGGGGATACTGCTAAAACTGGCCGATCAGCCAAAAGCCGACATGGGGCTATATAAAGAAATCGGGACTCTGGCCAGGGGACTCCACGACTCGATAGGCGGTTTTCTAAATACTCTTGACCCCTCCCTCCAGGAGATCGTCGAGGATAAGATCCCCGACTCGGGCAATCGCCTCGAACACATCCTCGAGATGACGGAAAAGTCCGCCCTGACAACCCTTGATCAAGTGGAAGCCATCCAGGCGCGGCTAACGCTTGAAAAGGGCCACGTCCTACGGCTGCGGGAGATCCTCGGGGGGTTGAAAGCCATAGGGGATTCGGCGGGAGAAAAGCTCGCGGAATCCTCTAAGACGCTTGACGCCGTCGACGAGATCATCGCGGGGCACCGCTCGGATCTCAATATCATCATGTCCGCCCAGGACTTCCAGGATCTGAGCGGCCAGGTCATCCAAAAGATCACCAAACTGCTAAAGGATATCGAGGGCAGGCTGGTCGGCCTGATCCGGACCTTCGGAGTCAAGGAAACCACGGGACCAAAGAAAGTCGTCGACGAACTCTACGGTCCGGTGCACGGGGTTTCGGAAAATGCGGTCCATTCGCAAGACGAAGTCGATTCGCTTCTGTCCGAATTCGGGTTCTAGCGGTGCAGTCAATGGTGAGTGGTAAGTGGTAAATAGTGAATGGTGATCGGGTAACGGCGCCCCGGTCACCACTTTTCACTGATCAATCACTGAGGTTTTGACGATGTATTTGAGTGTTTGTCTCAGGACTCCTTCCAGAATTTCGGGAGCAAGGAAGTAGCCGGGCATTTGCTCGTAGGTAAAGGAGGCGCCCTGCCTGGCCGCCGCGTCGATATCCGAGCCGTTTTTTCTTAAGAGCTCGGTAAGAACGGCCCGCATGCTCAACGCTTCCCGGATTGTACCGGAGACGACGGTTCGGGCCTCCTCCCCGGTAATAAAGCCGTAGTGATCGGCGCAAAACAGGTGGACTTCGAGCGGCTTTAACTTTGCGAGGCTTGCCAGAAACTGGTCGATGTTCGTGTTCATGGCCGGAAAAAGCCTATCGGCAAAGGGGATGCCCACGGCATCGGAGGCAAAGAGGATTTTGTGGTTTGGCTCATAGGCTGAAATGGAACAGTTCGAGTGGCCGGGAGTTTCGAAAATCTCTAGTATAAATCCGCCAAGGTCGATGACATCGCCTTGCCTGACCGGCTTTGCCACTATGTCCGAGCGCCACTCCAGGTCAAAGTCCGAAAGAGTTTCCACCCGGTTTCCGGCGTTTAGGACGTTGTAGCGGTTTATATACTCGATTGCCTTAGGCTTTTGGAAGGTCGCTATCGCCGCTTCGGAGGCAATTACGTTGATGGCCGGGTATTTTCTTGCAAAATAGGGGACGATCCCCACGTGGTCGAAGTGTGAATGGAGGATCAAAAGGGTAGTGATCTCCGAGGGGTCGATTCCAAACTCCTGCATCTGGGAAAGGACCCCGGGAAGAATGTAGCTCATCCCACCGCTTATAAGGGCTGTGCCATGGTCTCCCCGCAGCGCGTAGACCCCGGATTCCTCGGCGCCCAGATGGTATAAATTATCGACAATTTTTCCCGATTTTCGAAATCGCATCTGCTCTCTCCTTTCATCCCGCAGTATCCATTACGGAGGCGTGGACTTTCAAGGAAGAAATTTATTTCCGACTGAGCAGTTCCAAAACTTCAAGAGCCTGGTGGCGTCCTTGAGCCGGTTTAAAACCGCCGGGGTGACCAAACCGTATAATCGGAGCTTCTTCAGGCTCATCGGTTATAAGAGTTTTTAACTGCGTGCAAACAGCACCCGAGGGGATGTGGCGGCCGGAAAAGATTTCCCCCGCCATCAGGCGCCTTGCCGCGAGTTCTGCGAGGCAGCAAAGGGGCGCTTTTTGCTGGCGATATTTTGCGAATTCTGTCATAGCGTTCTCCGATTGGAGGATTTACACCGTGAGTAGAATAGAAGTTTCCGAAGTGAAATTAACTGAGGAGGAAATACAGGCCGCAGTGGATGTGCTGCGATCCGGAAACCTTCGCCAGAATGGTCAGTGCGAGGCTTTCGAGCGCGAATTCGCCTCCATGGTGGGTGCTGGCCACGCTCTTACGTGCGCCAACGGCACGGCTTCCCTGCATTTGGCCTACATGTCGTTTTTACAACCCGGCGACGAGGTCCTCGTGCCATCGTTTACCTTCATGGCCACAGGTTCGATGGTCGCCATGAGCGGCGGGCGGCCGATTTTTTGCGACATCGACCCCGAAACGTTTCTAATCGATCTGGGCGATGCCCAAAGGCGCATTACGGAGCGCACACGAGCTATCGCTCCCGTCCATCTTTTTGGAAATCCCGTCGATGCGGAGGCCGTCGGCGAATTTGCGGCCCGTAACAACCTGATCGTGGTCTGGGATGCCGCCCAGGCCCACGGCGCCTCCTGGGGAAAACGCGACGTCGGCTCTTTTGGCGATTTTGTATGCTACTCCTTTTATCCCTCAAAGAACATGTTCGTGGGGGAGGGGGGGATGATATGCACAAATAACGGGGACTACGCCGAAAGAATGCGGCTGCTGCGCAGCCACGGGGAATCGGGCAAGTACTGTCATACCGTCCTGGGGTTCAATTACAGGATGACCGACGTGGAGGCCGCCATCGGACGCAGGCAGCTCCTCCGGCTAGAGGAGATGCTCGCCCAAAGGAGGGCGAATGCGCACATCTTGTCGGCCGGCCTCGCGGGCCTGCGGGGCATCAGGGCACAGAAAATTTCCGGGCAGGGAACTCACGCCTGGCATCAGTATTGCGTTTTGGTCGATCCGGATGAATTCGGGTGCAGCCGTGACTGTTTGGCTGAAAGGTTACAGGAAAAAGGGGTGGCGAGCGGCGTGCACTATCCGCGCGGTTTGCATCAGCAGCCCGTTTTTGAAAAACTTTATGGCCTCTCGAACCTTCCGGTTACGGAAAAAACGGCTCAAACGATCCTTGCCCTGCCCGTCCACCACGGATTGACGGTCGATAATGCCAAGGCTGTCGTGGAGGCGGTAAGGCAGTGCCGTGGTTGAAAACCGGAGTCTGGTCTACCGGAATAACATGCGCCGCAGGAAAGACGTTTTCCTGAGTGCTACAGGGGGCGCCAGGTCGGGGACAATTCCCAGCACGAGCTGTTGGGGGTTCTCACAAAAGATCTTGTGCGCCTCCTCTTTGCCTGTTATCGACTCGACGACGTCTCGCGCTCCGGAGAGCACGGGCCTTCTTCTGTGGGGGCCGTGAGAATCGGAGGCCACCAGGTGCACCATTTGGCGCTCGAGCAGGCTTATGCAAAAATCTTTTATGCGTGGCCCCATCCTGCCTGCGACGGCGGAGGCGGTGATCTGGACCATGACGCCCCTCTGAATCCATTCCACCAGCATCGACTGGTTTTTCATCAGGAAGAGGTTTCTCTCGGGGTGGGCCAGAACAATGTCAACGCCGCTTGACTGCACGTTCCAGAAAAACCTTCCGATATTGTGGTCAATGCTATCGACAGGCATTTCAATCAGGGCGACGCTATGGTTGTCGTTAACGGTCAATACCTCATTGGCCAGGATTTTTTCGGGAAGATCCGAGTCGATGGCCAACTCCGTGCCGGGATAGACTTGGAGAGGGATTGCCGCCTCCTGTAGTCTTATGCGGAATTGTTCGACCGCTGCCATCACCACCGAGCGGTTGTTGTCCGGAAAAACAGGCGACAGATGGGGAGTGCACACCATCGCCGAAATGGAGTCTTCGACGGCGATTCTTGCCATTTGGAGGCTTTCCTCCCAATCCGGGGGGCCGTCGTCGAGATGGGGCAGTATATGGCTGTGAAAGTCGATCATTTTACCTGCACCGGTTTTCATCCTTAAATTTATCGGCGGGCATGACAACGTTTACGCCTACCCTGCCTGCGCAGGGCGGGGGAGTATAGCCTTGCAGGCCAGCCTCACGATCCGTAAAATTCGAATATATGTTTCGGCTGTAATCTTTCTTATATAGCATTTAATAACCGATTCGTCACGAAGAAGAGCAAAGGCCGGGGAAAACCGGTATCTTGCTCTTTCGGGCTCTACCGACCCCACGGTTGCTCTTTTCAGTTTGGGCGTCAGTTCAAATTTAGCGTGCAAAGAAAACCGGGGTATTCTTTTCTGGAAAAAAGCTGCGGCGCCCCGTATTGAAGTTTCATAGGAGCGGGCAGGCGGTGCGGACTGTCGTCCGAGCTGCCGCCGGCGCAGCCTGTCGGGCAGGTCGGGGCTTGGCAACCCGTCTTCGGCGACACGCCGCTGAAGTTTTATATAAGCGGGGCCGCCGCCTCCGGGGATGCGGTTTGAACGAGATGAAACTTGGAGTTTCCTATACGATTAATTTGTTGGGCTGCGCTGCGCTTAGCCCAACCTTGTATCTTAAAAGAGCAGAGCATGGGTCAACCGGAGTGCCAGTTACAGGGCATCGGTTGACCCGACAAGAACGGGCCTTTAGGTTTAATTT
>JARLHO010000106.1 GCA_031292215.1 Syntrophobacteraceae bacterium | reverse complement strand
AATTTGTTGGGCTGCGCTGCGCTTAGCCCAACCTACATTGGCTCTGCGGCGAATTTTTAGCCGGTTTTCCAAATCAAGTTTCATAAGAGCGGGCAGTCGGTGCGGACTGTCGTCCGAACTGCCGCCGGCGCAGCCAGTCGGGCAGGTCGGGGCTTGGCAACCCGTCTGCGGCGACACGCCGCTGTTGACACCTTTTGAAAATTAATAGTAGAAGCGCTTAAATCTTTTTGGTAAGGAGGGCGATTTGAAGATTCTAGGGGTAATACCGGCGCGGTACGATTCCACCCGCCTTCCGGGCAAGGTGTTGCGAGATATCGCCGGTAAGCCGATGCTCTACCGGGTTTACAAAAACGCCAGTAAATCCAGGGTGTTGTCCGATCTGCTGGTGGCAACCGACAGTGATCTCGTGGTGCAGTACTGTCGACGGGAAGCCATCCCGGTCATGCTAACCGGCATCCATGCGTCGGGCACCGACCGGCTAAGGGAGGCGATGGAGCGTGTCGAAGCCGATGTGTACGTAAATATCCAGGGAGATGAGCCAACAGTGCGCCCGGATCACATCGAGGCCGTGGTCAAACCTTTTTTTACCGCAGAGGCCAGGGTTTCTACCCTTAAGGTCGCAATTGATGAGGCTGCGGCAAGGGATCCGAATGTCGTAAAGGTCGTAGTCGACAATTTCGGGCGGGCGCTCTATTTTTCGCGCCACCCGATTCCTTTTGACCGGGACGGCGCGGGGGCGGTCAAACGCTACAAGCACATAGGCATCTATGCGTACACACGGGAGGCGCTCGCACTTTTTCACTCTCTTCCCGAATCGTTCCTGGAATCAGTGGAAAAGCTCGAACAGTTGCGCTTTTTACAAAACGGTGTGGCAATTCACGTGATCGAAACCCCATACGATACGGTGGGGGTTGACACCGAGGCCGATCTGCAGCGGGTAAACCTAATGTTGTCCGGGGCTGAGGCGAAATAATGTTTTTTCTCTACAGCCTGGTTCTAAGCGTATGGATCGCGTTCATGACGCCGGTTTTTCTCTACAGGGCGCTGCGCCACGGAAAATATAGGCAGGGAGTTGCCCAACGGTTTGGAAATCTTCCGGAAATCCTGCGCTTCGACGGGCGGGCGACTATCTGGTTCCATACCTGTTCCGTTGGCGAGACGTTGAGCATCGAACCTTTGGTAAAAGAGCTCCACCACCGTATCCCCGAAGCGCGCCTTGTCTTCTCGACAGTTACCAAGACCGGTCAGGAAGTAGCCCGGCGCCGGTTTTCGATTTATGGCGAGGGCAACACTTTCTATTTTCCGCTCGATCTCGGATGGGTGTGCAAACGTTTTCTTAGATTCATCCGGCCAACGGTCATCGTGATAACGGATACCGAAATCTGGCCCAACCTTTTGCGCCAGGCGCACAAAAGGTCCATTCCAGTCGTTATGGCAAATGGCCGTATTTCAATTAAGTCCGCTCGGTCATACCGATTTGTGCGTCCCGTGATGCGAAAGGTATTCGCAAGCTATGCGGCTTTTCTGATGCAGTCCGAAGAGGACGCCCGGCGGATCGAATCGCTTGGGGCGCCTTCGGGCAAGGTGATCGTTAGCGGCAACATGAAGTATGACAAGGGAGCGTCCGGAGAGCAAGAGGGGGAAAAAATTTACGGGTTGCTCGGCGAGGCCCTAGGGATATCGCCCAGCGCTGGCCCTGTGATAGTTGCGGGCAGCACGCATGAAGGCGAAGAGCAGGTGCTGCTCGATGTGCTGGGCCGGGTGAGGCTTTTGCCGGGGCTCGCGGGTACGAGGCTTCTTCTTGCGCCAAGGCATCCGGAAAGGTTTTCTGGAGTAGCCGAGCTGGCTCTTCGCGCCGGTTTTACGCTCAGAAGGCGCTCGGAAAAATCCTCGGGCGCGGGGGCGCAAGTATTGCTTCTCGATTCGATCGGAGAGCTTGCCACAGCCTACCGGTTTGCTGACATCGCCTTTGTCGGCGGGACACTGATTGCGCACGGAGGCCAAAACATCCTCGAGCCGGCATGGCATGCCAAGCCGATCGTAATCGGGCCTTCGATGGAGAATTTCCGGCAGACGGCCAAGGACTTTCTAGCAAGCGGCGCGGTAGTGCAAATCCAGGCAGGGCCTTCCGACAGGCAGGCACAGATCGAGGAGCTAACCGACACATTTGTCGGGCTGCTCGAAGACGAGGAAAAGCGAGTGGCCCTGGGCCGCGCGGCCCGTTTGGTTCTAGACAGCAACTGCGGGGCATCGGAGTTTACGGCCGATAGGATCGCCGCGATTTTTAAAAAAGCCGGCAAGGGAGCATAGGGCCAGGGGTAGGGGGCCATCCGGATTTGGATACGTTCCAATCCCGTCGATGGCGGAAGGGACAGACTAAATCCCGCGCATGTCGGAATGGGGGAAGCCAATGAGGACAATATCGCCAAATCTATAGGGTGTCATACATGGAATCTTTTTCTGCGTACCCCTCCATGAACTCTGAAGTGGTAAACTTTTCCCACATGCTATCGTCATCTTCCAGAAGAAGCATTACCCTCACTTTCGCGTCCGGTTTCAATGTTTGCCTGAGATCGTCGGGAAGAGACAGGCGCCCGTCCGGCAATATTTCAGCAAAATACTCATATGCTTTCATGAGACCTCTCCTCAAATCGTATCACGGAGGCAAGGAGCGTAAGTATCGCTTCGTGCCCTCCAATAACTGGATTATGCCCACTGCAATACTGGATGGCAATGGGAAATACGGCGAGGTCGCAGACCTTCTACCAGGCTGTGGGGTTCATCCCCCCATGGCATTGTCTACGATGCGGCGGGCCTCGCCCACGAGCGCCTCAAGGTGTTTCTCATCTTTAAAGCTCTCGGCGTAAATCTTATATATGTCCTCGGTGCCCGACGGGCGCGCTGCAAACCAGCCGCCGGCGCTCACAACTTTTAGCCCGCCAATGGGGGCGTTGTTGCCCGGGGCGTTGACGAGTCTTGCCGTAATGGGATCTCCCGCCAGATCCGATTCCCTTACGGCGTCGGGGGATAATTTGGCGAGCTTCGCCTTCTGCTCCTGTGTTGCGGGGGCATCGACTCGCGTGTAGTGGGTCGCGCCCAACTCGGCGATCAGTTCGAGATAGTGCTCGCCCGGGTCTTTGCCCGTTCGGGCGGTTATCTCCGCTGCGAGCAGGTTGGGGATTATCCCGTCTTTATCCGTTGTCCAGACACTGCCGTCGGTTCGCAGGAAGGAGGCGCCGGCGGACTCCTCGCCCCCAAAGCCGAGGGAGCTGTCGAGGAGTCCGTCTACAAACCACTTGAACCCGACCGGGACTTCCACCAGTTTTCTGTTCATCCGGGCCGCCACTCGGTCGATCATCGCGCTGCTCACAACGGTTTTTCCGACCCCGGCCGCTTGCGGCCAGTGGGTACGGCTGGCGAACAGGTAGTCGATGGCCACGGCCAGGTAGTTATTGGGGGGCATCAGCCCCTGGCTGCGGCTCACTATCCCGTGGCGATCAGCATCCGCATCGCTTGCAAAGGCGACGTCGAAGCGCTCCCTTAGATCGATCATTTTCGCCATGGCATAGCTCGATGACGGGTCCATGCGGATTTCACCGTCCCAGTCAACGGTCATGAAGCGAAAGGTCGGGTCGATATCGTGACTTACCACATCGAGAGCCAGGCGATAGCGCTCGGCGATGGCGTCGTAGTAGGCCACACTGGCCCCTCCCAGCGGATCGGCCCCGAGGCGGACACGGCTCTCTCCAATGAGCTTCATGTCGACAACCGAGGGAAGGTCGCCTACATAGGAGTCGATGTAATCGTGTCTGTGGGTGGTTTCCACTTTCAGTGCGCGTTCAAACGGGATCCTCGACACATCGCGCAGGCCATCGGAAAGAATGCCGTTTGCCCGCTGTTCGATCCACCGGGTCACCTCGGCGCCGGCTGGTCCGCCGCGGGGCGGATTGTATTTGAAGCCGCCAAAGCGCGGCGGGTTGTGGGACGGAGTGATGACGATGCCGTCGGAGAGTCCCCGGGCGCGCCCCCGGTTATAGGTGAGAATAGCATGCGAGATAACCGGGGTAGGCGTGTACCCGCCGGCAGAATCGAGCATGACATTTACGCCGCCTGCGGCAAGGACTTCCAGAGCGGTGGCGAAAGCGGGCTCGGAGAGCGCATGGGTGTCTACGCCCAAAAAAAGCGGCCCGTCGATCCCCTGCTCCCGGCGGTAGAGGCAAATGGCCTGGCTGATCGCCAGGATATGATGTTCGTTAAAAGAATTGTCAAGCGACGATCCCCTGTGGCCGGATGTTCCGAAGGCGACCCGGTGTTCCGGAACCGCAGGGTCGGGGCGGTTTACGAAGTAAGCGGTTATAAGGCGTGGAATATTGGTTAGCATCCACCGTTCGGCGGCTTTTCCGGCATAAGGCGAAATACTCAATGGGCACCTCGTGATGAGTGGTGACTGGTGAATAGTGAATAGTGAGTGGTGATTAGTGAGCAGGGACCGGGGTGTTTTTTCCATTCACTATTCACTAGTCACTGCCTTTACATGCTTAATGCCCCCCGGGCCGGCGACGATAAGGTCGCTTGCCAGGTTCAAAAAGAGGCCGTGGTCGACGATGCCTGCCCGGGATTCGAGTTTTTGCGCCAGCTCTTCGAGGTTGGCGATGGGCCCGAAGCCGCAGTCAAGGATAAGGTTGCCCTGGTCGGTTCGAAACGGGGCGCCACCGGATGCGGTCCGGAGCACGGGTTCTGCGCCAAGGGAAAAGAGGTAGCGCTCCTGGGACCGCCAGCCGAAGGGCATCACCTCGACTGGAACCGGCCAACGCGTACCCAATACAGGCGACATTTTGACCTCGTCTACTATTATAATCTCGCGGCGGCTGGCCTGGGCCGCGATCTTTTCGCGCAAAAGCGCACCGCCCCCCCCTTTTATGAGGTTCAATCGGGGATCGACCTCGTCTGCGCCGTCAATTGTGACATCGATCTCGCGGGGCAGCTCTTCCGAGACCATCGGAAGGCCAAGGCCTTCTGCCTCCCGCCATACGCCGCGGGATGTTGCGAATACGGCGATATCGCAAAGGCCGCCGTTTGCGTACAACCGCGCAATGCGGCGGACCGCGAAAGCGGCGGTAGAACCCGTGCCAAGGCCGATTGTCATCCCGGAGCGGATGAATTGGACAGCATACTCGGCGGCTTCCTGTTTGAAGCGGGCCAGGGTATCGGGGGAAAAGGCAGCGGGGGTCATGAGTCGATCCTTAGCTCGGCTGCCGCCGGCTTGTCCAAAAGCCAGAGCAGTTCTCCGGAGGCCGGCCGGACTGCCCGGGCCGGGAGCACAACGGGCTCAGAGGGCCCATCGAGCACGCGCTTTACCATGTGGGCCTTTTTTGCCCCAGACACCAGGAATACCACCTGGCGGGCGGCATTTATGACCACCGGGGTCATCGTGATGCGCCACATGGAGGCGACTTCGACGTAGGCGGCCATGACCCATCGCTTTGTTTCGGTCACCGCGGCCAGTCCCGGGAATAGCGAGGCGGTGTGTCCGTTATCGCCCATGCCGAGAAGGACCAGGTCAAGGCCAACGGATGGCGGCCCATCGGATAGCGCATCTTCTCCCAAGACGTGGCGAAGAGCTCCCTCGTAGTCCTTGGCGGCTTTTTCCGGTTCTTCTTCGCCGTGGATGCGGTAAATGTTGGGGCGTGGAATCGGGGCCTTGTCGAGTAAAACCGTTCTCGCCATAAGGTAGTTGCTGCGCGGGTCGTAGGGCGGAACGCACCGCTCGTCTCCAAAAAAGATAAAGACCCTTGACCAGTCGATTTCCTTCAGACAATCGGCTCCGGCCAACCGGGCGTAGACCGGCCGCGGAGTATCCCCGCCAGCGAGGGCGAGTGTAAAGCGACCGTGCCTGGCCATGGCTTGCGCGGCAGAGCGGATGATTAAATCCGCCGCGCCCGCGACCAGGCTCTCGCTATCCGGGAAGACGGAAATGTTTGCCATGGAGCGAGCCTCTATCATCGGTTGGCGCCCTTAAGGCCGCGATAGCGTTGGATGAGCGCGTTGGTAGAGCTGTCGTGGTCGAGCTGCGGCGCCGTATCGGAGACCAGCTCGGGTATGATTCGGTTTGCCAGAACCTTGCCCAGCTCCACGCCCCACTGGTCGAAGGAATCGATGTTCCAGACAACGCCCTGGGTGAAAACGTTGTGTTCGTACAGGGCGACCAGGCTGCCCAATGTCTTTGGCGTCAGGGCTTCGGCCAAAATCACGTTGGTGGGCTGGTTGCCGTTGCAAACGCGAAAAGGCGTTTGAAAAGCGGGGGAACCCTCGGCGGCGAGCTCCTCAGCGGTTTTTCCGAAGGCCATCGCTTCCGCCTGGGCGAACATGTTGGCCATAAGGAGGTCGTGATGGTGGGAAAGTGGGCTAAGAGGGCGGCAAAAACCGATGAGGTCGCAGGGTATGAGCTTTGCGCCCTGGTGGATGAGCTGGTAGAAAGAATGCTGCGCATCGGTTCCGGGTTCGCCCCAGATAATGGGGCCGGTTTGGTAGTCGACAAAGCGGCCGTCGAGGTCGACGTGCTTGCCGTTACTTTCCATCTGGAGCTGCTGGAGGTAGGCGGGGAAACGTTTGAGACCCGAGGCGTAGGGCATGACGCCGATGGTCTGGGCGCCGAAAAAGTTATTGTACCAAACCGTTAGAAGCCCCATGAGCGCCGGGAGGTTCTTTTCGATGGGAGCTGCGCGGAAGTGTTCGTCCATGGCATGAAAGCCAGCCAGCATCTCCTTAAAGTTTTCGGGTCCAATAGCCAGCATTGTCGAAAGCCCTATGGCCGAATCCATGGAGTAGCGGCCGCCTACCCAGTCCCAGAAACCGAACATGTTGGCGGTGTCGATGCCAAATTCGCCGACCTTGGCGGCGTTGGTGGAAACGGCTACGAAATGGGAGGATACGGCGTCCTCACGGCCAAGGGATTCGACCAGCCACTGCCGCGCGGTCATGGCGTTGGTCATGGTTTCAAGCGTTGTAAAGGTCTTGGAGGAGATCACAAAGAGGGTCCGGGCAGGGTCAAGGCCCCGGACGGCTTCCGTAAAGTCTGCGCCATCGACGTTTGAGACAAATCTGAAGTTCATGGTTTGCCGGCTAAAGGGGCAAAGCGCGAGATAGGCCATCTCCGGGCCAAGGTAGGAGCCGCCGATGCCGATGTTTATGACGTTTTCGATGGATTTCCCCGTGCAGCCCCGCCAACGGCCGTCTCGAACCCGCTCGGCGAAGCCCTCCATGCGGTCCAGCACGGCGTGGACATCGGGGACCACGTCGCGGCCGTCTACAAGGATGGAGGCGGACCGGGGGGCGCGCAAGGCCGTGTGCAACACCGCCCGATTTTCGGTTATGTTAATCTTTTCGCCCCGAAACATCGCGTCCCGCCTGGCTTCCAGGCCGCGCTCGCGGGCAAGGGCCACCAGCAGGGACAAGGTTTTGGCCGTAATACGGTTCTTGGAATAATCGAGGAAGATGGATGCGCCTTCGGCGCAAAAGCTCTCACCCCGTGTGGGGTCTTCGGCAAAGAGCTGCCTCAGGCTAGCTTGGCCCATCTGTTCATGATGGGTCTTAAGTGCTTGCCACGATTGCGTTTTCGTTAGTCCTAAACCATCGGTCATCGCTTTTTCCTTCAATCTCAATCCTTTTCCCGGTGGCCGCCAAATTCCCACCGCATGGCCGAGAGGACCTTATCGGCGAAATCGTCCATCCCCCTCGAACTAAAACGGCTAAAAAGCGCCGATCCGATCACCGGGGCCGGAACGCCTTCGTCGATTGCCGCCTGGAGTGTCCAGCGCCCTTCGCCGGAATCGGACACGCGTCCGGCAAACCCGGTAAGATCCGGGTTTTTAAAAAGAGCTCCAGCCGTCAAATCCAGAAGCCAGGAACCGATAACGCTTCCGCGCCGCCACACCTCCGAAATGTCGGGCAAAGGAAAGTCGTACTGATAAAACTCCGGGCGGCGTAGCGGCGCGGTCTCCGCGTCCACTGCCCCCCCACGGCTCCCGATGTCTCCATTTTTGAGGATGTTCATTCCTTCCGCGATGGCGGCCATCATGCCGTACTCTATCCCATTGTGGACCATTTTCACAAAATGTCCGGCGCCGTTGGGGCCGCAGTGCAGGTAGCCGTTTTCGGCCGGAGTCGCCGGTCCTTCACGGCCGGGAGTGCGCGGGACATCGCCCGGTCCCGGCGAAAGCGCCTTGAAAACGGGGTCCAACCGCTCGATCGCTTCGGCCTTGCCGCCGATCATCATGCAGTAGCCCCGCTCCAGCCCCCAGACCCCGCCGGAGACGCCGACGTCTACGTATTCCATGCCCTTTTCCTTCAAGACAGCCGCCCTGCGGATGTCGTCCTGGTAGAAAGAGTTGCCGCCTTCCACCACCACATCTCCCGGTGCAAGCAGCGGCGCCACCTCCTCCAGCACCTTGTCCACCGCGGCTGCGGGCACCATCAGCCACACCGCGCGCGGGGCCGACAACAGCCCGACAAATTCCCGCAGATCCGTTACGCCCTTTGCGCCCTTGTCCACTACCTTTTTTAACGATCCGGCATCGCGGTCACACATGATACACTCGTGTCCGGCCCTGATCAAGCGCAGCGCCATATTGGCGCCCATTCGCCCGGCCCCGATCATTCCCAGTTGCATAGATTTTCTCCTTTGCAGGTTTTCGTCACCCCTCCCAGGACCACACTAAATCCACCGCTCTAGAAAAATTACGAATGAAGGTTGGCTGGAGAAAGAGGCCGATGTTTTATTTTACCACAAAAAGGCCGGCTCTTTTCGCGGATCTGCGCGATCGGCCGCTTCTTACAGGGAGAGAATAGACGTGAGCCATGTCACGCGAAGACGCGAAGGCGCGAAGGGCTAATACTTTGATCCGCGAAGGGAATAATATTTTGCATGGTTTGCGGCCGTTCCGGCATCCTGCTTTCCAGCCGGACGTGGTGAATCGTAGGATGGGTGGAGCGAAGAGACTGTGTCGTAAGAGAAATTCGCAAACTGAGCTATAGGGCGCCGGGGCGCTTAAATATTGTTTGCCCTAAGCGCATGAGCAGTAATTTAGTAAAGGGGCTTGGCTCAATCGCCCCCCTTTTTTTTCGAACTGACAATTACCCACACATGCGCCCACCTATCTCCTTTGGCAAAGTTGCAAATAAGGGGGGCGAGCGAGCCCAGCCGGTCCATGCGCGTCATTGCAAGCGGCTGGAGAGTAAATCCCCCCAACCCCCTT
>JARLHO010000105.1 GCA_031292215.1 Syntrophobacteraceae bacterium | reverse complement strand
TCCAGACCCCAATCCTGACGGTCGTCTCAGCTACGAAGTGAAGTGGATGGAATGCAGGTTCTTGGCAATTTTTCTGATTTTTTTTTATGACCCTGTTCTGCTTTGGTCGCTTTGGGCCGAGCGCTATATCGAATATCCAGAAGGGCCTTCGAACCCCTATTGGTTCTGCCGAAATTCCCGCTGAAAAGATTAATCCACCCAAGAACACACCCGCCCGGAGTCCGGAAGCCGCTTTTTTGCCTTTACTTTTTTTTCAGCAGCTCGGCGCATGCCGCATCCACCAGGTCCTGGGCCCCTGTCGACCGTTCGTCGATGGCGCCAACACCGATGGCCGTAGTAATAATGGTCGCGGTGTTGCCTTCCCGGTAGGGCGACTTTCTCATGGTCGAGGAAATATACGGGATGACCTCGCGCGCTTCCTCTTCGGGAACACCCGGAAACACGATCAGGAACTCATCGCTTCCGTACCGGCCCATAAAGCAGCGATCACCCGGCAAAATATCTTCGAGCAGGCGGGCCGAATGCTTTAGCACTTCCATTCCGCTGCCCGACTCGTCCCAGTCCTGGACGAAGTTGAGATCGACCACGAGCACCGAAAGAGCAGCGCCCGAGCGGCGCGCCTTTCTGAATTCCTTTTCGAGGATCGTGTGGATCTGGAAAAAATTTAAAAACCCGGTCAACTGATCTTTTACCGCGAAATCGCGAACCTTTTCATAGGTGAGGCAGTTATCGAGCGATAACGAGATATTTACTCCGAGTTGCTCCAGCAAATCGGTTCCATCCTCCGGGTCATATCTTCCGGGGTCCGGGCTGCCGAGCAGAAGAGCTCCAAACAGGATATCGCCGATCTTCAAGGGGATAAGCGCTCCCGAACGCAGCGTGGTTCCGCTCTGCGAGAGCATCGGGGGATAGCCGTTTCTTTCGGCGGCAAATAGTATGGGCTTTAGCGCCGGCCCGAAAAGCGCCCGGGCCGATTCGCCGTCCAGGGGGGAAATCCAGGTCTTGGGAGCGGTCTCCTGGCTCATTGGCGACTCGCCATGGAAAAACCTGTCCAGGACCTCGGGGTAAGAGAGAAACAACACTAAAAGACCCGTCTGGAACCGCTCCTTTATTTCCCGCAGCAGTTCGTCTATGAGACGCTCCGTGTCGCGAGTTCTAAACAGCACCCGCTCGATGGCCGCAAAATGCCTCCAGATTTTTTCGTTTTCCAGGGCGTTGGCAAGCACGGCGGCAAGTTCTTTTCGCAGGGCTTCGTTTTCCTGGAGGAGTTGCTCGACATCCGGGCCCCCGCTGCCAACAGCGCCGGAGGCCGGAGCGGCTTTAACTCCGCCTTTTCGAACATTTTTTTTCAAACCGCGCTCAGATATCTTTTTTTTCAATACAACCACCCATTTATCGCTAAGACTCGCTTTCGGTGATTATCGGCGGCGTGCGGCCAAGCTCTACGAGCGTCAGCGCCTCGTCAACGGCCCCGACCGGCGTATGGGCCAGTATCACCCCCGCAATCTGATAGGTCGGCTGAAGCGCCACCACACCTTTTCCGAGCTTTAGCGCCAGCGCTATCTCCGAGAGGGTCCCGTAGCCGCCCCCTATCGCGATCAGAACATCCGCGGTGTGTACTATGATCGAGTTGCGCGCAGCACCCATGTTCGTGGCTATTGGAAAATCGATAAACTCGTTTGCATCCCCCGTTGTGGGGCCGGGAAGAATTCCGAGAGTAATGCCCCCGATCTCCTTTGCGCCGCGGGCCGCCTCGGTCATTACGCCGCCAAGCCCCCCGCAGACAAGCACCGCCCCCTTGCGCGCGATTTCACGACCGACCTCCTCGGCCACCGCCGTCAACTCCGGCTGCCTGATCCCGCGCCCTATCACCCCAATAATTGGACTTCCGATCGCTATTCTTTCCATCCCCATTTCCCCACCAGGTTCACGAACCGAACCCCGCCCAGGTTAGTCTTTTTGATTCCCTCGGCCACGCGCCTGACCAGGATGAGTTCCTGGGCAGTCATGTCGCCGACCGGAACAATCAGTGCGCCACCCATGACAAGCTGATCGACGAGCGGCTGAGGAATCGTTGGCGTACCGGCCGTTACGATGATTCCGTCGAAGGGAGCATCGTCGGGCCAGCCAAGAGAACCATCGCCTACCCGAATTATGACGTTATCGTACCCTAGCTTTCGTAGTATCGAATTTGCCCGGTAGCCAAGGTCGGGATAACGCTCGATCGAAAAAACCCTGCCGACCAGTTCGGCAAGAACCGCCGTCTGATAACCCGAACCCGTTCCAATCTCCAGGACCTTCTCTGTGCCTTTTAACTCGAGGCTCTCGGTCATGAGACCCACAATGTAGGGCTGAGAAATGGTCTGATTTTCCGCAATGGGCAGAGGGTGATCACTGTAGGCCTGATCCCGAAGCGCCTCGTCCACGAAAAGATGCCTTGGCACCTTCAGCATGGCCTCGAGGACCCGCTCGTCGTGAACGCCTCGCCCCATTACCTGGACTTCCACCATCCGTTCACGAGCCTTCCTGAAATTCACCATGCCATTATTTCCATTCCAGCGAACATTCCTCCCCCGCCCCATCCATCACCGAACATATCGGTACTATAAGACTTTTTCCAATATTCAAAAAGATAAAGCAAGAAGAGAATTAAAAAACGCCAGGATTAGCGCTCAGAGCAGGTTAGCCCACGCACAATACTTAAGATCGATTGGGCTGGACGCCTCATGACTTTTCCCGAGACAAACGTGACGAAGACTTCGCCTAAACCATGCGCCAAAGCCATACCGTTTCCCCTCCGTGACGATCCAGGGGGACAGGGATTCCATCTCCGTCTGGGTCCCAAGCAGGGGGAAAACCAGCGTTCCCGCATAGAGAAAAGCCAGGTTATCTTTCCAGGACGAATCGTAGTTTAAAAAAAAGCTTTCGTCTAACTCTTCGAAAATCCGTCGATATGCCCCGGGACAATGTCTTTCTTTCATCGGGCGAAGGGCAAAAAGCGCTTTTTGCGGATATTCTTCGGATATGATTGAGAGGGCCTTCTCACGTTCGGCGCCGTGCCCTTCGGATAGGGAGGCATTAAATAAGCCAATGCCCCGGAAGGGAAGACCCGCATCGGCCATGCGACTGAGAGCGAGTCCAAGACTTGGCGCTATGGCGTGGGGCGTGTCATCCCAAAAAAGGATTAGCGGGCTCTCGATATTTGTCGCTACGAATCGGAGTAGTCGCTCGAGGTATTCGACATCGGCCTGCCTTCTAGAGGAGATGAAAAACTTGTCTATCCAGGGCAGGACCAGGGAGTCGACTGCGCCGGAGTCGAGCATCCGCCGGCCCTGGTTTGCAAGGGCAAAAAGCAGGCTAAGACCCTCGGCCCACGATTTGCCGCTTCTTTGCACCCCGGCTAAGATCTCCGGGCGCGATAAGCGCTGGTGAAGGGCAAGGGGTCCCCGCCATTCGTATTTATCCGGCTCCGAAGCCCCCGATTCCCGGCTGGACAACACGGGGCCAAACAGCCGTTTGATCCTCAGCGACCACAGTTGCATGGCCGAAGCGAGATCCAGGGATTTACGAATCCTTGCAGCCTCCTTTAGCACCTCGCAGCCATTACCGCCGCCAAGCGCGGGGTTTTCGAAACCCCACCCCCCGGCCGCTCCCACCGAGGCATTGTGCCAGCTAAGCACCACGCGGCCGGTGCGTCTACTCACATCATGGGCAAGCCGCCTGATCTGCGTTAGCTCCAGGGCCTGGCAGGAAACGAGCCTTTCCCAGAAAGCGATCTTTCGGCTTCCGGCCCCTCCCCAGTAGAGATGCTTCATCACAGGGGAAAACCGGGCAAAAGCCGTGGCAGGTCCAGCGGTAACCGCCATCCCGTGGGTTCTCCACGCGGCGCCAACGCGTTCGGCTCGCCCGCTAAAACTCACCAGGGGCCCAAGGTCGGCCACCGTGGTATCCAAAGCGCGCGGCTTGTTCGCATCGAGCCCTTCGCTTTGGGCCGAAGGCAACTCGCGGCCCTCACCACCCGGACAGCGCAACCGTTTTTTAAGGAGCCTCCATCTTTTCCTGAGGGCCAGGGAGGGCTCGGCCGCACCCGGAAATAATCTTTTCGGATCGATGCTATCCACAAAGGGACGCAGGGGAAATCTTTTCTCGAAAAGCCAGGCCAAAAGGTCCCGGTCTATTTTGGACATAAGGCGAATGAAAAACTTTCGGTCCTCGGGATCCCCCAATGCGCCTTCCCCCGAGGCAACCCGTTCGCAAAAGGCCTTGAGAAACTCTTCCGAAATGTTTCGTATCGGCCCCAACATTTCTTTTCTCTCTATGCCCACCTCATTTACCACCGCCTATACCCGTTGCGGGAATAAACAAAAAATCCTCCAGGCCCAAACAGACAGGACCGGGAGGATTGTTCACCCTGGGCGGAAAATTCTTTTTCAGGACTTTTTCCCAGATTTTTTCAGCAGCTTCAACGCTTTTTCCGTTTCCATGACGGGAATGATCTCGGTTACGCCCAGATCGCTCCAGCCAAATACGGACGCGGCAAGATGCGCATCGTCGTCGGCCTCAAACAACCTAAACACCCTGTGGCCGGATATATCGAACCACTCGCCGGTGACTTTTACTCCCGTCGATTTATCCGATCCCATTCCACGTTCTATGACCAGATTTCTATCCTCGGGAGAGTAACTAAATATTGCCATGAAAAGCATATCGTCCCCTTTCGTCTCGGTTCGTTGCACGCTGAATTCCCTGTGAGGTCGCTCCAGGACATTATAGAAGGAGCCAAAGGCAAAAGGCAAGCCAATTGGGAATCGGTGAATCGGTGAAAGCGCTTCAACCCTGGACACCTCGGCCAAATTCCCCCGTTTTCGGCACCCGTTGCAATAAATCCTGCGCTTTTCTTCGAGTATCTTCTCAGCCGCCCATATCTGCTCGGCGCTTAGCCGCCCGGACCGGATCACCTTTACGATGGCCTCGATACGGTACCTGTCAAGGTTTTCAATGGTTGCCGAGAGCTGGTCCGCATGGCCGCCCCGCTTTATGACCAGGGGTCTTTCGACCAGGCCCAATGGAAAGCGGCAACCGATTCTAAGCCACAGATCGTAGTCTTCGCAAGCCGGCAGGGATTCGTCGAAAAGCCCCGCGAAATCAAATAGTTTTCGATGGATGACAACGGCCGAAGGACTTACGAGGCACCTTTCGAGCAGCAGCGAAAAGCAGTATCCGCCAGGCTTTCTGTGATATTTTTTAGCGTTTATCCGTTTTCCGTTTCTCATCCAGATCTCTTCTGTCTGGCATAACAGGATATCTGGATGAGCGGCAAAAAATTTCATCTGTTCACAAAGCTTTCCCGGAAGCCAAAGATCGTCCGAATCCAGAAACGCGATCCATTCGCCCCGGGACCTCGAGATGCCAAGATTTCTAGCCGCGCTGACCCCCGAGTGGTCGCACCGGACGTAGTCTATGTCACCGGCTACGGCTTCCAGCGCCTCCCCGCTTCCATCCGTCGATCCGTCGTCGACCACTATGACCTCGACCTTTTCACCAACGCCCTTTTGATCGAGAACGGAGCGAACCGCCTCCAAAATGAGTTTTGCCCGGTTAAATGTAGGAATTATTACGCTGATCATGGCCCTTTAACTGTAACGGCTGGAGACGATGGTCGAATCAAGCTTGTTGACAGATAGATTCAAATCCATTACTCAAACGACCTTGTTTACGTAGTGAGGCGAACGATCTCCGGCCCCCCTCCCGAAGAGCGCCTTCGCCCGCCGGCTTACCTTCGATATTATTACACCAATATTTTCCTGGAGAATCAATGTATTCTAAAAACCCTCTTTCCAGACGGAATTTTTTGATTCTGGCCGGGGCCGCCGGCGCGGGTTTGGCGCAGGGATGCTCCAAGTCCGCCTCTAAGCCCGAGTCGGTCCGTCCCGTGGAATACGCCGGCGCGGCAATCGAGCTCCTCGAACGCCAACACGGAGTCACCCGCCGGGCCCTGGCCGTAATGAGCAAGATAAAGGATGGAATAAACGCTCAGACGGATATCCAACCCGAAACAGTTCGAGGCGCCGTCGAAATCGTTGGCTCTTTCATGATCGATTGCCACCAGTTGATGGAGGAAAAATTTGTCTTTCCGGTCTTCGCAGCTTCACCGAATACCTCGGAGCTCATCGCGGTGCTCCGCCAACAGCACGCGGCAGCCTTTCGGTTGATAGAGATCTTAAAGCCGCTTAGCGCCAATTTTTCGCCAAAAGACCGGGAAAACCAGCGCAAGACTGCCAACATGCTCCACCTCCTGGCCCGAATGTCCCAGGCGCACGCATCGTGGGAAGATACGGCCCTTTTCCCCCTGCTTCACTCAGTTGTTCCCGCCACATCGTACGATCGGCTAAGCTCCGATCTCCAGGGGGCCGAAACCGAATTCCTCGGCCAAAACGGCTTCGATGAAACACTCCAAACAATCGCCCGGTATGAGAACAGTCTCGGGATTGGAAACCTCGCGTCCTTTACCCCGCAGCCGGAGGATTTGAGCTAATCGTTTCGGAAGGCGGGTTGGAAGCATACAGCAACATGTGTTCCCTAAATTGAGCGAACCAGGGAGAGCGCCCGGCGCCCGAAAGGCGCGCGAGGCTCTCCCGAAACAGGACGGAGGCCTCTTCCACCGTTAGCCCCTCCCCTACCTCATAGTCGTAGGCTATGGAGACCGGGTCTCTTTGAGGCCGGTCGATTATACGGTTGATGGAGTAGCGTTTGGGGTCGAGATATACCTTCGAGCCTTCGAGCAAAATAAAGCGGGAACGGGAAAGCGCATGAACCGACTCCCGGCAGGAATCGAGGAAATCGAGAGTGGTCAGCCACTCGGCTTTGGTCTCGGTTGGAAAGCCAAAGATTACGAACAGCAGGTTCCACAGGCCGGCCTTGCGGGCGGAGCAAAGTATGGTTTGGGCCTCCTCGGCCTTTGTGCCCTTGCCCATGAGGTCCAGCACGCGCTGGCTTGCCGATTCGACCCCCCACAGAAGGAGGCGAAGCCCGGAGCTGTGAGCCTTTTCGAAAAGGGGCAAAGAAAATCCGGAAGGCTTGGCGTAGGCGGAAAAGAACACTTTCGCATTCCTTTGCAGCAACTCCCCGGAAATCTTCTCCAGCCTTCGAGGATACACCATCTCGTCAACCAGGCAAAAATGTGTTGTCCCATACTGTTCCTTAAGCTCGAAAAGCCGTCTCGCGGTGGCTGCCGCACTCTCCTCCCGGTAGTCCAGATAACTCTTTTGATGCGTGCAGAAAGCACACCGTCTCCAGGGACATCCGCGAGAAGAGAGATAGGGCAAAACGGGCGCCGGCGAGTGGTAGCGGCCAGGATTCGTATCGGAAAAGTCCGGAAGGGGAAGCGTATCGAGATCCGATATGCCCTGAGGCGGGTTTTTCCTTATTTTCCCATCTTTTCTATGCATAAGACCCGGAACGCTCCCGTCGGGACAAAGGGCCGATTTCGCCAGCGCCTCCAATCCCTTTTCCCCTTCCCCCACGATCAGATAATCGATTAGCCTTGCGCCGTCCACTGTGTCCCGCCCGCCCCCCACAGGAACCGGGATATCCCCGAGGAGAAGAGCCGGATCGGGCATAACCGAAAAGGTGGCGCCCCCGAACGCTACCTTCGCGGGTCCTCCCCATCCCTTGCAAAGCTTGGCGAGTGCAAGGGCAAAAAAAAGTTGCTGGCTAAAAAGAATGGAAAAACCGGCGAGATCGGGTTCGAAAGCCTTTAGAGGCCCGAGCAGTTCTTCGAAAAATCCTACGGCCAGGACTGGCCCGGGGAGTCCGAGAAGGAGCTTTCGCGCAAAATTATCGAAAAGCCCGTTTAGAACCGAACTAAATCCGGAATAGATGGCGGCATGTTCATTGTATGAATTCAGATCATAGAATGACGACTCACCCTCTTTGCCACGGAAAAAGTCAACCGCAGCCCGCACTTTTCGGGCGGTCGTCTCCGCGCTCATTTTCCGCAGGCTCATTTGCAGCCGTCCATCTCCCAGCCACCGGACGGCCTGCTCGAAATAAGCAAGGTTCAGGTCGAAATTTCGCACCTCAAGGGTTTCCCCACATCCTGCCGATCGAAGCCAAGCCTTAAGGCTTGCGATTCCAAGCGGAGGGCTAGTAGGAAAGAGCGCCGGAGAAAATACAAGGGCGATTTTCAGTGGCCTTGCGCCTCCCGCCTTATCCTTCGAACTGATTGGACCAAGATCCGGCTCTACCTGCATGCTCTTTTTCCCTTCAACGCTATTTATACGCAAAAAGAGCGGTGTTGAACATGCGGATTCTAGAGATTTGCCCAGTCGGGCGTATGAGGGGGTCAGGCTAAATCGCCCCCCTTTCGCAAAGGGCTGGGCCCGATCGCCCCCCTTTTTTGCTAAGGGGGGTTGGGGGGATTTCATAAAATCCTTTAAGGGACATGGACGGATTTTTATCCCATCCCCCCACCTGCGATTGAACCGAGCCCCTTCTCGCGGTTCTTCGCCAAGGAGGTAGGTGGGCGCAGGCGCAGGTAATTGCAAGCTCATAAATGGTTAAAAACAGGAGCTTTTTATCTTCCATCCCCCTTCTTTGCGCACTTGGTGGCGAAAACACTTTTTCCGCATGTTGACACAATTAATTAGCAGTCTTAGTTTGTGGCTGCTAACGGGAAAAATCTTTATACTCACCCTCAAAGAGGAGGTAAACCCATGGCGATTTTTAGATACCCTAACTGGCGCTGGCCCGATTTACCCGGAGCGATGGAAGACTTCGAAAGGGCGCGCCGGCAAATGGACCGTCTTCTTTCCGTATTTTCCGGAGGAACCGAGACTGCGGCGTCTTCGGGCGTATTTCCTCCGCTCATCGTTACCGAAGACGAGGATAAGATTTACGTGGAGGCGGAAATTCCGGGAATAAAAGCCGAAGACCTCGAAATATCGGTTGTGGGCAGAACCCTTACCCTAAGCGGTGAACGCAAACCTGAAGAGGCCCAGGAAGTAAATTACCATCGCAGGGAGCGTAAATGGGGCAGTTTCCGAAAGGCTCTAACTCTTCCCGAGGACGTCAATGCGGAAGCTGTGAAGGCGGAATGCAAGGACGGACTGCTAAAGCTCGTCTTGCCCAAGCCCGAACACGTAAAGCCCAGAAAAATAACGATCAACGGTCAATAGCGACGGTTTTGACAGGAGGCGACCATGGCTGAAACGGATTTGCAGATCGAGGAAAAAAAGGCTGTGCAGGCGGGCGGGGAAAGCACCCGCGACTTTCCGGTGTTTATCCCCGCAGTAGACATCTATGAATCGGAAAATGCGCTGACCCTTCTAGCCGACATGCCGGGCGTTCCGATAGATAAAATCGACATAGATCTCGATTCGGACCAGCTTACGATCCGCGGGACGGTTCCCCAGCAAGAACTGAAGGGCAAAGTGATCTTTAAGGAATTCACCTATGGAGATTACTACAGGCAGTTTACCCTCTCAAGCGACATCGATCGCGGAAAAATTGAGGCATCGATAAAAGAGGGGGTTTTAAAACTCGTGCTGCCCAAGGCCGAGGCGGCAAAACCGAAGAAAATAACCGTGCAGTCGACGTAAAGAGCCGCATTGGTACCTTTCCCCCGGTCGCAGGGCCGGGGAAAATATCGTATTAGAGCTGGTCCCATAAACATTTTGGCAGAGCTTTAAAAAACCCACGTACTTCCCATAGTACTTGGGTTTTTTTTATTCGTACGTGGAACTTTATCCTGCCAATGTAAGCGAAGTTGGCCTTTTCACGCGTCATCATATGCCGGGGTCCGAGTGCGCCGGCGGTCGATTGTGTTTTCGCTCTCAAGTTGGCCGGGATGAAAGGAAACGGCAAGGACGCAGCGACTCGAGGAGCTACTGCAAAAGTGCCCGCCCACGGAGTGCACGGAGGTCGGTTCCTGATATGATCAACAAGGTCGGCCGGCTTGAAAATTCAAACAAGGTGAATAGGTGAACTTCGGAGTGTCATAAATCTTGATTTATGCGCTATTCCAATCGCGCCGCGAATTCTTGTTAGGCGGGTTGAGGTTGCAGTGCCTCGCTCACGGCCTCGGGGTTGCGGGCAATAACGACAAGGTAGGCATGTGCTGCCGCATCAGGCTCTTTGCGGTTTTTCTCCCAATCGCGAAGCGTGCCGAGCGGGATATGGAATCGCGCCGCAAACCCTTTTTGGCTAAGACCAAGCGCGCGCCGAATGACTGTCACCTGCGGCGTGCGCTTCATGAGTTTTTCATCTCAGGTGTAATGGGCTGCGCGTCGGGATCGCTCGAGGCAGCAACATGGCGTTGCGCTTCGGTCATGGCGTCGAAGCGTTCCCAGTCGTGTTTATTTGGCGTTTTCTTGGTGGTATCGGCGCTTTTCATAGGGTTCAGTTCCTCGGACTGGACCACCATTGACAAATCTACTGGGCGATGTCGATCTCGATATGTTCCGGAAATTCCCCAAAGAACTCGCTTCTTTTCAGTTCCCCTTGGGGGTTGAAAAACCGCATATTGCCATCCTCATCGCAAAGCCAAAACTCTCTTGCGCCCACTTCGAAATAAATCAGCCTTTTTTCTTCCAACTCGGCGGCGGTGTTCGATGAAGACTCTATTTCAACAACAACGACTTCCGGGGATTCTGGGAGTTTAAGGTTGCGGATTCCGTGCTTTTTAAGAAATGCGCTGCTTCTCCAGGCGACATCGGCAACTATAACCCTGACGCCTTTAGCAGTCTGAACGGCGCATTCGGTGGAAATTTCTCCTTCTTTGGCTAAATTGCCAAGTACCTTAACAATACGGCCTTGATATAAGCCATGCAGGTCTGAGGTCGGCGCCATCATAATTTTACCCCATTCATTCATCTCGATCTTGAAGGGTAGGTCTTTAAGGCTCGGGTCCTTGACAACTTCTTCCCATTCCATCGGTGTCTCCTTCCCGAAACGGCTGGTGACAAAAACATCGAGGTCCTCGCCGCGACCCCATTGATCCTGTCACCAATCAATCCTGCGGCAACGATTCCAAATGATCCTCGGCAGTGTCATTGTTGGAACCCCAACATATGGGCGACCAGCCGCAAAAAATTGTCCCGCCTCCAAGGAACGGCCCCTGCGGGGGGAAGCGACACAGTCCCGTTCACCCAACACTATAATATCTGTTCCGCCCGGGGCGGTAGCTCTTTCGACTTTTCGCCGGCGTTCGCTTGATGTCCCCGCCTGGTCTGCCGGCTCCCTGCCCCCCAAGGTTTACATAACGTTACAACCCGGACCTTAAAGCACTATTTAAACTCGATTCAAGCTCGTTTTAAGCGATTTCGGGTAATTCGAACGTTATGCAAACGCCGCCAAAAGCCGGAGATTCAATCTCTTGAAAGCTGCCGGATGCTTTGATTTTCAACCTTGCTTAACGGGTTGCAGGGAGCTGCATCATTTTACCTTTTCGAGGGGTTGGGCATATTTAGCCAATACTTAAATTTTACCATCGGCCTCAAGCTGCCTAATGTGGGCTTCCATACCCTCTATCATTGCCCTGCGCTCTGCATCTCGCGCAGCCTCTTCAGGATAGCGTATACTATATTCTCTATCAATCCTGTCATCAAAGGTCGGCTTCCCCAACCATTCTCGCATCCACCAAGCAAACAGCACCTTGTCCTCACTTGATGCACTTGGCGGAAAAACTCTAATACCGAATAACCAGCGTGTTAATATTAATAGCGCGGTAATCCTATCCATCTCTTCGAGAATTATCGGAGCACGGCTAAGCATCCACTCATGATCGTAATGCCTTCGAAGGATGTCAGACTGATAAAGAATTTCCATCTCAACGTCATTGAATTTAACGGGATGCATTTGATCATATTCGACTTCAAGGCGCGCTTCTTCAATCCTGTAACGCAACGCCTCACATTTCCATGCTTGCCATAAGCATTCAAGTTTAAGCAATACTAATCCAAATACGCATATAGATGAAATTAATAAGCCGCTCTTGAGCCACACGGGATTAATAAAAATCACACCGCCGCAAATCACGGCAATGAGAGCCAAAATTACGGTAATTCGGACCAACCACACTAAAACCCCAACTCCGACATCCGACCGAAGCAGAACACCTACGGCAATCACTCCTAACAACATGGTAACGATAATCTCAAACATTGCCGCAGCCCCTTCTAAATTTCGTAGCTCGGTTCGTAATTCTATGCAGCATAATGTCTAATGCATCATTTTAATAATGCAGTAACTTGCATATCAACCTTCTAAACATATAAGAAATAGCCACCTCATTATTCAAATCATGAATCACGTCGTTCAACTCTGGAATACTCAATGTGCCTATAATTGCTGGTCCAACCTGAATATCCGTATTTGAATATTCTAAACGTATCGATTTCAACAATTTAATAAAATTGGAGGCCACATCATCAGAAAAAAATTCGGAGACCAAAGCCATAGATCGTTCTATTAATAGTACTGTTTCATCTGTTAAATACGGACCAGTCCTTCGCTTTTTATCTATACTATAGTGTTTATTTTGAAGTTCATAACTACCACCTTCATTTTGATAACGAATCAGTGCATTAACCGCATCATCAAAAATCTTCATCTTTCTTTCTACCTGCTTTTGAGATACCCAGATCATAAAACCAGCCAAGGCACTAAAAAGCCAAATGAGGTTGTTCATATAGCACGATCCTTTTTCATAAGTTCGGCGTGCGGGATTGTGTCGAAATAACCGGACAAATCGGCGTCGACGACATCCCTATAGCCACAGGCCAGCAGCTCGCGCACTTCGAGCACGGCGCTTTGCGCATTCCGGTCCCGCCGGTAGGCATGTTGTTCCGGTTGCAGATCGGCCTCGAAGATCGGCTCCAAGACCAGCATCGCAGCCGTTTGACATACCCTTTCGGCCAGTCGCGGAATGCCCAACGGCCTGAGTTTGCCGTTCGGTTTCGGAATGTAGACCCTTCTTACCGCGTCGGGGCGGTATATTCCCTCCTGGAGCTCTTGCGCCAATTCCCCGAGCCATCGCTCCCGTCCGTACGCCTCGATATCGTCGAACGTCATACCGTCCACCCCTGGTGCGCCCTTATTGGCTCGACAACAGGCGTAGGCGTGCCTCAGCACGTCCATCCGG
>JARLHO010000011.1 GCA_031292215.1 Syntrophobacteraceae bacterium | reverse complement strand
TGCATGCGCTCGTTGCTTCTCCGCCGGTTTCAGGCTTCGCCATCTCCGGAGGGCCGGCCACTGCCGTTTACGTGTAACGAGGCCGAATCGGGTTCACTTTCGTTAGGGCTCACGGTTTCGCTGTCCAGGGGGACTCACCCCTGTTGTCTGAAGTTCCACCTCCCGACCGGCCGACTCCCCGCGTTCGGTTACCCTGCGCGAGCGGCCGCAGCTACATGTTGAACGAGCAATTAACATGTCCGACACTTTCAGTCGAACAGATCGGCCAGGCTTATCCTGGCGTACCGAAGAGCACGAAGGAAAATAATGGGGCTTTGTGGTGAACACTTACTCTTTTGGAGGGAAAACGCGAAGCTTTGCCGGCCCTTATTTGGGAACTTGCCTGGCGCATTAACTTACTGTACTGTAAGGGCAATGGAGCGCCGAATGGAGGCAACCCCGTGACAGGCTGGCTATTTTCGGGAAATACCCGGAAAAAGATTTTTAAAAAACAACTGTTCGAAGTGGCGCCGTGGCCGTAAGACTGTTTTCCTTAGAGGGATCGATGAAAACGATCGAATTTTTATCGCAACTGGTAATCGATACGCTAAGACAACTTCATAGTGAAAACAAACCCCTGACTAATGCTACCTTGAGCGAGTTATTGGCATCAAGGGAAGAAAAGTTGCTTTCATTGTTTTTAGTCATGGGGGAAGATTTTAAAGAGAAGGGGCTATCCCTGCAGGGAGAGAAAATAGCATGCGCTACGTTGAAAAAGACTGCGAACGAAATTGCCCCTGATCACTTTTCATGGCTCCAATACTCCTTTTCCAAAATCCTGGAAAGTCTAGCCCCATTGGTTAAAGGTGAAAAAGAGAGCCAATACAGCCAACTGCTTAAAGAAACCAAAGAATGTGGCTCACTTGCCTCTCTAAGCAAGATCGCTAATGATATCAGCAGCATTGCGGACTCAGTTATCACTGCGTCCCTTGAGTACATGGCCTACACAAACGACTTCATGGTAGAGCTAAGTAAAGACATCTACAAAGTAGAAGAGCAGGTGCTGTCCTACAAAAGCCTCAACAGGCATGCGCATGACGCAAACAGCGAATTCAATGACAAAATATTTTCAGATACTCAGGAAATACGTAATATGTTCGCTTTAGGTAAAAGTTTGGAGGATACACGCAACATGGTTACATCCAAGCTCAACACTATTACCAAAGCGATAGAGGCCAAACGTAAATATGACGCAGTCCTTCTCCAAAAAGCCGACAGGAAGATTTCTGACCTCCAGAATAATGTGAAGACCTATAGTAAGGAAATACTCCAGGTAAAAGAACGCGCCGATACTCTGGAAAAGGAAATAATGCTCGATGAGTTGACAGGCATAAACAATCGACGCGCTTATGACTTACAGATACGCAAAAGCTTGAGGCGATACCAAAAGGACAAAGACACATTCAGCCTCATCCTGATAGATATTGACCATTTCAAAAAAGTAAACGACGAGTATGGTCATCGGGCCGGCGACAAATGTCTTGTGGAGACAGCAAAACTGATAAAAGGTTCCCTCAGAAAAAAAGATTTTCTTGCGCGCTATGGAGGAGAGGAAATCATAGCAATTCTCCATGGGATTAATGCGGAGAATGCGCAAATCGTGGCGGAAAAGATTCGGCTCCGAATTGAAAAAACCCATTTCAGCTTCAAGGATAGAGTCTTTCCGGTCACAGTGAGCCTGGGCGTAACGGAAGTTTTACCCGGCGATACCGACCCCGAAATCCCGTTCATTCGAGTCGATACGGCGATGTACCGTGCAAAAAACGAGGGAAGAAATAGCGTGAGAGTAATCACCGACCTTTTATTCTGCAAAATACCAAACGCCGATTCCAAGGCCGGCCACCTGTAATCATCCGAAAATTATTTTTCCCGCTCGCGTCTCTTCGAAAGAAGACTTGTTTTCGTTCCAGCCCTCGGGGGTGCGGCAATGTTGTTTAACCACCCCGGGGGGTATCGGCCTTACGGCCTCAACCACCCCGTGGTGTACGAAAAGGGTTGAAATCCCCCCAACCCCCCTTTGCAAAAAAGGGGGGCGATCAGGCCAAGCCTCTTTCCTGGGAGTCTCCGCTAAGGGGTAAGTGGGCGCATGTGCGGGTAATTGTCAGCTTTGCAAAAAAAGGGGGCGATCTCTTGGCTTAGCCCAGCCTAGTCGGTTTTCCCTCACCGGAAAACATCACCGCTGTTTTTCGATAAACCTGTAGAGGGTCGCGCGGCCGACTCCCAAAAGCTTTGCCGCCTTGGACCGGTTGCCGCCCGCCAGGGCGATGGCCGCTGAAACCGTATCCGAGGTAAGAAGGGGCTTGGGCCCGGGCTTTAGAGTTAAACAGGCGCTCTGCCGCATTTCCATGGGAAGGTGATCGGCTTCGATATCGGGGCCGCGGGATTTTACCAGGGCAAAATGGATTGCGTTTTGCAATTCCCGCACGTTGCCCGGCCAACTGTAGTCCATCATAAGAGACAGCGCCCCTTTGGAGAGCCTTGCGACCTTCTGGCCCTGCTCGGCGGCCCGCTCCAAAAAATAGGCGGCCAGGAGCGGAATGTCATTTTTGCGGTCGCGCAGGGCGGGAATTTTAATCGGGACTACGCTTAGCCGGTAATAGAGATCTTCTCGGAAATTCTGCCGCTCCATCTCTCGTCTTAGGTCCAGGTTGGTGGCGCTTATTATGCGAACGTCTACGGAAATCGTCTTTTCCCCTCCGACCCTTTCGAAGGCGCCCGCCTGAAGCACCCTCAAAAGCTTCACCTGCATGTGGCGGGGAAGCTCCGCCACTTCGTCGAGAAAAAGGGTGCCTCCGTTGGCAAGCTCAAAGCGCCCCTTTTTATCCCGGATGGCCCCCGAGAAGGCCCCCTTGACATGACCGAACAGTTCGCTTTCCAGCAGCCCTTCGGGGAGAGCGCCGCAGTTTACCGGCACAAACGGTCCGCCCGCCCGGGCGCTTTCGTTGTGAACGGCTGCGGCCACCAGCTCTTTGCCGGTCCCGGTCTCCCCGGTTATATGCACCGGGTAATCGGTCGCCGAGAGGTTTCTTATCTGATCGTAGACCTCCACCATTTTGCGGTCTTTGCCCACTATGCCCGAAAAGCTGGTGAGCTCGCCAAGGCGGAGCTGGAGGCTGAAAATTTCGGTTAGATCGCGGAAAGCGGCAAGAACGCCCACAAAGGCGCCCTCGTCATCGTGCATTGCGGTAACCGACATCTCTATGCGGCGCAGCTCCCCGGTTCGAGTGGAGATGTTCATCGTGTAGCAGTGATGTTCGAGCGCCTCCATGGGCCGGCCGCAAAAAGAACACTTCGACCCGCAAAAAGGAGATCCGAAAACGCAGTGGCAGTCGCGTCCGATCACTTCCTCCCGGGAGAAGCCGGTGATCTTTTCGGCCGCCCGGTTAAAAAACAAAATCCGCCGGTTGAGATCGTGGGCTATTATCCCTTCGAGCATATTGTCGAGTATGCTTTGAAGGTTTTTTTGCTGTACCATGAGATTTTCAAGGCTTACAGCCGTCATCTAAGCACTACCTTCGCTAAATCGTCATTTTTTTGCGTTTTTTTTGGGCGTAAGGCTTTCTGCCGGGCTAATCTTTGCAAGCGAGTCGCCCAGGCGCACGATGTCTTTGGACTGTACCGTCACCTCCAGGGTCGAGCCCTCTTTTTCCAGCCAGACATCCACGGGGACGGGGCTTTTGGGCGCGGATACGCTCCAGGTTAAAGTAGTCTTTTTCCCGAACACATCGGTTACCTCAAGGGTGTTCTGCGCCCCCCCGGGCGGTTTTTCGGCCGGGGTTACGGGCGCGATATATTCCGTGCCGTGCAGGAAGGCGAGAAGGCTTTCGACCGGCCAGGACTTCTTAAGGGGTTTGGGAGGGCTTTTGCCCTCCGCTTTTCCCCACGAGGCATCTCCCATTCGAACCAGTTCTCCGCTGGAAGTTGCCATCTTCCACGAGATCTTTTTTATGTCCGAGGTGTTGGACGAAAGAAGCGAGCGGTCGACAAGGGAGTCCTCCGAATGGGGCAGAGAGGATAGATTGTTTGCGGCAAGCAGCACGGGGTCTTGGAGCTCGGAGGAAACGGCGATCGCCTGCTTTTGCCCCGCCCCGGGGAGTGCGACCTGTAACTTGGCGGTTTTCCCGTCTTGTAGCTGGAACTCTACCTCAACATCGGGTGAAGGGGGCATGGCGCCATTTGCTAAAAAATCCGCGGCTCGCAGCCAGTGCAGGCCTTCGAGCAACTTATCGACTTTATCCGCGCTGATCTTTAGACTGGGCCGGCTCTTCGATTTCCAGATACTCGTATCCCCCTGCCGCGCGATGTCCAACCGGTCGCCGTTTTTCCACTGGATCCGAACGGTTTTGACCTGGCCGGGCGACCAGGAGAAAAGTTCTTTTCTTCGAAGATTTGTCAGGTTCTTGTTTAGATCGTCATAGGCCTGGCTGGAAATCAAAAAGACCTCGCCGTTTTTGCCCGCCATCGCGTACCTGTTGGCGCCAACCGGGTTTTGTGCGCCGGTATCTAGTTCGCGCCATTTCGAGCCGGTCAAAAAACGGAGCGAAAAAGTGGGCAAATCGAGCCCGAAGGCCTTGAGGTTTCCGGCGGGCTTACCAATTTTACGCTCCATCTCCAGAGTGTGCAGGGTCGAAAGAAGCCCTGTCAGTTGGATCGTGTCCACTTCGGAAACAATGGGGCTCGAAATCATCCATTTGCCGGCTTTTTTAAGTTTAATGGCCTTGTTTTGCCCCGATGTGATTTCAATTTGACTAACAGTTGCCGGGGCGAAGGTGAAAACCTGCCGGGATTCCTTTTCCTTCCTGGCCGTCTTCTCCTTTTCGACTTTGATCCCGGCATAGACCGCTACCATCGCCAGTAAGATGAGCAAATAGAGGGCAGTGGCGCGAAATTTCATCTCTGAGACCTCCTGATCCTGTAGACGGCTACTCCCGAAACCAGGACCGCGAGCGGGACCAGGATGAGAACCGTCCAGAAAATCGAGGTCGCCTGAGAGCTTGTGAGCATCAAGGGCTTATTGGTATCGGGTCTTTGGATGGTTATGAGGTTGGTTTGATTGCAAAGATAACTGACCGTGTTCAGGAATAAATCCCCGTTTCCATACTGATTGAAGTAAGAATTGGCGGCAAAAAGCGAGTTGCCGGAAACAATGAGTTTGCCGGACTTTGCCTGCGGAGCCGCCCCGATTTGCTTTCCCGCAGCCCCCGCTTTTGGCGCGGCCTGGATGGTGGCCATGAGCACCAGCGGAACGGGCCCGGGAAGATCTTTGGTTTTATCGAACTCTGCCTTGCCCTTTTTTAGTTCGTCAAGATTTCGGTCCGCCCATGCGCTGGCGGATGTGGCCGCAATGGTTTGGAGCGTAACGCCCGCCGGCGGATTTTTTAGCGGGGAAACCGATCTCGCATACGGGTAGAAAGTGGGCTCGGTGAAATCCTTGGTGATCGGGCTATCTGCGTAGCGCATCACCACGGGGACCGTCGGGCTTGCTCCAAACAAACGGCTTAGGCGGTCGACGACCACGTCGTCTCCGATCCCGATGCCGTAGCCCTTTAGAAAATTTGTCATGCCGGTTTGAGTCAAAGGATCTATCATCAGGAAGACCCTGCCCCCACCGGCCAGGTAGGCCGAAAGTATCTGCTGCTCCCGCTGGGGAACGGGTTTGTCGGGTCCGGCGATAATGACTGCGGCGGCATCTGCGGGGACGGCGCCAAGCTCTAGGAGGTTAAATTCCGCGACCTTGTAGAAGTCTTTTTCGAGCGCGGCCTTGGCGACCGAAAAGCTCTCTCGTCCACCGGCGCTAATGGAATGTTCCCCGTGGCCGCTCAGAAAGTAGATCTTCTCCTGAACCTTGCTTTGAAGTTTTAGGAGCGCGTTGGTAATGTCTTGCTCATCGGCCGTCTGGATGGACTGTTTTTTCCCGTACCCTTCCAGGACCATGGTTCCATAGGTCTTTACGCCGTAGCTTCGGGTCATCTGCGGGTGGGTGTCGGGGTCGACGAACTGGTATTTGACGTTCTTGCTGTAATAACAGTAGGTGTCGAGAAGGTCCTTTATCTTGTCTTTGCCCTGGGCGCCGGGACCGCTTTCCGAAATGAAAATCTTGATCGATATCGGCGACTTTATCGTCTTTAAGATCTTTTGGGTTTGCTGCGACAGGGTGAAAGATTTCGTTCCGGTAAGATCCGCCCGCCACGGTTTTTGCTGGGCGATAAGAATGATGAAAACCAGGATCAGGAAGAAAATTACAGTCGATACCACCGAGTTTGTGCCGTAAGCCCACTTGAGTTTGCGGCCGTTTTTTGCCGGCATTTTAATCTCTCCGTCGTTCTTTGGTTTCTGGTATTTTATCCGGGCGCGCGGATGGAAAAACCCCGTTGCCCGGTTATCCTCTCCAGCGATACGAGCTCATCTGCCTGAGCGTAAGGAATAGAAAAAAGACCGAAAACGCCACAAAAAACAAAATATCCCTTGAATCGAGCAACCCCTTGGCCAGTCCCTCAAAATGATCGGATACCGAGATGTACCCGAGGATGGTTCCAACGAGCGGACTTGCCTGCGTTTTAGCCTGCCCCACGAACCAGAGCAACAGCAGGACCCCGAAGGTAATTACCGCGGCAACGATTTGGTTGCGGGTAAGCGTGGAGGCAAAGGTCCCAAGGGAGATAAACGAGCAGCCCAGAAGAAATAGACCGCCGTATCCGCAAAAAATGGGCTTCCAGGACGATCCCGCCATATTGGTCAACATGATGACCCCGGGCAGGGTGGCAGCCAGGAGGATGGCAAATGTCGTCATGCAGGCGGCAAATTTTGCGGCCACGGTGGCCAGATCGGTAACCGGGTAGGTGTAGAGCAGCTCGATTGTGCCGGTCTTTCGTTCTTCCGCATAGAGTCTCATGGTCAAAAGAGGGGCTACAAAAAGCATGATCACGGAAATGTTCCACAGAAAAGAGCGCATAAACAGCGACGGAAGGCTCACATTGCGAGCGATCTCCGGGTTTTGCGCCACCTGGTAGCTGACCATGATCACCTGTCTTAGGATAAAGTTAAAAAAGACACCGCAGATAAGGAGAAAAAAGAAAGCCACCACGTAGAAAATCGGCGACAGGAACATCCCGTAGAGCTCTTTTTTATAAACGGGCCAAAAACCTTTCATGATTGGGCTCCCTCCAGGGGCGGCTCTTCGGTTACGAGCTGCATGAAGATATCTTCCAGGCTGAGTTGAGTAGCTCGGAGTTCGAGCAGGCCGCACCCCTTGGCAACCGCCAGGGCCGCAATCTGCGACCGCATATCAACCGACGGATCGGTCTCTATTTCAAATTTACTCGTTCCACTTAAACTAACCGGGGAGACAGTGCGGATCCCGGGCATCGTTTCGACCTCCCGGGCAAACTCGGCGCTTGGCCCGCTAAGCTCGACGACGATGGTGGTACTCTTCTGCAGTTGGCTGGTAAGCTTTGACGGAGTGCCGGTGGCGATGATCTCCCCCTTGTTTATGATGAGCACCCTGCTGCAAAGCTGGGCCACTTCCGGTAGAATGTGGCTGCTTAAAAGGATGGTCCGATCCTCGCGAAGTTCCTGTATGATGTGGCGTATTTCGATAATCTGCGAGGGATCCAGGCCGATGGTGGGCTCATCTAAGATGAGGACCGACGGATTGTTTACAAGCGCCTGGGCAAGCCCCACCCGCTGCCTGAAACCCTTCGAGAGATTGGCGATGGTCCGGTTGGCTGTCTTTTCCAGTCCGCAGGCAGACATTACACGGCCTATCTCCGAGTTTATTTTTTTTGCCTCCACCCCCTTCGCTCCGGCGGCAAAGCGAAGAAACCGGTTGACGCTGAGATCTTTGTAAAGAGGTACGCTCTCAGGCAGGTAACCGACTTTTTGCCTGATCTTCAGCGAGTCCTCGTAAATGTCTAGCCCCTCGACCCTGGCCGTCCCCGACGATGGGGGCATGTAGCAGGTAAGGATGCGGATAGTAGTCGATTTGCCTGCCCCGTTGGGCCCCAGAAAGCCAACCACTTCGCCTTTTTCGATTTCAAAAGAAACATTTTTTATGGCCCCCCGGGGACCATAAAATTTTGTCAGTCCTTCGGCTTCGATCATTGTAATTTACCCTCGCTCCCGCAGCATCGTAGCATGTCCCGATCGGTACGCCACCAAGCGCTTTCGGGACAAAAGAACACAGAGGGGCTTTAAATATATCCATTTTAGTTTTTTGGCTAGTGCTTCATTGATTGTTCCGCATTTACGGATACTTATAGTATCACTGCGGTAAAGGTTTTACATCCCCCCAACGCTCCTCATCCGCGGATCGGGCGGCGCCAAGGCGCCGCCAGGCGGAAAAAAAATAATCGAGGAGGGGGTCGGGTATTTCCAGGAAATTCTACGCAGTGATGATCCCGCTCTGCGGGCTGTTGTGGACGGTTCTTGTCCCAAGGGAGGTCATGCACCTCTTGCACAAATACTCATGGAGTTCGCCGTCAGGCAGAAGGAGCAACAGCCTGCTGCGAACGGGCATGGCTTTTTTGCACCCGGGGCAGTAAAGAGCCGAGGCCCGGAATTCTTCGAATTGTCTTTTCTCTGTGGCTGGTGACATACTTTTCCTACGAGGTGCCGGCCTCCTGATGGACGCCGGCCAACGCGTCCTTTTCGTGCTCTTTATGCCGGTTCCAGGGCCACCGTATGCCCTTGTGCCTGTCCTTTTCCTTATCGAGTTCGATGAACTCCTTTAGCAGTTCTTCCTGGCGAGGCGAGACCTGTTTGGGGATCCTCACCTCGATTTCGACAAAAAGGTCGCCCCGGCCGTATCCCCGTAATCTCGGAACACCCTCTCCCGAAAAACGCACAACTTCGCCCGGTTGCGTGCCCGGTGCGACATTTAGGGTCTTTGCCCCATCCAGGGTGGGCAGCTCGACGGTATCTCCGAGGATTGCCTGCAGAAAGGAAATCGATATCTTTGTGTAGAGGTTGTCGCCGTCACGTTCCATGGTGGCATGGGGCGCAACCTCGATCCTCACGTACAGGTCGCCGGTAGGGCCGCCGCGGTAGCCGCTTTCGCCCTCGCCCCTCAGTCTCAGTCGAGTCCCCGAATCCACACCCGCAGGCACTTTTACCAGGACGCGCTTTCTTTGCCTCAAACGCCCCTGCCCCTGGCATTGCTTGCACGGAGACACCATCACCCTGCCGGTCCCCTGGCAACGCGCGCAACTGGTGCTGATTCTGAAAAATCCCTGCGACTGCACCACCTGCCCCGAACCCTGGCAGGCCGGGCAAGCGGTAAGCTTTGTCCCCGGTTCGGCGCCGCTTCCCCCACACTGAGAACAGCCGACCATGGTGTCTATTTCCACATCCTGCTCGGTTCCGGAAACGGCCTCTTCAAAGCTCAAGGTTAGCGTTACCAATAGATCGTCGCCCGGCCTCTCCGCCGTGCGCTGACGAGTCTGCCCGCCAAAGCCGCCAAACGAGAAGAAATCCTGGAAAATGTCTCCAAAAGAGGTGAAAATGTCTTCAAAACCTCTAAACCCGCTAAATCCTGAACCGCGCAAACCTTCATGGCCATACGCGTCATAGACTTGTCGCTTCTGCGAGTCGTGGAGCACCTCGTAGGCCTCGGCGGCTTCCTTGAATTTTTCCTCGGCTTCCTTGTCCCCGGGGTTGCGGTCGGGATGGTATTTGAGCGCAAGCTGCCGGTAAGACTTCTTGATTTCGTCCTCGCCGGCCTGGCGCGCGACGCCTAAAACTTCGTAATAATCTCTTTTACCCATCTAAACCGCTTACCTTCCTGAAGCCGAAACACTTTCCTACAGGGAATTGATTATTCAGCAGCTATTCGTAAACATGATTTTTATTCTTGTCAACCGGATCGCTCCCGGCCGAAGAGACAAAAGAGCTCGGCGGCCGTGGATAAATCTACTCTTCTTCTTCCGAAGGAGTCTCCTGTGGCTGATCTTCCACCAGAAATTGATCCGTTGGGTCGTACTCGACGGGAGCGCCAAAGGAGCTTACCTCTTCGAGGATCTCCTGGAGTTCAGTCCTCTCGGCTTCTACGATCGGCAGAGGAGGCTCTGCGACAGGCGCGGGCCTGGATTCATCAAAGAAGCGGATGTTGTCCGGTGTAATTGAGGCTGCAGCGATCTCTCGTAGCGCCAGCACGACTTCTTTATTGCCTTTTTCATTTTCAAGAGTTGGCAGCGAATCGTGTCGCAACTGCAATACGCGACGGACCGCAAGGTGAACCAGCGTAAAGCGGCTGTCCACATTATTTAGACAATCTTCAACGGTTACCCGGGCCATAGGAGGTCTCCCCTCTAAGATTTATCCCTTCGGGATTACGACAAAAAATAGAAGCCGCCCGCGCCGGTGGAGCGCAATTGCCCGGTTTTTCAACCGGCCGGGCAGCCCGAGATCCGAAATCACTCGAAACTGTCAGTATAATTCGAACGCGGGGTAATTGGCAATCCAAAATTATAGATTCCTTCTTTTTCGTTGTAAGATAACCATATGAAGTAAAAGGTCAAATTGTAGCGGGAATAGACGTCCCGCCCAGTCGCTTGGCGCTCGCCCGATTAGATCATGAATGCATACGGAGGCGCAATCGATTATAATTAAACGAGGTGGCCGAAATGTCTTTTAGCGAAACTCTACCTGCGATTGGAAGGGGACTATGGAAAAAGGCGTACCGATTGCCAACCTGTTTGGAGATGAGCAAAAATGGCTGGGCAAAACGGTTATTGTCCAGGGCTGGGTGAAAACACGGCGGGACTCCAAGGCGGGGGTCTGTTTCATAGAGGTAAACGACGGCTCAACGCTTAAAGGGCTGCAGGTACTTGCCGAAGAGGATAAAAATTACGCCGGGCTGCTCGCAAAAGTCACCACGGGAAGCGCGATCCTTGCCGAAGGCGTCGTTTCGGCTTCCCCGGGCAAAGGGCAGAGGATCGAGCTTCGGGCCGAGCGAATCCACCTCTATGGCTCGGCGGACCCCGCAACGTATCCGCTGCAAAAAAAGAGGCATTCCTTTGAATATTTGCGCCAGATCGCCCATCTTCGCCCAAGGACCAACACGCTCGGGGCCGCGGCAAGAGTCAGGAGCCGTTTAAGCTTTGCGATTCACCAGTTCTTTCAGCTCCGGGGGTTCCACTACATTCATACGCCCATAATCACCGCAAGCGATTGCGAAGGGGCAGGGGAAATCTTTCGCGTTACAACCCTTGACCCGACCCGCCCTCTTGCCGGTGGTGTGTCCGAAGACCCCTACCGGGGCGACTTTTTCGCAAGGCCCGCATTTCTTACCGTAAGCGGGCAACTCCAGGCGGAGATCTTTGCCCTGGCCCTTGGCAAGGTCTATACTTTCGGCCCGACTTTCCGGGCGGAAAATTCCAACACCAGCCGCCACCTGGCCGAGTTTTGGATGGTCGAGCCCGAAATGGCCTTCCACGACCTGGGAGACGACCTGGAGGTGGCCCTGGCGTTTATCAGGCACCTGGTCGAAGTGGTCTTAAACGAGTGCGAAGAAGATGTGGAGTTTTTCGGCCGCTTTATCGATTCCGAGTTGCCCGCGCGCCTCCAAAACGCCGCCAAATCTTCCTTTGAGGTTATTACTTACACCGATGCGGTCGATATCCTCAAGCGGTCCAGGGAGGGGTTTGTCTACCCCGTGGAGTGGGGCATCGACCTTCAGGCCGAACACGAGCGCTATCTTACCGAGAAGGTGTTTGGAGGACCCGCTGCCATAATCGATTTCCCGAGGGCGCTTAAGCCTTTTTACATGCGCGTAAACGACGATGAAAAAACCGTGGCGGCAATGGACATACTCGTTCCGGGGACCGGGGAGATCATCGGGGGGTCGCAGAGGGAAGAACGGCTCGAAATGCTTCTCGAACAGATGCGCCTAAAAGGGATTCCAGCCGATGACTACCGCTGGTACATAGAGTTGCGAGAATTTGGCTCGGCCCCCCACTCCGGTTTCGGGCTGGGGCTGGAGCGTCTCGTGCAATTTGTGACCGGCATCCCCAATATTCGCGAAGTGATTGCTTTCCCGCGAACCCCCGGACACGCGGAGTTTTGAATGTTCGGTTCGGGGTGAGCCAAAGCCGGCCCCGACAAACGGCTGAGTGAGAGCCCGGGGCGGGGACGGGGCGCGGGGAAGCTCTACCGTCAATGCTGTGGCTTTAAGAAAAATCACGCAGGACCGGGAGTGGCCGACATTTGCGAAAGGTGACAGGGGGCCGCGCGCGGGTTTTGCTCACTCTTTAGTGCTTACTATCACGCTATTTTCTCTTTAATACGAAGACCTGCTTTACCGGCAAAGCCCCCAGCACCTCCCGGGCATCTGCGAGCCGGGAGGGATCTGTTTCCAGTTCTTCCCAGGAATTCAAAAGGACGCATTCTCCATCTCTTCCCACCAGGATGGGCACGGTCTTTTTGGAAGGTTTTTTGCCTTCAAAAATCATGCTGCCCGGTTCCTCAGGCTTTACCAGTCTGCACTCCACGCTAAATGAGTCGACGGTCTGGTACAAAGTGGAGGCCAGAAAGGAATCCGACGAAACCGGCTCGATCCTGCCGTTGTCTAGAATGAATACACCGTTTTGGCCGTTCTCGGTGTTTTCAGCGCTCTTAGCGTTGTCGTCTCTTTGCTCCGCAGTTTCCATGCTCTGTTCTTTCTGGTCCTTTTCGATAAAGGAGAGCTGTCCATTATTTATCTTGCCACCGTCCTTGCGTCTCATGACAAAGTGCTCCTTGAATTTCCCGGAATTTCGCAATGTTTCCAGCGCACTGCCCAGTCTGTCCTCCGGTCTGCCCACGCGCATCGCATAGCAGTCCGAGCGGCACAACATACATCTGAACGCAGGGATCCTGCACTCTTCATTTTTGCACCAGACATATTGGGTCATCTACTTCACTCTGTTGGGGGAATAATTCCTGCTTTTCCATTTTAGCCCATCGGGCTGCTGAATAATACAGAAATGAGGCTCATTTTGGCAGCCGATAATCGAGCCGAATTCGCTTGATCGCCATCCCCGTTCTGTATGAAAATAGCGAGAATGGGAAAGTTTCATCGGAGAGGGCCGCAAGGGGACCAGGTTTTCCCGGGTGGGGACACAAAACGTAAAGACTAACTTGATTGGGAGGCGCTATGAAACGGACGCAACGGACCGGCCGGCTAAGGCCGGCAGTCCTATTGCTGTTTGCTCTGTTCACCGTGTCCTGCGCCACCGGCGGCGGAGCGCGCGAGGAGCTGAAGGTCAAAAAGCTTCTAAAAGAAGAGGTCAACCAGTTTAATAGCGATATCCGGTGGCAGGACTATGAACACGCGCAGGTTTTCGTTCCAAAGGGACGGATGGCGCAGTACTGGTCGGAGACCGACAGGATGAAACGCAATGTCCGGCTGACCGACTTTGAGCTCAGAAACATGGAGTTTTCCGAAGATAGACGCTCTGCCAGTGTCGCTTTGCACTATCAGTACTGGAGCCCCGAGTCCCCGATTCTAAGAAGCGTCACCATAAGTCAGACCTGGAGCTATGACGAACTGAGGAAAGTGTGGAAAGTAGAGGACACCGGGTTTTCGGCAATTGCCCGGACCTCTTCGGACGATTAGCGGCTGGGGGGGGGGCAGAGGGAGCTGTCCGTTTGGACAGCTTGATTTCAAACAGGAGTGGCCACAGCTTGCCGGTGATAAAAATCCTGTCGTCTTTTGGGTCGTAGGCGATCCCGTTTAAATCCATCGCACTGGGTGGCAACCGGCTGCGCAGGGCCGAAAAATCGAGCCACCCGGTAACTTCGCCGCTCTTAGGAGATATTACCGCGATAGAGTCGTCGTGCCAGACGTTGGCGAAGATTTCGCCCTTTATGTACTCGAGTTCGTTTAGGAGTCGGACCGGCCTGCCCCCGTCCAGGACGGGCGTCACGCGTTCCACGGCAAAAGTCTTGGGGTCGATAAAGGAAATCTTCGAGCTGCCGTTGCTCATTATCAGCCTTTTTTTGTCGTCGGTAAGGCCCCAACCCTCCCCTGGGTAGCGGAATTCCCGCTCGATGGCAAAGCTTTTAAGGCCATATTGGAATGCTTTTCCGCTCTTCCAGGTGAGTTGAATAAGAGAGCCGCCCCAAAGCGCGAGCCCCTCTGCGAAGTATTGATCGGGCAGATCGTATTCTTTCAGGACGCAGCCGGTCTTTAGCGCAACCTTTCTAAGGCTCGATCGACCGTTAAGACCTGTGCTTTCGTAGAGAAAACCGTCGAAAAAGACCAGCCCCTGGGTAAAGGCCCGGGGATCGTGGGGGTATGTCCCGATAACTGTAAATGGGATCAGGGGGGCCAAGTGGTGTGTGGCGCAGGATTGTGGAACTTCCTGCGCCTCGCTTTTCGCTCTGCTGGTGAGTGCGCACAGGCAGATCAGGAAAACGGAAAAAACCTGCCCGCACTTAAATGTCCACTGCGTTGCCATCTACCGTGGCTCTCCCGATGCTTTGGTAGGTAAATCCCAGTTGCCGCATGGCGGCGGGCCGATAGACGTTTCGCAAATCTATAAACAGGGGGGCCTTGAGCAGACCTTTGATGCGATAGAGGTCGAGGGCCCGGTATTCGTTCCATTCGGTCATGAGCACCAGCGCATCGGCGCCTTCGCAGGCCTCGTAGGGATTGGAACAAAAGGTCACGCCGGCCAGCATTTTGGCCGCCTCCTCCATTGCCTGCGGATCGTGGGCGCGGACCGAAGCGCCGTGTTCGATCAGTTTTGAAATAATGGTGATCGCCGGAGAATCTCTCACATCGTCTGTTTCGGGCTTGAACGCAAGGCCCAGGATAGCTACGGTTTTGCCTCCCTCGGACCCGCCAAGAGCCTGCCGGATCTTTCGAGTCATGCGCGCCTTCTGGGCGGCATTTACTTCTATGGTAGCCTCGACTATACGGAAGGCCACCCCGTTTTCCTGGGCAATTCTTAAAAGGGCCTGGGTGTCTTTGGGAAAGCACGAGCCTCCGTAGCCGGGGCCGGCATGGAGAAATTTTTTTCCTATCCTGCCATCAAGGCCTATGCCCTTTGCCACGTCCGAGACATTGCCCCCGATTTCCTCGCAAAGGTTTGCTATCTCGTTTATAAAACTGATCTTGGTGGCAAGAAAGGCATTGGCCGCATACTTTATGAGTTCCGCGGTTTCGATGGTCGTTATGACAAAAGGGGTTTCGATCAAATAGAGCGGTCTGTAGACCGAGCGAAGCACTTCTGCGGCCCTCTTGGAATCCACTCCCAAAACGATTCGGTCCGGACGCATGAAATCGTTTATGGCTGCCCCTTCACGCAGGAATTCGGGGTTGCTCGCAACGTCAAAAGAGGCCGCAGGATTGGTCTGGGAGATAATCCTTTTGACCTGCGCGGCGGTGCCCACCGGCACCGTGCTCTTGTCTATCACCACCGTGTAATCGTGCAGAAAGGGCGCCATCTGGCGGGCTGCCTCGTAGACGTAGGAAAGATCGGCGTAGCCGTCTCCTCGCCGCGACGCCGGGGTTCCCACGGCGATAAACACCACTTCCGCCTCCGGAACGCAGGGGGTGTACTGGGTTGTGAAAAGGAGACGGCCCGCCTGAGTGTTTTTCTTGATCATCGCCTCCAGGCCGGGCTCATAGATGGGGATTTCCCCCTTGCCAAGCCGCAGAATTTTTGATTCGTCATAATCAACACAGGTGACCTCGTGGCCGAATTCGGCTAAGCAGGCCCCACTGACCAATCCAACGTAACCCGCACCTATGACGGCTATTTTCATGCAAATGCCCAATTTAAAAAGGGTTGATTACCTGCCGGGAAAACCCGGCCGTGATTGCCTCAAACCATGCCATGAGCGGCTACCTATAGCAGTTTGGCTCTAGAATATCAATAATTCCCACATACGAAGTTGCCATCAAGCCCCGCCGCTACGACCTCGGACGCGGTTTGAACGGGAATGAAACTTCGAGTTTCATAAGAGCGGGGCCGCCCCGTTTTTAGACTTGACAATTACCCACACATACGCCCACTTACCCGATCGTCCCCCTTTCGCAAAGGGCTGGGCCCGATCGCCCCTCTTTTTTGCAAAGGGGGGTTGGGGGGATTTACTCTCCTGCCACTTCCAGAGCCGGAAAAAAAGAAACAACTGTCCCATACATATCAGTCCGGGCAACAATCCGGGCAAAGACCGAGGGGCGACTTAGGGCTTGTCCGTAAATAAAACCTTTGTGCTTGCATCCCGCTTTTGGCCTGCTTTGGCCGCTCCTCAATCGCAAAATCCTCGACGTAGCTCTGCTACGCCTGCGGTTTGCTCGATCGTCGCGACCAAATCAGTCTCAAAATCCGGCGCAATCCCTAAAAGGTTTATTTACGGACAAGCCCTTAGACGCTCCGGGCCCGAGGGGATTTTTTAAATGGTTCCCTTTAGCGATTGAGCCAATCCCCTTCCCGCGTTTCCGTTAAGGGGTAAGTGGGCGAACGTGGGGGGAATTGTAAGGATAACCGGTGCGCCCACTCACAAGAGGCTTCAGGAGCTAAATAAAGACTCCCCGAAGCGCAACCCGTCAGGCTAATCTTGAACGTAATCTGGTCTCAATTGTTTGGTGGCGCTCGGGATGGGGTCTTGAGCCAAGGGGGCGACGGCCACTTGCGGTTTTCATCTGTCCCTTTTGGAACTCAATCTTTCTGCCGATGAAGAAAAAATGAGCGCGCGAAGATTTTTTGGGTATTTCCAAACCGAAATTGCCTCACAAAAAGTTTCAAGTTGCTCGCCTACTGGCCGATACAGAATCAATGCTCTATGAGAATAGAGCTTTTGCGCAATATTTTCCATTCAGCAAGGAGTTGAATAACGCAAGATTTGACGATATCGATGAGCGCATCAAGGACGATGTGACTATGACAGGACTAGTCATCAACACCAACATGAATGCTCTGGAGATCGAGAACACCCTTGGCGCCACCAATGCGGCTGTATCATCGTCTCTCCGGAAGCTCTCAGCGGGTCTCAGGATCAATTCCTCGCAAAACGATCCTGCGGGCTACGCTATTGCCAACTCCTTCATTGCGTCCATCGCTGCGACGAAGGTGGCTCTACAGAATGCCAACCAGGCCCAGTCATTGCTCCAGACAGCAGACGACGGGTACAGCCAAATCAACGACATCATGGTGAAGATGAAAGCAGTCGCTACGGAGGCAGCGTCAGGGCAACAGTCTCAAAGCAACCTGACGTCTTTGAACAGTGAGTTTGGCGACCTATCAGGCGAAATCGACAATATCGCAAACTCGACGCGATATAAAGGGCTCAAACTTATCAATGGGGATTGTTCCGGAATTTACGCTCCTCTCATTGCTGCCGTCGATCGGCTGGATGTGAACAACGGGGCTGATTCCGCATCGGCTTATTACGCAATAGATAACATCAATCAGTCGCAATTCAATACCACAATTCAAGCTACACTTTCGAACATGCTAAATATCGCCGTTGTCGGTGAACAAGTATCCCAGTTTAATGACGAAGACTACCAACTCCAACACGACGGCATGTTGGTTGGCGCCAACCTTTCGATTGAAAATCAATCAAACGCTCAGATAGCCTCTACCACTCTTGGCAATTTCATCCATGGTCCCGGTTTTACCAGTCTTAGTGTCAAGGATAAAAATCTACTTGGAACCTACAGGCGCAGGCCTATTATCCTTCTGATTTAGTTGGCAATCAGTCCTACACGGCTCAATTTAACGCTGACGTAACGCAAATCGAAAACCTTCCGAGTCCGGGTGGGATCACGTTCCAGGTTGGCGCCACCGTCAACTGTAGGAACCAAATATCGATCACGCTTAATAACGCCAAAGCGGCGGCCCTCAATCTTAACGGTCTCGATCTCTCATCCACTGGCAGCGCCCAGTCAGCCATGACCACTCTTGACTCGGCGTTGACCATGATCAATTCCTACATGGGTGATGTCGGTGGTTATCCCCTCTGTGTCAATATAACTGAGACACTTTCCCCCAGATAATTTAGAGTAGAGGGCGGGGAAGGAAAAGCCGTGAAAACTACTTTGAGCATGCAAAAGAGGACGTCCCGATCTAATGCCCAAGAGATGGAAGTGGGTGAG